>JAKLLB010000032.1 GCA_023150345.1 Aquabacterium sp.
AAGCTGACCATCGCACTGGAGGTGTCCGAACGCTGCCTGGTCATGGGACATGGCCAGATCGTGTTCGAGGGCACGCCTGCAGAACTCAAGGCCAACGCCTATATTCGCAAGGAGTGGCTGGAGGTGTAGGCCCGGCACGCAGCTCGCGCAAACGGCCGGTGCGCTGTCACGCCCACGACAGGCGCCGGCCGTTGTTGCTTTCTAGAATCGAACGATCGTTCGTTTCGCTGTTTTCACCGCAATGAAAGGGGCCCCATGAGCGCCAGCTATGAAGTTCGCGACGGCGTTGCCGTCATCACGCTGAACAACCCGCCGGTCAACGGCCTGGGCTACGACACTCGCGTGGGCATCACCCAGGGGCTGGAGCAGGCCCAGTCCGACGCGGCGGTGCGGGCCATTGTCATCACCGGGGGTGGCAAGGCGTTTTCGGGCGGTGCGGACATCCGCGAGTTCGGCACGCCCAGGGCGATCGCCGAGCCCAACCTGCTGAGCGTCATCCGCGCCATCGAGCTGTGCAGCAAGCCGGTGGTGGCCGCCGTGCACAGCGTGGCCATGGGCGGCGGCCTGGAGCTCGCGCTGGGTTGCCACTACCGCGTCACCGCGCCCGGCGCGCAGATTGCGCTGCCCGAGGTGAAGCTCGGCCTCATCCCCGGGGCGGGGGCCACCCAGCGCCTGCCGCGCGTGCTCGGTCTGGAGACGGCGCTCAACATGATCGTCAGCGGCGAGACGGTCAAGAGCGACGTGCTGGCCGCGCTGCCCGGTCAGAAGCTGTTCCAGCAGGTGATCGAGGGCGACCTGCTTGCCGGCGCCATCGCGTATGCGCTGCAGGTGGCCGACCAGCGCCCGCTGCCGCTGGTGCGCGAGCTGAAGGTCACGCATCCCAATGCCGAGGCCTACCTGCAGTTTGCGCGCAACATGGTCAAGGGCATGTCCAAGAACTTCCCGGCGCCGGGCAAGTGCGTCGATGCGGTGGAGATGTCGGTCAAGCGCAAGTTCGACGAGGGGATGACCGGCGAGCGCGAGATCTTCCTCGCGCTGATGCTCACGCCCGAGTGCAAGGCGTTGCGCCATGCCTTCCTGGGCGAACGCGCGGCGAGCAAGATTCCCGATGTGCCCGAGGGCACGCCGGTGCGCGAGGTGCGCACGGTGGGCGTGATCGGCGCAGGCACCATGGGCGGCGGCATCACCATGAACTTCCTGAACGCCGGCATTCCCGTCACCCTGCTCGAGATGAAGCAGGAGGCACTCGATCGCGGCGTGGCCACCATCCGCAAGAACTACGAGGCCCAGGTCAAGAAGGGCAAGCTCAAGCAGGACAAGTACGAGCAGCGCATGGCCCTGCTCGGCACCACGCTGCGCTACGACGACTTGAAGGACGCCGATCTCGTCATCGAGGCGGTGTTCGAGGAGATGGGCGTCAAGGAGGCGGTATTCACGCAACTCGATGCGATCGCCAAGCCTGGCGCGATCCTGGCCAGCAACACCTCCACGCTCGACGTCGACAAGATCGCCGCGTGCACCAAGCGGCCGCAGGACGTCGTGGGCCTGCACTTTTTCAGCCCAGCCAATGTCATGAAGCTGCTGGAGGTGGTGCGCGGCAAGGCCACAGGCAAGGACGTGCTGGCCACGGTGATGGGCGTTGCCAAGAAGATCAAGAAGACGGCGGTGGTTTCGGGCGTGTGCGACGGCTTCATCGGCAACCGCATGATCGAGCAGTACGGGCGCCAGGCCGGCTACCTGCTCGACGAAGGCTGCACGCCCAGCCAGGTGGACAGGGCGATCGAGAAGTTCGGCTTTGCGATGGGGCCGTTCCGCATGGGCGACCTGGCGGGCAACGACATCGGCTGGGCCATCCGCAAGCGCAGAGCGCAAGAGCGGCCGAACATGCGCTACAGCAAGACGGCCGATCTGCTGTGCGAGATGGGCCGCTTCGGCCAGAAGACGGGCGCAGGCTGGTACGACTACCGCGAAGGCAAGCGCGACGCCATCGCCTCGCCAGTGGTCGAGCAGATGATCGCCGACTACCGCAAAGAGCAGGGCATCAAGCCACGCAAGATCAGCGACGACGAGATCGTGCAGCGGCTGGTGTACTCCCTGGTCAACGAGGCGGCGCGCATCCTCGAGGAAGGCATCGCCAGCAAGGCCAGCGACATCGACATGGTCTACCTCACCGGCTACGGCTTCCCGCTGCACCGTGGCGGCCCGCTGTGCTATGCCGATACCGTGGGCCTGTACAACGTGGCCGCCGCCATGAAGCGATTCGCCGCCAACCCGCACGACGATGCCGGCTTCTGGCAGCCCGCACCGCTGCTGGCGCGGCTGGCCGCCGAGGGCAAGACCTTCAACTGACGGGCCACCGGGCGCACCGCCATGATCCGCCGTGTCCTGCTGGCCGGTGCCGCGTTGCTGGTGCTGCTCGTGGTCGTGCTCGGTGTCAACACGCTGACCAAGGGATCGCGCCAGTTGCAGGTGCCCGCGGTGGCGGGCCCGAAGGTCGACGCGCAAGCGGTGGGCGAGTCGCTCTCTCGTGCGATCCGGGCCCGCACGGTCTCGTCGGCCAGCGATGCCGCGCTGAACGCCGATCAGTTCGAGGCGTTGCAGGCGCATCTTCGCCAGCGCTACCCCCGTGTCCATGCGCAACTCAAGCGCGAAGTCATCGGCGGGCTCAGCCTGCTCTACACCTGGGCCGGAACCGATGCGTCGGCGCCGGCCATCGCGTTGATGGCGCACCAGGACGTGGTGCCCATCGCGCCCGGCACCGAGGGCGACTGGCTGGCCGAGCCCTTCGCAGGCACCATCAGGGACGGCTATGTCTGGGGCCGTGGTGCCTGGGACGACAAGTCCAACCTCATCAGCCAGCTCGAGGCGGTCGAATCGCTGCTGGGCGAAGACTTCGTGCCGAGGCGCACCGTCTACCTCGTATTTGGTGCGGATGAGGAAGTGGGCGGCGAGCGCGGCGCCCTGCAGATCTCGCGCCTGCTGCAGCAGCGCGGCGTCAAGCTCGAATACGTGATCGACGAGGGTCTGCTGCTCACGCAGGGCATCCTCAAGGGACTGAAGGCGCCTGCGGCGCTGGTGGGCGTGGCCGAGAAGGGCTATGTGTCGGTGCGCATGCAGGCCAAGGCGCCGCCCGGTCATTCGTCGCTGCCTCCGGCCGTGCCCGGGCAGCAGGCCATTGCGCAGATCAGCCGGGCGCTGGTGGCGTTGGACAGCCAGCCCATGCCGGCGTCCATCGGCGGAGTCGCGGGCGACATGTTCGACGTGCTGGCACCCGAAATGGACGGCCTGCAGCGGGTGGTGCTGTCCAACCGCTGGCTGTTCGGTCCTTTGCTCGTGCGCCAGCTCGAGCAGGCTGGCAGCACCAACGCGCTGCTGCGCACCACCACGGCGCTGACGATCGTCAACGCGGGCAACAAGGACAATGTCCTGCCCGGTCGTGCCGAGGCCGTGGTGAACTTCAGGCTGGCCCCGGGCGACAGCCGGCAGACCGTGGTCGAGCATGTTCGGCGCACCATCGCCAACGAGGCCATCGAGGTGGCGCCACTGCCAGGAGGCGGCGAGCCTTCGGCCGTGGCCGACACTGCGGCGCCGTCCTATCAGGCCGTCAACCGCACGGTGCGCGAGGTGTTCCCCGGTGCCTTGGTGGCACCAGGGCTGATGCTGGCCGGCACCGACTCGCGTCACTTCGAGCCGTTCACGCGCCAGATCTATCGCTTCTCGCCGGTGCGTGCCGGCCCTGAAGACCTCTCGCGCTTTCACGGCACCAACGAGCGCATTTCGCTGGCCAATCTGGCCGAGATGGTGCGCTTCTATCACCGCCTGCTGCAGCACACGGCCGGCGCGCCTGGCGCAAGCCGCTGAATACCGTTTCCATTTCCGCAGGAGCCCCGCATGAGCAAAGCCGTCATCGTGTCCACCGCCCGTACCCCGCTGGCCAAAAGCTGGAAGGGAGCCTTCAACATGACCCACGGCGCTACGCTGGGCGGGCACGCCGTGCAGCATGCCATCGCGCGTGCCGGCATCGACCCCGCGGAAGTCGAGGACGTGCTGATGGGTTGCGCCAATCCCGAAGGTGCGACCGGCGCCAACATTGCGCGCCAGATCGCCCTGCGTGCAGGCCTTCCCGTCACCGTGAGCGGCGCCACCGTGAACCGCTTCTGTTCCAGCGGCCTGCAGACGATCGCGATGGCGTCGCAGCGCATCATGGCCGGAGAGGGCGAGGTCTACGTGGCTGGCGGTGTGGAGAGCATCTCCTGCGTGCAGCAGGAAATGAACCAGCACATGCTTCAAGACCCCTGGCTGGTGGAGCACAAGCCCGAGATCTACTGGAGCATGCTGCAGACCGCCGAGCAGGTGGCCAAGCGCTACGGCATCGCCAAGGAGCGCATGGACCACTACGGTGCGCAGAGCCAGCAGAAGGCCTGCGCGGCGCAGGAGGCCGGCAGGTTCAAGGACGAGATCGCCCCGATCACCGTCACGGCAGGCGTGGCCGACGCGGTGCTGGGCCTGCGCAGCAAGGAAGTCACCGTCAGCGCCGACGAGGGCCTGCGCCCGGGCACCACCTACGAGGGCATCAAGGACATCCGCTCGGCGCTGCCCGGTGGCGTCGTCACCGCCGGCAATGCCAGCCAGTTCAGCGACGGCGCGGGCGCGTGTGTCGTCGTCAGCGAGGCCTACGCCGAGCGCAAGGGCGTGAAGCCGCTGGGCCGGTTCCTGGGCTTTGCCGTTGCCGGCTGCGAGCCCGACGAGATGGGCATCGGCCCGGTCTTCGCCGTGCCCAAGGTGCTGCAACGCCTGGGATTGAGCGTTGGCGACATCGACCTGTGGGAGCTCAACGAAGCCTTCGCAGTGCAGGTGCTGTACTGCGCCGACCGACTGGGCATCCCGATGGAGCGGCTGAACGTCAACGGCGGTGCCATCGCGCTGGGCCATCCCTATGGCGTCAGCGGTCAGCGGCTGACCGGTCATGCGCTGATCGAGGGCAAGCGCCGCGGCGCCAAGCGCGTGTGCGTCACCATGTGCATCGGCGGCGGCATGGGCGCTGCCGGTGTTTTCGAAGTGCTCTGAGCGCCGCGCCCGCTGCCATGCGCGCCACCGTCGAGTTCCTGCTGCACGACTGGCTGGACGTGCAGCGGCTCATCGAGCATCCGCGCTACGCCGACCACAGCCGCGAGACCTTCGCACAGGTGCTCGACACCTGCGAGCGCATCGCCCGCGAGAAGTACGCGCCGTACAACCGCCTGGTCGACGTGGAGGAACCCCGCCTCGAGGGCGATCGCGTCGTGCTGCCCGAGGCCACGCGGCAGGCCTGGCGCGCCTATGCCGACAGCGGCATGCTCGCTGCCGCGCAAGACTACGCGCTCGGTGGCATGCAACTGCCCTATGTCGTGGAGGCCGCGGCCAATGCGTTTTTCGCGCGGGCATCGGTGAGCATCGGTGCGGGCATGCTCACCACGGCCAACGCCAACCTGCTCATGGTGCATGGCAGCGCCCTGCAGCAGCAGGTGTTCGCGCACAACGAGTTCAACGGCCGTTACTCGGGCACGATGTGCCTGTCGGAACCCCAGGCCGGATCGAGCCTGTCGGACATCACCACCCGCGCCGAGCCTGACGGGGCAGGGTACGCCGACGACCCACTGGGCCCGCGCTACCGCCTGCGCGGCAGCAAGATGTGGATCTCGGCCGGCGAGCACGAGCTCACCGAGAACATCATCCACCTCGTCCTGGCCAAGATCCCGGGGCCCGACAGCCAGCTGATGGCGGGCACCCGCGGCATTTCGCTGTTCATCGTGCCGCGCCAGCTCGTCGGCAGCGACGGACAACTCACTGGCGAGCGCAACGACGTTGCGCTGGCGGGCCTGAACCACAAGTGCGGCTGGCGCGGCACCACCAACACGCTGCTGAACTTCGGCGAGGGCCGCTACCCGGTGCGGGCACAGGGCGGCGGCGGGCTCGACGGCGCCGGCGCCGGTGCCATCGGCTACCGCGTGGGGCAGCCCGGCGAGGGCCTGCGCTGCATGTTCCACATGATGAACGAGGCGCGCATCGCCGTGGGCCTGGCAGCGGCGATGCTGGGCATGGCCGGCTACGAGGCGTCGCTGGACTACGCGCGCCAGCGCCCGCAGGGCCGGCCCATCACCGGCGCCGGCAAGAACGCCGCCGCGCCGCAGGTGGCCATCATCGAGCACGCCGACGTCAAGCGCATGCTGCTGGCGCAGAAGGCCTATGTCGAAGGCGCGCTGGCGCTGGGCCTGTATTGCGCCCGCCTGGTCGACGAGCAGCGCACGGCAGCGCCCGCGGCGGCGCGCGAGGCTGCGCTGCTGCTGGAGGTGCTCACGCCGGTGGCCAAGAGCTGGCCCAGCGAGTGGTGCCTGGAGGCCAACAGCCTGGCCATCCAGGTGCATGGCGGCTACGGCTATACGCGCGACTTCCCGGTGGAGCAGTACTGGCGCGACAACCGCTTGAACATGATCCACGAGGGCACGCACGGCATCCAGGCGCTCGATCTGCTCGGGCGCAAGGTGCTGATGGAGGACGGCGCCGGGCTTGCGCTGCTGGCTGCGCGCATCGCCGGCACGGCCGCGCGTGCACGGGCATCGGCCACGCCGCGCGCATCTGAGCAGGCGCAGGCGCTGCTGGCGGCGGTGCAGCGCGTGGCCGAGACCACCCGCGGGGCTTGGGCCACTGCCGTGCCCGAGGAGGCGCTGGCCAATGCCACGCCCTACCTGCAGGCCTTCGGCCATGTGGTGCTGGCCTGGATGTGGCTCGAGCTGGCCCTGGCGGCGCAGGCCGTGCGGCAGCGCGACGCCGACTTCGCTCAGGGCAAGCTGCAAGCCTGCCGCTACTTCTACGAGTATGAACTGCCTCGCATCGATGCCTGGCTGGCGCCGGTGGCCGCGCGCAACGACACCTGCCGCGCCATGCTGGACGCCTGGTTCTGAATCCCCCGTTCCACCCCACACTCCCACACACCCAGACCCACAAGGACAGCGATGAGTACCCCCGTTCAGCAATTGTTCGACCTTCGCGGGCGCGTTGCCCTCGTCACCGGCGGCTCGCGCGGTCTGGGCCTGCAAATTGCCGAGGCCCTTGGTGAAGCCGGCGCCAAGGTCATGCTCACGTCGCGCAAGGCCAGCGACCTGGAGGAGTCGGTGGCGCACCTCAGCCAGCGCGGCATCGACGCCCGATGGATCGCCGCC
Organism: Aquabacterium sp.; assembly: GCA_023150345.1. Taxonomy (GTDB): domain Bacteria; phylum Pseudomonadota; class Gammaproteobacteria; order Burkholderiales; family Burkholderiaceae_C; genus Pseudaquabacterium. The sequence goes on from JAKLLB010000032.1 coordinate 7,200, forward strand.
GACGCCAGCTCACCCGATGATGCGCGCCGCGTCTGCGCCGAAACCCTGGAGCGCCTGGGCGCCGTCGACATCCTGGTCAACAACGCCGGTGCCGCCTGGGGCTCGCCGGCCGAAGATCATCCGCTGGAGGCCTGGGACAAGGTGATGAACCTCAATATCCGCAGCGTCTTCGTGTTCAGCCAGGCCATCGGCAAGCTGTGCATGATTCCGCGGCGCAGCGGTCGCATCATCAACATCGCCAGCATCGCAGGCCTGGGCGGCAACCCGCCCGGCATGGAGACCGTCGCCTACAACACGAGCAAGGGCGCGGTCATCAGCTTCACCCGCACCTTGGCCTGCGAGTGGGGCGAGCACGGCATCACGGTCAACGCCATTGCGCCGGGCTTCTTCCCGAGCAAGATGACGCGCGGCACCCTCGACCGCCTGGGCGAGGACACGCTGGCCTCGCATGCGCCGCTCAAGCGACTGGGCGACGACGACGACCTCAAGGGCGCCGCGCTGTTGTTCGCATCGGCCGCGGGCAAGCACATCACCGGCCAGATCCTGGCGATCGACGGTGGTGTATCGGCCGTGACCGGCGGCTGAGGTTGGGCGCGGACGAGGGCCACGGCATGGACGACTTCAAGGGCCGCACGGCGGTCATCACCGGCGCCGCCTCCGGCTTCGGGCTCGAGACGTCGCGCCTGGCGGCGCAACTGGGCATGAACATCGTGATGGCCGACGTGCAGGCCGACGCGCTGGAACTGGCTGCGCGCGACCTGCAGGCGCTGGGCGCACAGGTGCTGACCCGGCACGTGGATGTGTCGAGTGCCGAGCAGGTGCAGGCGCTGGCCGATGCCACGCAGGCGCGCTTCGGGGCGCCGCACTTCGTGTTCAACAACGCTGGCGTGGGCTCCGGTGGCCTGATCTGGGAGAACTCGCTGGCCGACTGGCAGTGGGTGCTGGGTGTGAACCTGTGGGGTGTTGTCCACGGTGTGCGCTCGTTCACACCCATGATGCTGGCCGCCGCCGCCTCGGATACGGGTTATCGCGGCCACATCATGAACACGGCCTCCATGGCCGGGATGCTCAACCCGCCCAACATGGGCGTCTACAACGTAAGCAAGCATGCGGTGGTGTCGCTGAGCGAGACCCTGTACCAGGACCTCGCGCTGGTGACCGACCAGCTCAGTGCCCACGTGCTGTGCCCGTACTTCGTGCCCACCGCCATCCACCGCAGCGATCGGAACCGGCCGGCCGGCGCCGAGGCGGAGCAGCCCACCCGCAGCCAGATGATCTCGCGGGCGATGAGCGAGAAAGCCGTCTCCGGCGGCAAGGTCACCGCGGCGGATGTCGCCCGCATGGTGTTCGACGCACTGCGCGAGCGTCGCTTTTACGTCTTCAGTCACCCCAAGGCGCTGGGCTCCGTGCAGACGCGGCTGGAAGACGTGATGCAGATGCGCAACCCCAGCGACCCCTTTCGAGACCGACCCGAGATCGGCCAGCAGCTGCGGCAGGCGCTGCGCGGATAGTTCGGCTACCCCATCAACTTCCAGCGCCGGCCTGGGTGGCGAACAGCCAGGCGCGCGCCGAGTGCGCCATCACCTGTGCCAGGCCGCCAAACGGCTCGACCAGCGGCTGCGCCTCGACGAGGTCGCCTTCGTCCAGCACCTCGGCCAGACCGAGGTAGGCCGCCCACGGCCCGGTGCGTTCCAGCAGGGCCTGCGCGGCCAGCGGGTGCAGGTGCATCGACGCCAGCACGTCGTCGAGCGGTGTGCGCAGCAGCAACGGCAGCATCGACGCCAGGCCCATGGTGAACAGGGCGCCCGGCTGCGGTTCGCCCAGGTCTGCCGCCAGCAGCTCGAAGTGGCGTGCCCGCGCCAGGGCCATGGCCTGCAGCGCCGGTGAGACCGGGCGCGCCGGCGCCAGGCGCACCAGCAGCACACACACCCAGCGGTAGAGCTCGTTGCGACCCAGCAGGGCCACGGCTTGCTCGATCGAACCGAGCTCCACATCGGGGGCCACGGCCGCGCTGTTCATCTGCCGCAGCAAGCGCAGGCTCAGGCCGACGTCGGCCTTGACAGCCGCCACGACGGCGTCGGTGTCGGCATCGCGCGCCAGCTGCTGCATCAGCGCCAGCAGGCGCTGGGCCTGGGGTGGCAGCGTGCGGGCATCGGTGGGTGCGGCGCTGCCGTCGACGTGACAGCTCGCCAGGCTGGCCCCGGCGGCCAGCGCCGCTTCGAGGGTATCCACGTCGGGCAATTCGGTGACCAGCAGGCCCGCCGCGGGCAGGGCGGCTCGGGCGGCACGCACCGCGCCGCGAACGGCGCTCGCGTTGCCGGCACCCGGGCCGGGCAGCGGCAGCACGGTGAAGTCGGGCGTCAGGCTCGAGGCGGCAGCCGGTGCGGCGCCGCTGCGCCAGCCCACACGGGCCTGTGCACCACGCCACTGTGCGACCGCACGCGCCAAGGCCGGGGCGTCGGTCTCGTCGGGCGCCGGCGTCAGCGACAGGTGCATGCCGGCCACCAGCTGCGCCGGTGTGACCGATAGGCAGGCCCAGCCCGCCGGCAACTCGGCATAGGCCACATGGCCCTGCTGGGCACACAGCCGCATCGCGCCCAGCAGGTGGCCCACATTCACCCGTATGGCCACCGGGTCACCGCGTTCGGCCAGCCGTCGTCGGGTGGCCTCGCCCAGGTCGAACTCGAACCCGGCGATCCCGCCGCGGGCCGACACGATCGGCCGGCGGGCACCGACGGCCACGCCGGTGGCATCCAGCGTCGGCGCGCGTGCGGACGCCGGCGACGGGCGCTCGGACGGTCGTTCGGGGCTGCGCGCCGCGGGCGCCGGGCGCCGTCCGCGCAGGCGATCGATCAGGGCCATCAACATCCCCCGCAGGCTACCGACTGCACTGCCCGACCGATGGGCGGAAAAGCACCGGCTTTCGGGTGGAGACGTCACCGGCAACACCGCACGGCCGGAGCCATGATCGCCGAACTAAAATGGAAGGCTTGCCTGTTGCCAGAACCCGACGCCCACCATGAGCAATCCCGCATCCTTGAACACCGCCCCGCACGCCGCCGACGCCGCGCCGCAGGTGGCGCTGCCCGACCTGGAGCGCGAGCTCGCGGCCTTGATGGTCGAGGCGCTCAATCTCGAGGTCGATGCCGGTTCGATCGATCCGGCTGCCCAGCTGTATGGCGATGGCCTGGGGCTGGACTCGATCGATATCCTCGAGCTGGCACTGGAGGTGTCGCGCCGATACGGCTTCCAGCTGCGCTCGGACGACGAGAACAACCGCAACATCTTCGCCTCGCTGCGCAGCCTGGCCGCGCACGTGGCGCAGAACCGCACGCTCTGATCCCGCAGGGCCGTGGCATGCACATCCGGCTGGGCTTGGGGCTTCTCGCAATCGTCGCGTATGCCTGGGCGTCGCACTGGTTGATGGTGCACGCGGCGCAGGCGCCCTGGGCCGTAGCCGCACTGCTGGGACCGCTGCTTCTGCCGCTTCTGGGCGTTGCCTGGCGCCAACGCAACGTTTGGCTGCTCGGGCTGGGGCTGGCGGGCGTTGTGGCCCTGGTACAGGTGGTGGCCGCAGGCGGCCTGGGCGACGTGCGGCGGCTGTACCTGCTGCAGCACGTGGGCATGCACCTGGCCCTGGGAGCCGGGTTCGCAGCCAGCCTGCGCGCGCCCGGGCCTGCACTCATCTCCCGCATGGCGCAGCGGGTGCACCGCGAGCTCACGCCGCAGATGCGCGCCTACACCGAGGCGCTCACCGGGGTGTGGGTGGCTTACTTCTTCGGCATGGCCGTCGTGTCGGTGGCGGTCTACGTCTGGGGACATTGGGAAACGTGGTCGCTGCTGGCCAACGTGCTGACACCGCTGGCCATCGGCGTGCTGCTCGTCGGCGAGCATGGGGTGCGGTATCGGTTGCATCCCGAGTTCGAACGGGTGTCGCTCATGGAGACGGTGCGCGCGTTCCGCGGCTCCGCGGCAGGCCATGGCTGACACCCCCCGCCGAGGGCCGCACGCAAGCGAGGTGCCACCGCCCGGACTGACCGACGGGGCATGGCCGTTGCTGGCCCCGCGCGAGCTCGACCAGCCGCTGGCCTGGCGCAACGGCGAGGCGGTCTCGGGTGCGCAGTTCCTGGCCCAGGCGCAAGCGTTGGCGTGCCGGTTGCCCGAAGGGGCGGCCGTCGTCAACCTGTGCCAGGACCGGCTGGCGTTCGCCGTGGCGCTGGCGGCCGCCCTGCTGCGGGGCTGCGACAGCCTGCTGCCGCCCAACGCCCGCCTGGACACGCTCCAGGCCCTGGGTGACCAGCGAGGCGGTGTGCTCGCCTTGGTGGACAGCGGTGCGGGCGTGCAGTGGCCCATGGCTCACCTCGGCGTGGACCTCACATCGGATGCAGTGGCCCGGCCTCAGCCCGATGGCCTGCCGTTGCTGCCCGCCGTGCAGCCGGCTGCGTGCCTGCTCACGTCGGGCTCCACCGGAACGCCGCAGCCGCATGCCAAGACCTGGGGCATGCTCAACGTGAATGTGCGCTCGGAAGCCCGACGCATGGCCGATCATCTGCGCCTGCCCTCGCTGGCCGGGCTCGCCGTCGTGGCCACGGTTCCGCCCCAGCACAGCTACGGGTTCGAGTCGAGCGTGCTGCTGGCCATGCTGGGCGGTGCGGCCTTCGAATGCAGCAGGCCGTTCTATCCGGCCGACATCGTCAAGGCGCTGGGGTCGGTGCCGGCCCCGCGTGCGCTGGTCACCACGCCCTTCCACCTGAAGGCACTGCTGGCGTCGGGCCTGGCGTTGCCGCCTGTCGATCTGGTCATCAGCGCCACCGCGCCGTTGTCACCGCAACTGGCACGCCGCACCGAAGCGGCCACCCGCGGGCAGCTCATCGAGATCTACGGCTGTACCGAAGCCGGGCAGGTGGCCACGCGCCGCACCGCGGTCACCGAGACCTGGCACACATTCGGCGAGTTGCGCCTGCATGCGCGTTCCGGCGATGACGGCGAGGTCTATGTGGCGCATGGCGGGCACGTTGCCGATCCGACCGACCTGTCGGACATCCTGCGCCTGGCCGACTCGAGCCACTTCGAGCTGCTCGGGAGAGCCAACGACCTCATTCATGTGGCCGGTCGGCGCAGTTCGCTGGGGCATCTGAACTACCACCTCAACAGCATCGACGGAGTCGAAGACGGCGCGTTCTGGCTGCCCGAAGACGTGCCCGACGGGGTGGTGCGGCCGGTGGCATTCGTGGTGGCGCCGCGCCTGGGTGCCGCCCAGATCATCCGAGCGCTGCGCGAGCGCCTGGAGCCGGTGTTCGTGCCGCGTCGGGTCGTGCATGTGCCGTGCCTGCCGCGCGAAGCCACCGGCAAGCTCACCGCCCAGTCGCTGCGCGAGTTGGCACACAGCCTGCTCGGCCGCACCGGCGGCTGACGGCACATGGCAGCGGCGCCGGTCGTGAACACGCCCTGGGTCGAACGCTGGACCGTACCGGCGGATCATCCGGCGTTCGACGGCCACTTCCCCGGCCAGCCGGTGGTGCCGGGCGTGGTGCTGCTGGCCCAGGTTCTCGAGCTGATGGCGCGCCACGTCGCACGGCCCGGCTCGCTGGTGCTGCGGCAGGCCAAGTTTCTGTCGATGGCCGGCCCAGGGGCCACCCTCGAGCTGAGCGTTCATCCCGCCGAGACCTCGTGGCGGTTCGAGGTGCGTGAAGGCGAGCGCCTCGTCGCCACCGGCGTCTACGCCACCGATTGACGCCCTTGGACGCACCCAAGGCCGCGACCTGGGCCCATGAGCCCGAACGCAGCAACGCATTCGCCTTGCGGGTGATGGTGTGGATCGCGCTTCGACTGGGCCGCCGCATCGCGCGTGGCGTGCTGGTGTTGATCGCCATCTACTTCGTGCTGGCTGCCCCGCGCCCGCGACGAGCCAGCCGTGCCTACCTGGAGCGTGCGCTGGGCCGCCCGGCGAGCTGGGCCGACCTGTATCGGCATGTCCACGCCTTTGCAGCCACCATCCTCGATCGTGTCTACTTTCTGCGGGGACACACGCGTTGGCTGAGCCTGAGCAGCCGCGGCATCGACGATCTCGAGGCCGTGCTGGCGCGAGGCCGCGGCGGCTTTCTCGTCGGCGCCCACTTTGGCAGCTTCGAACTGTTGCGCGCGGCCGGCCTGCAGGTCCGCGGGGGCTTGCGCATTGCAATGGCCATGTTCCCGGACAACGCGCGCAAGATCAACGCAGCCCTGGCGGCCATCGCGCCCGATGCGGCACCGGAGGTGATCGCGCTGGGGCGCCCGGAGTCGATGCTGGCCGTGCGCGACTTTCTCGATCACGGTGGACTGGTCGGGCTGCTGGCGGACCGCAGCCTGCCACAGGAATCCGAGCGCGGCCAGCGCGTGCGGCTGCCGTTCCTGGGCCGTGAGGCCGAGTTCAGCGACGGACCCTTCCGCCTGGCTGCCTTGCTGCGGCAACCGGTTGTCTTCATGGCCGGCATCTACCACGGCGGCAGCGCCTACGAAATGCGCATGACGCCGCTGGCCGATTTCTCCGAGCGGCCGACCGATGCCGGCGCGCGCGAGCAGCAGATCCGCCAGGCGCTGTCGGCCTATGTGGCCCACCTAGAATCGCTGTGCCGCGAGGCGCCGTACAACTGGTTCAACTTCTATGACTTCTGGTGCGAGTCCGACACCTGAAGCCCGCCGGTTGCGCGGCGGGCGCACGACCCTTGCGCACCGGCTGCGGGCACTGGCCGCGGCAACGCTGTCCATGCTGGCCATGCCCGCGCTGGCACTCGACTTGGCCGAACTCATGACGCTGTTGGCCCAGGTGCGCAGCGGCGAGGCCCGCTTCACCGAGCAGCGCACCGTGCAGGGCCTGGATGCGCCGCTGTTCAGCAGTGGCACGCTGAGCTTTGCCGCGCCCGACCGCTTCGCGCGCCACACCCTCAAGCCACGGCCCGAAAGCATGGTGGTCGAGGGCAACATGGTCACGCTCACGCGCAGCGGACGCACCCGCACGGTGGTGCTCGACGCCATACCGGAGGTCGAGGCCATCGTCGAGGCGGTGCGCGGCACACTCACCGGCAATGCAGGCAGCCTGCAACAGCACTTCCGAACCGCGGTGGCGGGCAATGCCGAGCAGTGGACGCTGGAGCTGCGCCCGATCGAGCCACGGCTGCAGGTGCTGCTGGCCAGCGTGCACATCGTTGGCCGCGGCTCGCTGCTGCGCAGCGTCGAGATGCGCATGGCCGATGGCGACCGCTCGTTGATGCAGGTCGAGCCGGTCGCACCCGCCGCGCGCAAGCCGTGAACGGCGCATCGTTGGCCGGCCCGTGGCTACCCTGGCAGCGCGCCCTGGCGCTGCTGGCCTGGGTGCTGGCGATGGCCGTTGGCGGCGCCGTGATCGCCCGGTCCCACTTCTCGGCCGACCTGTCGGCCTTTCTGCCGGCGAGTCCCGATCCGGGTCAGCAAGTGCTGATCGAGCAGCTTCGATCGGGGGTGACCGCGCGGACCTTGATGCTGGCCATCCGCGGCGGAGAGCCCAACCAGCGCGCCGAAGCATCCCGTGCACTGGGCGCCGCGCTGCGCGCGTTGCCCGAAGTGGAGCAGGTGCACAACGGCGATGTGTCGGTGTGGCGGTCCAGCGGGGCTGCCCAGTGGCTGTTCGCCCACCGCTACCACCTCAGCCCTGACGTCACGCCCGAGCGCTACACAGCGCAAGGCCTGCGCGACGCCATCGACGACACGCTGGTGCTTCTGGGCACGCCAGCGGGCGCCATGGTCAAGCCAGTGCTCGAGCAGGACCCCACCGGTGAAACCCGACGCGTCGCCGAGGCCATGATGCCGGCCCAGGCGCCGCGCACACTACATGGCACCTGGGCGTCGCGCGATGGGCAGCGGGCAGTGCTGCTGGTGCAGGGGCGTGCACCGGGCAGCGACCTGGACGGGCAGCAGGCCCTGATCCGTGCCATCCAGAAGGCCTTCGAGCGAGCGGCTGCGGCGCCCGGCGCGCAGGGGCTGGAGCTGCAGATGAGCGGCCCGCCGCTGTTCGCGGTGGAAAGCCGCGAGCGCATCGAGCAGGAGGTGCACCGGCTGGCGATCGCGGGCACCTTGCTGATGGGCGGCGTGCTGTGGCTGGCGTTTGCGTCGATGCCTGCGCTGGCGGTGGCCTTTGTGCCGGTGGCCAGCGGCGTGGTGTCTGGCATCGCAGCCGTGAGCCTGGGCTTCGGCACCGTGCATGGCATTACGCTGGGATTCGGCAGCACGCTCATCGGCGAGGCCGTCGATTACGCGATCTACTACCTGATCCAGGCCCGCGTGGCGGCTGCTCCAGGCACTGGCTGGCGCGTCTGGCATGCCCGGTCCTGGCCCACGGTGCGCCTGGGGTTGCTCACATCGGTGTGCGGCTTCGCTGCGCTTGTCTTTTCCGGTTTTCCGGGGTTGGCACAGTTGGGGGTGTTCTCCCTGGCGGGGCTGGTAGCCGCCGCCTTGGCCACGCGCTGGGTGTTGCCGGCCTGCCTGCCCGATGGCGCAGCCGGCCAAGGGCTGCGCGGATGGCTGGGACGGCAGGCGTGGGCGGCGTCGGTGCAGGCCGGTCGGCTCCGGGTGCCGTTCATCGTTGTCGGTCTGCTGGTGTGCGTGGCCTTGGCGGCGATGGTCAGTCGCCACGGCACGCTGTGGCAGGGCGACCTGGCTTCCTTGAGCCCGGTGCCAGCGGCACAGCTGCAGCAAGACGAGAGCCTGCGCCGCGATCTCGGCGCCAACGATGCGGGCACACTGGTGGTGGTGCAGGCGCCCGGCGTCGAGGCCACACTGCGGGCCGCAGAGGCCGTGGGCCGCGCACTGGACCATCTGGTGGAGCAGGGCACACTGGCGGGCTACGACAGCCCGGTGCGCTGGCTGCCCAGCATGCAGACGCAGCGCGAGCGGCTGCACAGCCTGCCCGACCCGGTGGCGCTGCGCCAACGCCTGGCCGAGGCTACCGAGGGCGGACCGCTGCCCGCGCGCCGCCTGGAACCCTTCGTGGCCGCCGTACAGCAGGCCCGTGGGCAGCCGCCCATCACGCGCGAGGCGCTGGCTGGAGGGCCATTCGCGCCCCTGGTCGATGCCATGCTGATGCCACGCCAGGGCGCGGATGGCGGGCGCTGGATGGCGTTGCTGTCGTTGCAGCCGGGAAGCGAGCCCATGGACGCTGCGGCGCTGGAGCGCACGCTGCAATCGGCATGCGGCACCGGTACCGGCGGTGCCGCACCATCGACCGACCGACCCGACCTGCCTACGGTGACCGTGCTGGAGATCAAGCGCTCACTGGACGCGCTGTATGCCCGCTACCTCGCCGAAGCGCTGTGGCAATCTGGCCTGGGCGCGCTCGGTGTGGTGGTCCTGATGGCGGTCGCCCTGCGACAAGGCAGACGCCTGCTGTCGGTGTGCCTTCCCCTCGCACTGGCCGTGGTGCTGACGCTGGGCCTGCTGGTGGCGGCGGCGGTGCCGTTGGGCATCCTGCACCTCGTGGGTCTGTTGCTGGTGGTGGCCGTGGGTTCGAACTACGCCCTGTTCTTCGACCAGTGGCACCGCAGCGGCGCCGTCGACACAGAGGCGCTGGCCTCGCTGGTGCTGGCCAACGGAACCACGGTGCTTTCGTTCGGGTTGATCGCCACTTCTGGCCTCCCTGCGCTATCGGCCATCGGGCAGGTGGTGGCGCCCGGTGCGCTGCTGGCATTGGTGCTGTCGGCGGCATTCGCGCCGCCACCGGCCGGGCGCTGAGGCGGTCCACGGTACCTGCGCGAGCCTGCCGAGCCGGCACGCCTGCGCAGGGGCCATGGGACAATCCGCGCCTCACGCTTGACGCGTCCCGCCTTGCCCGTCGCGGGGCAGCGGCCCTGCTCGTCGCCGCCCCGATCCAACCCGCCGTTCATGCCCGATCCGCACACCACCTGGAGCCCGTTCTTGCGTGCCAGCGTCGGCGTGCATGCGGCGGCGCTCGTGCTGCCAGTGCTTGTGCCGGGTGCCTGGCCCTGGTCGGTGGGGGCGCTGGTGGCCAACCATGCCCTGATCACTGCTGCGGGTTTGTGGCCGCGATCGAGCTGGCTGGGGCCCAATCTCACACGCTTGCCCGAGGCTGCGGCCCGTCGTGGCGAGGTGGCCGTCACCATCGACGACGGGCCCGATCCCGAGGTCACGCCGGCCGTGCTCGACCAACTGCGTGAACACGGTGCCCGTGCCACGTTCTTCTGCATCGCCGAGCGTGCGCGCCGGCATCCGGAACTCGTGCGGCGCATCGTGGCCGAGGGCCACAGCGTGCAGAACCACAGCCTGCGGCACCGGCACCACTTCTCGCTGCTGGGCCCCGCCGGCATTGCGCGCGAGCTGTCGGCTGCGCAGGAGGTGCTGGGCGAGCTGACCGGGGCGTATCCACGCTTTTTTCGGGCTCCGGCGGGCCTGCGCAACCCGTTCTTGCAGCCTGTATTGGCGCGGCAGGACCTGCTGCTCACCAGCTGGACCCGCCGCGGCTACGACACCCGCGAGCGCGACCCGGGCCGGGTGCTCGACCGGTTGTGCCGCGGGCTGGCCGCGGGTGACATCCTGCTGCTGCACGACGGCCACGCCGCCCGCGCGGCGGATGACCGAGCGGTGGTGCTGCATGTCCTGCCTGGTCTGCTGCAGCGGATGCAACGGCTAAGCCTGCGCTCGGTCACACTGGATCAGGCGCTGCAGCCGGCACCGGGTGCCTGTGCGGTCAGCGCCCATGCTCGATCGGGCCCCTCGAACTCCTATTCCGCACCGTGACCGATACGCTCGCCCCCAAGCCTGTACCTGCCCCCCGCGACGCCACGCCTGCGGCGGCCTGGCGGCTGCTGCACGAGTCGGCATGCGCACCGTATCGGCGGTCTGGCCGCTTCGCCTGGCACTTCGCGCGCGGCAAGCTGGGGCGCGACCCCGTGTTCCGCGGCATGCTCGAGCGGGGCGATCTGCCAGCGCATGCCCATGTGGTGGACATCGGCTGCGGCCAGGGCCTGCTCGCGAGCCTGCTCGATGCCGTGCATGCGCTGCATGCACAGGGACGCTGGCCCTCGCAATGGCCGGCCGCGCCCATCGATACGCACTACACCGGGATCGAGCTGATGCCGCGCGATGTCGGCCGCGCCGAGGCCGCCTTGGCTGGCCTGGTCCGTCGCCCGCAGTTCATCTGTGGCGACATGCGACTGGTGCCCTTGCCCGCCTGCCAGGCGGTGGTCATCCTCGACGTGCTGCACTACGTCGATCATGCCGCCCAGGCCGCGCTGCTGGCACGCGTGCATGCGGCGCTGGCATCGGGCGGGCGGCTGCTGCTGCGCGTAGGCGATGCCGCGCAGTCACGCGGCTATGCCGTCAGCCAGTGGGTCGACCGCATCGTCACCCTGGTGCGTGGGCACCGCGTGCCACCCACCTTCGGCCGGCCGTTGGCGCAGTGGATCGCCCTGCTCGAGGGCATCGGTTTCTCGGTGCGCAGCGTGCCCATGAGCCTGGGCACGCCGTTCGCCAACGTCCTGCTGGTGGCCGACAAGGCCCGCGCGCTGCCATGACGAACTCTCCGCACCTGCTGGAGCGTGCGGGCATCCTGGCGCGCATCCCGCACCAGGGGCGCATGGCGCTGCTCGACGCGCTGTGTGATTGGTCCCCCTCGCATGTGCACTGCACCGCCACCGGCCACGCCGACGCCAACCACCCGCTGCGCACACCCGGTGGTCTGCTGGCGGCGGCGGCGATCGAATACGCTGCCCAGGCCATGGCCTTGCACGGCGCGCTGGTCGCGCCGCCCCAGGGCACGCCCACGCCGGGATACCTGGCCAGCGTGCGCCAGGTGCGTTTGAGCGTGGCCACGTTGCACGACCGGCCGGGCCCGCTGCACGTGCGCGCGCAGCGCCTGGCTGGCGACGAACGGCAAATACTCTACACGTTCGAGGTGAGCGACGGCGATGGCGTCTGCCTGGCCGACGGCCGCGCCACCGTCGTCCTCAACACGCCTGCCACCCTGCCGGGCCACGCTGCATCGGCGCTGCCTGGACGCACAACATGAACGCATCCCTGGCCGGCAAGCGGGCCCTGGTCACCGGCGCCAGCGGCGCCCTGGGCGCAGCCATCGCACGACGCCTGGCCGCCGACGGTGCCACCGTGCTGCTGCACGCCGCGCGCCGCGCCGAGGCCGTGCAGGCGCTGGCCGACGAGCTCATCGCCACGGGCGCCCGGGCCGAAGTGCATGTGTTCGACCTCACCGACGCGGCCGCCGCGCAGGCAGCGGCCACGTCCATGCTGGCGGCAGGGCCGGTGCAGGTCATCGTGAACAATGCCGGCATCCATGACGATGCGGTGTTCCCCGGCATGCGCGCCGACCAGTGGCATCGCGTGATCGACGTCAGCCTCCATGGCTTCTTTCACATCACCCAGCCACTGCTGCTGCCCATGCTGCGCACACGCTGGGGACGCATCATCAACCTGTCGTCGGTGGCCGCGCTGATGGGCAACCGCGGGCAGGTGAACTACGCCGCAGCCAAGGGCGCCCTCAACAGCGCCACCCGCGCCCTGGCGCTCGAAGTGGCCAGCCGCGGCGTTACCGTTAACGCAGTGGCGCCGGGCATCATCGCATCGCCCATGGCCGATGCGGTGTTCGACGCGGCCACCGTCAAGCAGATGGTGCCCGCGCAGCGCGCCGGCACGCCGCAGGAGGTGGCCGACCTGGTCGCGTTCCTCGCCAGTCCGGCGGCCGCGTACATCACAGGCCAGATCATCTCCATCAACGGCGGCATGGCCTGAGCACCACCGCGGCGCGTGGGCCAGGCGCGCCGAGCCCGCGGCTTGCAATCGTGCCACCCGGCCCCAGATGGCGACGATGAAGATCGACCTGCACTGGCGCAAGCCGCTGTTCTATCTGTTGCTGCCTATCCTGGTGTTCCTGGCCTTCGTCGGATTCCCGCCCCCGTTCGCACCCCTGCGACCCCCACGTGCCGAGCAGGAGCAGTCGGAGCCTGCAGAGCGCGAGTCCAAGAATTAGGACGCGCAACCGGTCTGCGCGACTACCGCTGAAACGGCCGCATCCCCAGCAGCCGCCGGGCGATGAGCGCGGGCAGGCGCAGCGCGAACTCCAGCACCAGTCGGGTGTGCATCCACGTGAGCAGGACGTTGTCGCGGCCGTATCGGAAGTGCGAGATGCCGCCTTCGTCGGCGCGCAGGTATTTCACCGGCGCGTTGATGTTGATGGGCTTGACGCCGCGCCACGCCAGGCGCACCACCAGTTCGGTGTCGAAGTCGAAGCGGCGCATCCAGCGCTGGCGGTTCATCACGGCCACCAGTTCGCGGGCCGGGTAGACGCGAAACCCGTAGAGGGAGTCGCCGATACCGGCGCCCAGGGTTTCCAGGTTGGTCCAGGCGTTGGAGATGCGCCGTCCGCGCACGCGCAGCAGCGGGGCGCTGGCATCGAACACCGGGCGACCCAACACCATGACTTCGGGCCGCGCGATCGACTGCTGCATGAAGGTCGGTATGAGTGCCGCCGGGTGCTGGCCGTCGGCGTCCATCGTCAGCACGTGGGTGTAGCCGGCGGCCAGGGCCTCGCGCACTCCGTGCAGCACCGCGGCGCCCTTGCCCTGGTTGCGCGACAGCACGATCACTCGCAGGCCGGGGTCGGCCGCGGCCACGGCCTGCAGGGGTTCGGCCGAGCCATCGGTGCTGCCGTCGATCACCACCCACACCGGGTGCCACTGGGCGCGCGCGGCACGCACCGTCTCCAGCAGCAGGCGGCCGGTGTTGTAGCTGGGAATCAGCACCAGATGGGTGCTGGATGCGCGACTGGGCATGTTGTCAGGCCGCCGGCTCGCCGGGGGCGGACGACGCCGAGGCTGGTGCGGGCGAGTCGACCGCCGCAGACGTGTCGTCCGCATGCTCGTGCGGACTCAACCCGCGGCGGAAATAGGCTTCCAGTTCGCGCAGGCGGGCGTCGGCGTCGCGGCTGGGCACGAAGCGCTCGCCCAGGCGCACCGTGAAGACGATGGGCAACGGCGGCAGGCGCCACAAGGGCCAGCCCTTGCCCAGGTAGGGCGAGGTGGTGTCGATGAACACCGTCTGGATCGGTGCCGGCGCCAGCTTGGCGATCAGTGTGACACCCGGCATGAACGGATTCAGCGGTTTTTGCGTGGTGCGCGTGCCCTCGGGAAACATGACCAGTTGTCCGCCGTCGCGCAAGTCCTGCACCGCGTGGCGCACCATCGCCACCGGTGCTTCATTGCTGATGTAGCGCGCCAGGCGGGCACCGGCGCCCAGGAAGATGTTGCGCAGCAGGCTGGCCTTCATGATGCAGGTGGCGCGCGGCAGCCGGGCCACGAGCATCAGCGCGTCGAGCATGCTCGGGTGGTTGGCCACGATGATCAGGCCGGGCTCGTTGCGCAGGGCATCGAGCACATCGGCTTCGAGCCGCAGCATGCCGCAGGCACGGGCGAGGGCCCAGAACAGCCGGTATCCGTAGGCGATTCCTGCGCGACCCACCGCCAGCCCGCGGGCGCGCGGCAGCAGCGGGTGCAGCACCAGCGCGATCAGGTTCCAACTGAGCGACAGCAGGCCGAGGAACAGCAGCAGCGCCCACAGCAGCGGCGTGGCCACCAACGCCAGCGGCCAGGCTGCGGGTCTGCCTGCAGGTGCGCGCGCGGTGATGGGTGAGGAAGGGGCCATCGCCGATGATCAGTCGTTCGCAGGTGCAGGCGCGGGCCGCGACGACGCCGCGAATACCCACGAGAGCGCGGCGCCGAACGCCACATGCTGGTGGCGGCGCACCAGCGGGCTGGCTTCGAAGGCGGCGCCTGACAAGCTGTCTGCCTTCACGAACAAGCCGGTCCAGCGGTCGCCATCGCGGCGCGACAACGCCGCGATGGCGGAAAACCCGGCCGCGCCGCCCGCGGAGTGAAACACGGGCCGGTCGGCTCGGGCGTACTCGGGCGCCACATCGTAGAAATAGGCGTGTTGCCGCCGGCTGCCGTACACCGGGCCAGCCAGGAGGCCCAGGTTCCAGCCGCCCACCGACTGGACATCGAGGTTGAAGTGCGGATGGCTGATCCAGCCCACCATGCGAGGCCGCGACTCCAGGGTCAGGGCCGCCCGCACCGGCACACGCAGGTCGAGCTTCCAGTTGCCACCGCGTGCCAAGGTCCAGTTCAGGTTGGGCCCCAGCTCGCCGGTGGGGGCCAGGTCGGGCATGCCCTCGCGGGCATGGCTGTCGCGGCTGCGCGTGGGCGCGCTGGCCGATGCACTCAGGTCCAGTTCGAGATCGGGGGAGTCGAACAGCACGGCCCTCGCGCCGTCGCGGTCGGCTTTGAAGATGGTGCCGCGGTAGGCCACGTAGGGCACCGGCAGCAGCCACAGGTGTGACTGGTCCGAGCCTCGGTAATGCGGCAGGCGCAGCATGCCTGCACCGATGCCCAGTTCCCACAGCGGTGCCGCGTGGGCGGCCGTGCCGAGGGCCATGGCCGCGGCGGCCAGGCCACGGGCAACGCCGCCGCAAGCCCGGCGCGGAGCGACCCGAGGGGAGCGGGTCGCCGTCATGGCCCGCTTGGCGATGGGCCGGCCACTGCATGACCCTCGATCTCGACCAGGAGATCGGTTCTGCAGATGTCGGCCTGGAGGAAGACGGCGCGCGCCAGCGCCGGAGCACGCGCCCCCCAGCGCTGGGCCATCACGTCGCGCACGGCGTCGGCATGTTCTGCATGTCGAACGTACACGTTGAGCACGAGATCGTCGCGCCCGATTCGCGTACCACTGGCTGCCGCAACCTCGAGCAGGGTTTCGATGTTGGCGAGCGTTTCATGCGTCTGCGCCCGCGGGTCGCCGGGGTGCACGGTGGCATGGCCCACGATGCTGGCCGTGCCCGACAGCCACAGGCCGCGACGGCCCGGGCCGATGTCGGCCAGCGCCGCGCGCGAGAACGTCGGTGCGCGCGGTCCGTAGTCGGTCGGGTAGCGATAGGCCGACACCTGCCTGGGGTTCTCGAGCGGCACCGGTGGGCGGCGGCAGGCCAGCACACCGATGCACAACGGCCCGGAGCGTGTGCCCAGCGCGCACGCGGCGGGCGCACCTTCGAAGGCCGCCTGCCCCGCCTGCGTGAACGCCTGCTGGCGCCCGATGTTGAATCGACGATAGCGCTCGAGGCCGTCCTCGACCTCGTTGATGCGCGGGATGTAGTTCCACAGCCGCACGGGGTGGGCGAAGCCGGTATCGCGCAGCGCCTGGAACAGGTCGAGATAGGCCGCCTGCACCCGCTGGCGCAGCGACTGCGGGTTGGCCTCGTCTTCGTTCACCTGCATGGCGCCGAACAACCACTCGGCCCCGTGCCGCCAGTGCAGGGCGCCGGTGCGACCCTGGGCATGCGGGCCGGGTGTGCACCAGGCATCGACGAAATGCGATGGCTCGCCGAGCACGGGCAGGATGGGGGCGAGGTCAGTGGGCTCGACGGCATGCGCACCCAGGCACAGCCGGCCCAGCGGCTGCGCAAGGTTCGCGCCGCGGACGGCCCACAGGTGGCCACTGTTGGCGCCGGGTTGCGGCGCGACAGGCGACGCAACGGCATCGTTGGCACGGCTGCCGCGCCGGGCATGCAGGACCGGCTCGGTCATCGGGCGTCCAGCACGTTCTCGCCGCTCAGCGGCCCCGCGTCTCGGATGTTGCGACGCCGGCGGAGCATCGACCGCAGCGTGCGCGGCAGGTGGCCGAGCGACATCAGCCAGTAGACGATCTTCAGGATGCGCAGCGAACCCCAGATCGGCGTGCTGCCGTAGATGTCGCCCGCGAGCAGCGAAAGCATGGCTTCCTTCACCCGCCACGGATTCTGCGGATGCATGAACAGCTCGCGCATGGTGGGGTTGGTCACGCGGAAAATGAACCAGGAGAACTCGCGCGGTCCCTTGCGCATCATGGCCTCGAAGCGTTGCCGGGCGGCAGCGGCTTCGGCCGGGCGGTCCAGCCGCGTGGCCACGAGTTCGGCCCCCTCGAAGGCGGCGTACATGGCAAGGTAGACACCCGACGAAAACACCGGGTCGATGAATGCGTAGGCGTCGCCCAGCAGAACATAGCGGTCACCGGTGCAATGGGTGGCGCTGTACGAGTAGTTGCCGGTGGCATGCACCTGGCCATCGACGAGCGTGGCACCCTCCAGTCGGGCGGCAAGCTCGGGGCACATCGCGATGGTGTCCGCGAAGAACGCATCGAGCGGCTTGTCGCGGGACTTCAGGTAATAGGGCCAGCACACAGCGCCGATGCTGGTCGTGCCATCGGCCAGCGGAATGAACCAGAACCAACCGTGCTGGAACCAGAAGATCGAGATGTTGCCTTCGAGCTTGCCCTCGAGTCGTCGCGCGCCCTGGAAGTGCGCGAACAACGCCGAGCTGTTGTGGCGCGTGTTGCGCTGCTTGCAGCGCATCCGGTTGGCCAGAAAGGTGTCGCGTCCGGAGGCGTCGACGACAAAGCGCGCGCGATAGCGACGGGCGCTCCCGTCTTCGAGCTCGACCTGCACATCGGCGCCATCGTCATCGAACGCGACGTCGCGCACGCGGGCGCCTTCGGTGACGCGGGCGCCGGCCGCGGCTGCATGGCGAAAGAGGATGTCGTCCAGATCGGATCGCCGAACCTGCCACGCATAGGGCATGGACTTGTCCCAGGCATCGGCGAACTCGACGTAGCTTCGGTGCGCGTGCGTGGGCGAGCAGAACTCGACGCCCCACTTGCGCATGCCGATGCGCTCGACCTGCTCGCGCACGCCCAGGCGGTCGAACAGCTGCGCGTTGGCCGGCAGGAGCGACTCGCCCACGTGAAACCGCGGGTGATGCGCCTTCTCCAGCATGACCACATGGCGGCCCTGGCGGGCCAGCAAGGTGGCGATGGTCGAGCCGGCCGGGCCGCCACCGATCACCAGCACGTCGCATGCGTGCACCTGCTCGGGTTCGGGCGTAACGGTGTTCATCGGGTCCTCGTCGGTCGGCGAGCTCAGCGGCGCGGCGGTGGTGGCCGGCTGGCCGGATGGTCGTGCCTGCCGGGGTACGGCGAGGGCACTTGCGTGCGTCGGGCATTATGCCGAAGGCATGCCACGGCCCTGCGCTGGTGCATGTCCCTAGTTCGGCGATGGCGGTGGCTGCCCGGCACCGCCTGCAAGTGGTATGGCAAACTCGCGCGCTTCGCGTTTTCCAGGCCCACGGGGCGCCTGCCTTGGACCAGATCCTTCTCCAGATCGCGACCGAACTGAAGGTTGCGCCGCGGCAGGTCGATGCCGCCGTTCAATTGCTCGATGGTGGCGCCACGGTGCCCTTCATCGCCCGCTACCGCAAGGAGGCCACCGACGGCCTCGACGACATCCAGCTGCGTGAGCTCGAGTCGCGCCTGGCTTACCTGCGTGAGCTGCAGCAGCGGCGCGAGGCCGTGCTGCGCAGCATCGACGAGCAGGGCAAGCTCACGCCGCAATTGCGTGCGGCCATCGAGGGCGCGCCGACCAAGCAGGAGCTCGAAGACCTGTACCTGCCCTACAAGCCCAAGCGGCGCACCAAGGGCATGATCGCCCGGGAGGCGGGGCTGGAGCCGCTGGCCGACCGCCTGTTCGCCGACCCCTCGCTCGATCCGCAGGCCGAGGCTGCCGGCTACCTCAATGCCGAGGCCGGCTTCGCCGATGTGCATGCAGTGCTCGATGGTGTGCGCGACCTGCTCTCCGAGCGCTGGGCCGAGGACGCCGCGCTCGTGGGCCTGCTGCGCGAATGGTTGTGGGCCGAGGGCCGGTTTTGTTCGAAATTGGTCGATGGCAAGGACGAGAACCAGGCCGACGTGTCCAAGTTCCGCGACTACTTCGATTACGCCGAGCCCATCCGCAGCGTGCCTTCGCACCGCGCGTTGGCGGTGTTTCGCGGCCGTGCGCTGGAACTGCTCGATGCCCGGCTGCAGCTCGACGAAGCCGAAGTGACGCTTCCACGAGGTGCCGCGGGCGCGCCTGCGGCCAAGCCGCCGGTCTCGCTGGCCGAAGGTCGCATTGCGCGCCACCTCGGGTGGAGCCATGCGGCGCGCCCGGCCGATGACCTCATCCGCAAGACCATCGCCTGGACCTGGAAGGTCAAGCTGTCGCTGAGCCTGGAGCGCGACCTGTTCGCGCGACTGCGTGAATCGGCCGAGGCCACCGCAATCAAGGTGTTCGCCGAGAACCTGCGCGACCTGCTGCTGGCAGCGCCGGCGGGCAAGCGCGTGGTGATGGGGCTCGACCCTGGAATCCGCACGGGCGTCAAGGTGGCGGTGGTGTCCGACACCGGCAAGGTGCTGGCCACGGCCACGGTGTATCCGCACGAGCCGCGCAACGACTGGGAAGGCGCTTTGCATGCGCTGGGCCGGCTGGTGGCCACGCATGGCGTGAACCTGATCGCCATCGGCAACGGCACGGCCAGCCGCGAGACCGACCGCCTGGCCGGAGACCTCATCAAGCGCATCGCCCAGATCGCGCCGCAGGCGGCCGTGCAGAAGGTGGTGGTCAGCGAGGCGGGGGCGTCGGTCTATTCGGCCAGCGAGTTCGCGAGCCAGGAGTTGCCCGAGCTCGACGTGAGCCTGCGCGGCGCTGTGTCGATCGCCAGGCGGCTGCAGGATCCGCTGGCCGAGCTGGTGAAGATCGAGCCCAAGAGCATCGGCGTGGGCCAGTATCAGCACGACGTCAACCAGGGCGAGCTCGCTCGCACCCTCGACGCGGTGGTGGAAGACTGCGTCAACAAGGTGGGGGTGGACCTGAACACCGCATCGGCGCCCCTGCTGGCGCGGGTGTCCGGCCTTTCGGCGTCGGTGGCCTCGGCGATCGTGCGCTGGCGCGATGTCCACGGCGCGTTTCGCAATCGCCGGCAGCTGCTCGAGGTGGCGGGGCTGGGGCCCAAGACCTTCGAACTGGCCGCCGGCTTCCTGCGCATTCGCGACGGCGACAACCCGCTGGACATGTCGGGCGTGCACCCCGAGACCTACCCGATCGTGCAGCGCGTGCTCGAAGGCCTGCGGCGGCCCATCACCGAGCTGATGGGCAAGGCCGATGTCATCCGCACCCTGCGCCCCGAGGCCTACGCCGACGAGCGCTTCGGCGCGATCACCGTGCGCGACGTGTTGGCCGAACTGGAAAAGCCCGGCCGCGACCCGCGCCCCGATTTCAAGGTGGCCCGGTTCAACGACGGCGTCGAAGACCTGAAGGACCTGAAGGAGGGCATGGTGCTCGAGGGCACCGTGAGCAACGTCGCGGAGTTCGGTGCGTTCGTGGACCTGGGCGTGCATCAGGACGGACTGGTGCATGTCAGTCAGCTCGCACACCGTTTCGTGAACGACGCACGCGAGATCGTGAAGGCTGGCGACATCGTCAAGGTGAAGGTGCTCGAGGTGGATCTGGCGCGCAAGCGCATCGCGCTGACCATGAAGCTCGATGCCTCGCCCGGTGCGCGCAGCGGCGCGCCGCGTGGCGAGGGCGCGCGTCCCGGGCAGCGCGCCGCCATGGTGCGTGCCGCATCGGAGCCGGCCGCGACGGGGGCGATGGCGGCGGCGTTCGCTCGCTTGCAGTCCAGGCGTTGACAGCCCCCCCCCGATCGGCGCGCTGGTGCAGGCGCGCCGGCTCGCCTACAATCAAGCCCACTTCCACCCTGGCAAGAGCGAGAAAGGCACATACGGTTATGACACCGCGGACTACCCCGTTCGCCACCGGTACCTGATTCCGGCCGCGCTGTCACGCCTGTTCGTCTGCACTTCTCTCGAACACCAAAAGCGCGGTCACCCACCGCGCTTTTTTGTTGCCCATCGAATTTCACACCATGATCACGATCACGTTACCCGATGGCTCCCGTCGCCAGTACGAGCAACCACTGACGGTCGGTGCCGTGGCCGCTTCCATCGGTTCGGGCCTGGCCAAGGCGGCCCTGGCCGGGCGGGTGGGCGGGCCTGGCCAGGCGCGCCTGGTCGATCTCAGCCACCTGATCGATGCAGTGAAGGAGCTGTACCCCGAGGCGCAAGTCACCATCGGTCCGGTCATCGACAACGGGTTCTACTACGACTTCTCCTACAAGCGACCCTTCACGCCGGAAGACCTGGCCGCCATCGAGTCGCGCATGGGCGAGCTGGCGAAGAAGGACGAGCCCGTGGTCAGGCGTGTGCTGCCGCGCGACGAGGCCGTGGCCCACTTCAAAGGCCTGGGCGAGCACTACAAGGCCGAGATCATCGCCAGCATTCCGGAGGGGCAGGACGTCTCGCTGTACCGGGAGGGTGGCTTCGAGGACCTGTGCCGCGGCCCGCACGTGCCCAGCACCGGGCGGCTCAAGCACTTCAAGCTGATGAAGGTGGCCGGCGCCTACTGGCGCGGCGATCATCGCAACGAGATGCTGCAGCGCATCTACGGCACGGCCTGGGCCACCAAGGACGACCTGCAGAACTACCTGCGCATGCTCGAAGAGGCCGAGAAGCGCGACCATCGCCGTCTCGGGCGTGAGCTCGACCTGTTCCACATCGATGAGCACTCGCCCGGCACCGTGTTCTGGCACCCCAAGGGCTGGACGGTGTGGCAGCAGGTCGAGCAGTACATGCGGCAGGTGTACCGGGACAACGGCTACCTGGAGGTCAAGGGCCCGCAGATCCTCGACAAGGGCCTGTGGGAGAAGACCGGCCACTGGCAGAAGTACCGGGAAAACATGTTCACCACAGAGTCGGAAAAGCGAGACTACGCGCTCAAGCCGATGAACTGCCCCGGCCACATCCTGATCTTCAAGCAGGGCATCAAGAGCTACCGAGACCTGCCGCTGCGCTACGGCGAGTTCGGGCAATGCCACCGCAACGAGCCCACGGGCGGGCTGCACGGCATCATGCGCGTGCGCGGATTCACGCAGGACGACGGCCACATTTTCTGTACCGAGGAGCAGATCCTGGCCGAGTGCGTGGCCTACACCGCGCTGCTGCAGCGCGTGTATGCCGACTTCGGCTTCCAGAGCATCCTCTACAAGGTGGCCACTCGACCCGAAGCGCGTATCGGTTCGGACGAGAGCTGGGACAAGGCCGAGTTTGCGCTCATGGAGTCGCTTCGCCGATCCGGCTGCGAGTTCGTCATCTCTCCTGGCGACGGCGCCTTCTACGGCCCCAAGATCGAGTACACGCTCAAAGACGCGCTCGGTCGCGAGTGGCAGTGCGGCACCATGCAGGTCGACTTCTTCATGGCCGAGCGGCTGGGCGCTGAGTACGTGGATGACTCCGGAGAGCGTCGCACTCCGGTGATGCTGCACCGCGCCATCGTCGGCAGCCTCGAGCGCTTCATCGGCATCCTGATCGAGCAGCATGCCGGTGCGCTGCCGGCGTGGCTGGCTCCTACCCAGGTGGTGGTGGCCTGTATCACCGACGGCCAGGCCGAATACGCCGCCCAAGTGGTGAAAACGCTGCAAAAACAAGGAGTTAGAGCCGAGTGCGATTTGCGCAACGAGAAGATCACGTATAAAATCCGCGAGCATTCGTTGCAAAAGGTCCCGTACATCCTCGTCGCAGGCGACAAGGAGAAGGCAAGCGGGGCCGTTGCCGTGCGCGCCCGAGGCAACCAGGATCTCGGCGTGATGCCGCTCGACGACTTCATCCATAAGCTCGCCGACGACATCGCCCGCAAGATCTGAGGCGGCCTCCCGGCGCGCGCGTTCGCTTTTTGTCCGGCCCGTTGCTTGCCTTGGGGTCACGAAGGGGTCAGCACCATCGCTACTTTTCTCGATCGCCGGATGCCCAACGTCGAGCGCAAGCATCGACTGAACCGGGAGATCATGGCGCCCACGGTTCGCCTGAACGGCGTCAACAACGAGCCCTTGGGGATCGTCAGTCTGCAAGAGGCCTTGCGCCTGTCGGGTGAAGCCGATGTCGATCTGGTCGAGATCGCCGCCGCGGCCGACCCGCCCGTGTGTCGGCTGATGGACTACGGCAAGTTCAAGTACCAGGAGCAGAAGAAGGCGTCCGAGGCCAAGTCCAAGCAGAAGGTCATCGAGGTCAAGGAAGTCAAGTTCCGCCCGGGCACCGACGAAGGCGACTACAACGTCAAGATGCGCAACCTGCGGCGGTTCATCGCCGAGGATGGCGACAAAGGCAAGGTGACACTGCGGTTCCGTGGCCGCGAGATCACCCACCAGGACATCGGCATGCGGCTGCTCGAGCGCATTCGTGATGAGTTGGCCGATGTGGCGGTTGTGGAGCACATGCCCAAGCTCGAGGGGCGCCAGATGATCATGGTGCTGGCACCGAAGAAGAAGCAGTGAAGTTCTGAGTTCGATTTCCGCTGCGCGGTCTGGTCACCGCGCAGATTGGAAGACAAGCCGCTGCAGGCCATGCAAGTGCCGGAGCCAGTGCCCCGGCCGCCTGCAGGTGGCAACCTAGAAGGAGCAGTCATGCCCAAGATGAAGACCAAGAAGAGCGCGGCCAAGCGGTTCCGCGTCCGTCCGGGGGGTACCGTCAAGCGCGGTCAGGCGTTCAAGCGCCACATCCTCACGAAGAAGTCCACCACGCGCAAGCGCCACCTGCGTGGCGCGACGAACGTGCACGAGACCAACATGGCCGGGATGGCGCAGATGCTGCCGTTCGCGGGTCTGTGATCAACCGACGACGGATAGAAGGAGCTACTCATGCCTCGCGTCAAACGTGGTGTCACCGCACGCGCTCGTCACAAGAAGATCCTCGCGCTGGCCAAGGGCTATCGCGGTCGCCGCAAGAACGTCTTCCGCGTCGCCAAGCAGGCGGTGATGAAGGCGGGCCAATACGCCTACCGTGACCGCCGGACCCGCAAGCGCGTGTTCCGCCAGCTCTGGATCGCCCGTATCAACGCGGCGGCCCGCGGTCTGGGGCTCACCTACAGCAAGTTCATGGCCGGCCTGAAGAAGGCCTCGATCGACATCGACCGCAAGGTCCTGGCCGATCTGGCTGTCAACGACCCTGCTGCCTTTGGCAGCATCGTGGCGAAGGTGAAGGCCCAGCTCGCTTGATCCCGGCCTGGCAGCGGCGTCCAGCCGCTCCCAGGCATCGAGCATTCAAGGCCGTCACCTCGGGGCGGCCTTTTTTATTGGTTCGATAGACGATGAACGAACTCGATCAACTGGTGGATGGTGCGCACGCGGCATTCGCTGCGGCTCCCACGCCGGCCGAGCTTGAAAACGCCAAGGCCCGCTACCTGGGCAAGTCCGGGCAAGTCACCGAATTGCTCAAGGCACTGGCGTCACTGTCACCTGACGAGAAGAAGTCGCGCGGTGCGCGCATCAACGAGGCCAAGCAGCAGATAGAGGCCGCGCTGCAGCAGCGCCGCCAGGCGCTGGCCGATGCCGAGCTGCAGGTGCAGCTGCGCGCCGAGGCGCTCGATGTCACCCTGCCGGGCCGCCAGCGCGGCGTGGGCAGCGTGCACCCGGTGTCGCGCACCATCGAGCGCATCGAGTCCATCTTCGCGTCGATGGGCTTCGACGTGGCCGATGGCCCCGAAATCGAGACCGACTGGATGAACTTCACCGCGCTGAACAACCCGGCCAATCATCCGGCGCGTTCGATGCAGGACACCTTCTACGTCGACATGAAGGACGCCGACGGGATGTGGTACTGCCTGCGCACGCACACCAGCCCGATGCAGGTGCGCTACGCGCGCGCGCACGCCGAGCGCCACGCTGGTGCCGCCACCATGCCCGAGATCCGCGTCATCGCCCCGGGCCGCACCTACCGGGTGGACAGCGATGCCACCCATTCGCCCATGTTCCATCAGTGCGAAGGCCTGTGGATCGGCGAGAACGTCAGCTTCAAGGACCTCAAGGCGGTGTTCACCGACTTCTGCCGCCGCTTCTTCGAGAGCGACGACCTGCAGCTGCGTTTCCGACCCTCGTTCTTCCCGTTCACCGAGCCGTCGGCCGAGATCGACATCGCGTTCTCCAGCGGGCCGCTGCAGGGCAAGTGGCTGGAAGTCGCCGGTTCGGGCCAGGTGCATCCGAACGTGGTGCGCAACTTCGGTCTCGACCCCGAGCGCTACATCGGCTTCGCCTTCGGCATGGGCCCCGATCGCCTCACCATGCTGCGCTATGGCGTGAGCGACCTGCGCCTGTTCTTCGAGGGCGACCTGCGTTTCCTGTCGCAGTTCCGCTAACGGCGGGCGTCGCATCTGCACGCATCCGCTCGCACCCGTTCGACTTTGTCGACCCGCACACCGCACACCGACCGATCATGCAATTCCCCGAATCCTGGCTGCGCGAGTTCTGCAACCCGCCGCTGGACACCCAGGCCCTGGCCGATCTGCTCACCATGTCCGGCATGGAGGTCGAAGAGCTGCGACCGGCTGCACCGGCTTTCAGCGGCGTGGTCGTGGCCGAGATCGTCGAGGCCGAACCCCATCCCAACGCAGACCGCCTGCGGGTGTGCCGCGTCGAGGCCGGCGCCCACTCGAAGGACGGTCCGCTGCAGATCGTCTGCGGCGCCCCGAACGCGCGCGCTGGCATCAAGGTGCCGCTGGCGCTGGTTGGCGCGCAACTGCCATCCGGTGACGATGGCCAGCCGCTGAACATCAAACTGGGCAAGCTGCGCGGCGTCGAAAGCCAGGGCATGCTGTGCTCGGCGCGTGAACTGGGCCTGGCGGACGACCACAGCGGCTTGCTCGAACTCACCGCCGACGCGACACCGGGCGCCGATGTGCGCGATCTGCTGCGCCTGGACGACACGGTCTTCACGCTCAAGCTCACGCCCAATCTCGCGCATGCGCTGTCGGTCCAGGGCATTGCACGGGAGGTGTCCGCGCTCACCGGTGCGCCCCTGGTGGCCCCGTTGATCGAACCGGTGCCGCCCCGGCATGACCAGCGCCTGCCGGTGCGCATCGAGGCGCGCGACCTGTGCGGGCGTTTCTCCGGTCGCATCATCCGCCACATCGATCCCAAGGCCCGCACGCCAGCCTGGATGGTCGAGCGGCTGGCCCGCTGCGGGCAGCGCTCGGTCAATGCGCTGGTGGACATCTCGAACTATGTGATGTTCGAGTACGGCCGTCCGACCCACATCTTCGACCTGGACAAGATCCACGACGAACTCGTAGTGCGCTGGGCTCGCCGCGGCGAGACGCTCGAGCTGCTCAACGGCAACACCGTCGAGCTCGACGAGGAAGTGGGCGTGATCGCCGACGCGCAGGCCGTGGAGTCGCTGGCCGGCATCATGGGCGGCCAGGCCACGGCGGTATCCGACGGCACCCGCCACGTCTACGTCGAGGCGGCCTTCTGGTGGCCTGACGCGGTCGCCGGCCGCTCGCGGCGCTACAACTTCGCCACCGATGCCGGCCACCGGTTCGAGCGTGGTGTCGATCCCGCGCGCACTGTGGAGCACATCGAGCACATCACGCGCCTCATCCTCGAGATCTGCGGCGGTGAGCCGGGCCCGATGGATGACCAGCCGGTGGCGATGCCGCAACCCGAGCCGGTGACCTTGCGTGTCGATCGAGCCGCGAAGGTGATCGGCATGCCGTTGCCGCAGGCGCAGTGCGCCGACGTGCTGCGTCGGCTGGGGCTGGAATTGCGCGAAGAGCCAGGCAGGCTGATCGTCACACCACCGAGCTGGCGCTTCGACATCCGCATCGAAGAAGACCTCATCGAGGAAGTGATCCGGGTCATCGGCTACGACCGCCTGCCTCCCGCTCCGCCACTGGCCGCCGTGACGGCACAGGCGCTGCCCGAGGCACGTCGCAGCGCGCACGCGGTGCGGCGCAGTCTGGCCGCACTGGGCTATCAGGAAACCATCAACTTCAGCTTCGTCGAGCAGCGTTGGGAAACCGAACTGGCCGGCAACTCCGATCCGATCCGGGTGCTCAACCCGATCGCCGCTCCCCTGGCGGTGATGCGCTCGAGCCTGGTCGGCAGCCTGATCCAGGTGCTGCGGCACAACCTGGCGCGCAAGGCCACCCGTGTGCGGGTGTTCGAGCTCGGGCGTGTCGCCCGGCGCGATGCGCAGGTGACCGACACGCATGCCACCGTGGCCGGCATCCACCAACCCATGAAGCTGGCAGCGCTGGCCTATGGCGCGGCGGATGCCCTGCAATGGGGCAGCCGCGAGCGCGCGGTCGACTTCTACGATCTCAAGGGTGACCTGGAATCACTGCTGGCGCCGCGCGCGCTGACCTTCGAGCCTGCGCAGCACCCGGCCCTGCACCCTGGGCGCAGCGCACGCGTGCGCTGCGATGGGCGCGAGATCGGCGTCATCGGTGAACTGCACCCGCGGTGGCGCCAGGCCTACGAGCTGCCGCATGCGCCCGTGCTGTTCGAAGTCGATCTCGACGCCGTGCTGGCCCGTGACGTGCCCGCTTTCGAGCCGATTGCACGGCACCAGAGTGCCTGGCGCGACGTGGCGCTGGTGGTGCCCGAGGCCGCCACCCACGACGCGCTGGTGCAGGCGCTGCGGGCCGACCCGGGCGGTTGGGTGCGCTCGGCCACGCTGTTCGACGTGTTTCGCCCAAGCGGCGCGGTGACCGACATGGCGGCGGGCGAGCGCAGCATGGCCGTGCGGCTGGAGCTGCTGGACCCCGCGGCGAACTGGACCGACGAGCGCATCGACGATGTGGTCAAGGCCGCGGTGAACCGTGCCGGCCGCGCCGTGGGCGCGCGTCTGAGGGGTTGATCGCCCCATTCATGCAGCGATGATGGACACATGAGCATGGATGACAACAAGGTTGACCGCGTGATCCTGCCGTCGCTGGAGACGCCGACGCTCACCAAGGCCGAGCTCTCCGAGCTGCTGTTCGAGCGCCTGGGGCTCAACAAGCGCGAGTCCAAGGACATGGTCGAAGCCTTCTTCGAGCTGATCCACGGCACCCTGGTGCAGGGCGACGACGTCAAGTTGTCGGGTTTTGGCAACTTCAACATCCGGCGCAAGGCGCCACGGCCCGGGCGCAACCCGCGCACGGGCGAGGCGATCCCGATCAAGGCACGAAACGTGGTGACGTTTCATGCAAGTCACAAGCTGAAAGCGATTGTGCAGGGCGACACGCCCTTCGACGGCGAGTTCGAGTAAAGTCTAACTTTTCCCGCGCACGCCGTTGATTTCAATGGAGAAACCGCTTCCCGCGATTCCCGCCAAGCGCTACTTCACCATCGGTGAGGTCAGCGAGCTGTGCGGCGTGAAGCCGTACGTGCTGCGGTACTGGGAGCAGGAGTTCACCCAGCTCAAGCCCATGAAGCGGCGCGGCAACCGCCGCTACTACCAGCACCACGAGGTGCTGCTGATCCGCCGCATCCGCGAGTTGCTCTACGACCAGGGCTTCACCATCAGCGGGGCGCGTAACAAGCTCGTCGAGCATCCACTGGCACGCGTGCCGGTCGACGACAACGAATTCATCGATGCCGACGCCCCGGTGGGCGATGAACCGCTGCCGCCCGAAACCGCCGGCACGCCGATACCGCTACCGGAGGTTCTGGAGCTGTCGCCAGCGCAGCTGCGCGCCGAACTCATGTCGATCCGCACCTTGCTGCAACCCGTATAGCGCCCGAACTCTGGCTATAATGCGCAGCTTCGTCGGGGTGTAGCGCAGCCTGGTAGCGCACTTGCATGGGGTGCAAGGGGTCGCGAGTTCGAATCCCGCCACCCCGACCATAGAAATCAACGGGCTAGTTCTCAAAAGGGGCTAGCCCGTTGCCGTTTCCGGCGCTCGGTGGGCTTTCGGCTCAGAACTCATTGATGCCGGTCAAACGACACGCAGCTAACCGGAACCATGAGCGTCGAACAGGCCCGGCCGCGGGGGCGCAGTGTTGCACGTAGCCGCTGGTGAGGCCTATGCTTGCACGGATGTTGGGCAGCGCAGTGGGGTAAGCCTTGAGTCGCTATTGGCTGCACGGGGGTCTGTCGAAAGTGGGTGCGAGTCTGTTGGCTCGGGAACATGAGCAGCCGCGCCGCATCCGCTGGTCACCAGCGTGGCCCCTGATCTCTGTTGCACTCGTGTTCGGGCTGATCCTGCCTGCGTGTGTCAGCATCCAGCTGCCGACGATGGCTCACAGCCACGTCGGGCACGCGTTGACAGCCTGGCCGGATACGCCAGGGCAGAAGGGGCTGCTCGAAGTCGCGCGCATGGAGGCAACAGTCGCGGCCGAGCATGCCGCCTATGCCGTCGAAGGCGCGCGCAACATCGCCAGTGTCAAGCTGCATGCCGGCCACGTCCTGCACGCGGTCGACCCGAAGCTGCTCCCCGATGGGCCAGGAGCTGGCTACGGTCTGACTCGTGCCCTCCAGGGCAGTGTGGAGCACCTCGGGTACGCACGCGAGGTTCCGGACGCCGGCGCCAACCTTCGTGCCGGTCTGCCGGCGGTGATTGCCGAGCTCGATGCACTGCGGCGCGAGTCCCAGGTGTTGGCTGCACTCGCGCGCGATGCCCGTCTATCGGCTGACGAGGCGCATGTGGTGACCTATGCGCAGGACATGGCCCGGCGCAGCACCCTGGTGGTCGCGGGGCTCGATCAGGCGCAGCGGCGTCTCGATGCCGTGCTGGCGGCCGAGCAGCCACCCTACCGGCCGATTGCCCGCCGCTACCTGTTCGGCGTCATCCGCCTGCCATCCGGCGATTGGGCGTTCGATCCCGATCTGCACACGAAGCAGCCCGGCTCGCTCAGGTCGTACTAGCGATGTTGCGGACGTGAGCGATCCATGAGCGAATGGCGGTCATTCCTGGTTGCAGCGCTGCTTGTGGTTGCGGTCTGCTGGGCGCCCGCGCACGGCGCCGGGCTGAGCGCGTGCCAGGCAGACGCCAAGGAGCAGCTGAGCCCGGCATGCAGAGAAGCGATTGCGGGCGCGAGTGCGGGCGAGGTCATCGCGTTGGTCGATGCATGGGTGGCGGCGAGGCACTACGCCGAGGCGCTGCGTGTGCTGCAGGATGCGCGCCAGCACCGGCCGTCGGATGCGCGGCTGCGGCTGCGCGAGCATGAAATACAGAGCCTGGCCGACGAAGCGGCTTGGGTGGCACGCAGTCGCGCGGCAGAAGCGTCAAGGCCCGACGACGAGTTCGCGCTGGCCCAAACGCGGTGCCTGGGGCTGACGGGCGAGGCCGCCCTGGCTGCCTGCGACAAGGCCTTGAAGACCCGGCCGCAGGAACCCAGGCTGCTGGTCGCGCGCGGTGACCTGTTGCTTACCCTCGGCCGGACCGCGGATGCCGAGGCCTCCTACCGGCTTGCGGCTGCGCGCGAGCCGAGCCCCGCGCTGGACAAGAAGATCGCGCTGGCTGCCAACGCGGGCAAGCCGCCAGCGCCCACGCCGGTCGCTCAGGGCGATGCGCTGGCGCCCGTCGACGTGGCATCACTCGGCCGCTATCACGCGCTGGTGATCGGCAATGACGCCTACAAGCACCTCGAGCGGCTGGACACCGCCGTGAAGGACGCGCGGGCCGTCGGGGATCTGCTGGCTGCCCAGTATGGGTTCGAGGTCACGGCACTGGTCAACGCCACGCGGGACCAGATCGTCGACGTGCTCGACGAGTACCGCAACCGCTTGCGCGCGAACGACAACCTGCTGATCTATTACGCCGGGCATGGATCGCTCGACACCGAGGCCGACAAGGGCTATTGGCTGCCGGTCGACGCCCAGCCGAACCGGCGCACCCAGTGGGTCTCCAACGACACCGTGCGCGACACCTTGCGCGCCCTCAAGGCCAGGCATGTGCTGGTCGTGGCCGACAGTTGCTTCTCGGGCACGCTGACGCGGGGCGCGGAGCTCAAACTCGGGCGTGGCCAGGAGCACCTCGAGCGCATGGCCCGGCTGAAGTCCAGGCAGGTGCTGAGTTCGGGCGGCCTCGAGCCGGTGGCCGATTCCGGCGGCAGTGGCCACTCGCCGTTCGCCGCCGCGCTGCTGCGCGTGCTGGCATCGAACCGCGGCGTCCTCGACGCGACCTCGCTGTTCGCGGAGCTGCGAAGGCCGGTTGCGCTCAACTCGGAGCAGCTGCCTCAGTTCGCCGATATCCGCCTGGCCGGGCACGAGGGCGGCGACTTCCTGTTCGTGCGGCGCAAGTAGACCTGCGCAGCAGGGCCGCGTAGCGCGCCTGGCGCTCTCGCCGCGCGCCGGCCGACGCGGTGGCGAAACAGTGAACCAGCGCGCGATTTGGCGCAACTCAGTTCCGACATGTCCCATGCCGACGCGCAGGGCGTGGTGTCCGTGCGTCGATACAGGTCTTGCCCAGTAACGGCGGCAGAGGTGGACGCGCGATACTTCACAACCACGCCACTACCGCCGCCGTCATGGACAACGCCCGGGTCATGGAGCTTCTGGCACGGATCGGCAAGGAAGACCAGGCTGCGTTTCGCGATCTGTACACGGCATTCAGCCGCAAGGTCTACGCCTATGTGCTGAACATGCTGAACGATCACGCGCGCGCAGAGGAAGTGGTGGTGGATGCAATGTATGAAGTCTGGCGGCACCCCGCACGCTTTCGCGGGGATTCGAAGTTCAGCACCTGGCTGATCGGGATTGCCCGCAACAAGGCGCTGATGGTCTACCGGGCGCGTCGACCCGACGAGGCCCACGACGAGCTCGATGACATCGCGGAAACGGTCGCCGCCGACACGCCGGACGGCTACACCCAGCTGGCGTCCAAGCAGCGCTCCGAGGGCGTCCAGCGTTGCATGGGCCGCCTGTCCGAGGAGCATCGCGAGTGCATGCACCTCGTGTTCTTCGAAGGCCTGTCGCTCGCCGAGGTGGCGCAGGTCCAGCGCTGCCCCGAAGGGACGGTCAAGACGCGCCTGTTCCACGCGCGGCAGAAGATCAAGGGCTGCCTGCAGCGGTTGCTGGGCAGCGAAGGCGACACCGCCGGGGCGACAGCATGAACGAGCGCTTCGATGAACTGCTGCCGTGGTATGTCAACGGCACCTTGAGCGACGCCGATCGCGCCTGGGTCGAGGACTACCTGTCGCGGCATCCCCAGGCCGATGCCGAACTGAAGTGGCAGCAGTCGCTGCGCGAACGCATGCTCGAGGGTGCGCCGCGCGTGCCCGCGACGATCGGGCTGGACAAGGCGATGAAGCGGATCCGGGGCGACCGACCGACATGGGCCGAGCGCATCGGCTCCTTCGTTGCCAGCCTGGGCATGCGCCCGGCCACGGCACTGGCGGCCTTCGCCGTCGTTGCAGTGCAGGGCGGTGTCATCGTCAGCCTGCTCGGTGAGCGCGACGACGCGCAGGAGCTTCGCGCGTTGCGAGCCGTACAGGCGGACGAAGGACCATTGCTCAAGCTCAACTTCGCACCTGATGCGAAGGAGGTGGACATCCGCATGCTCCTCGTCGAGATCGGCGGGCAGATCGTCGGCGGCCCAGGGCAGCTGGGCGACTACTACGTTCGCGTGGCGCCCGGTACGCAGGCGCAGGTACTCGAGCGCCTGCGTGGTCGACCGATCCTCCAGGCGGCATCACTGGCGCCCGGCCTGCCCCCGCGCGAGTAGGACCCGGCGGGCACTGCAATGAACGCGTTGCGGATGGTCTCGTCGGAAGAGAGCGTCGATCGGCGGAGCATACTGGGCGCGATCGCCGCCACGATTGCGGGGGCAGCCACGGGCGCGCTGCCGCGGCTTGCCGCAGCGGCCCGAGATCCCGAGCGCATCGCGCTCGTGATCGGAAATGCGGCCTACAAGGCCGCGCCATTGAAAAATCCGATCAACGATGCCAAGGCCGTTGCCGCGCGGCTGCGCGCCATGGGCTACGCCGTTGGCCTGCATGAGGACACGTCGCTGCGTGAGCTGATCGAAGGCCTGCGCGAGTTTTCGCTGCGGGCGCCGCGGGCTCGGGTCCGATTGGTCTTTTACGCAGGTCATGGCGTCCAGTGGCGCGGGCGCAATTTCCTGTTGCCTGTGGACGCCAATCCGCAGACCGAGGACGACATCGAGCGCCAGGGCGTGGACGTCGGCGCTTTCGTCGAGCGGCTTGGTGCGATTGCGCACGGGATCAACGTGGTGGTGCTCGATGCTTGCCGCGTCAACCCCTTCGCCGGTGGCGTGATCGTGGGGCCGGACGGGCGCAGGCTCAAGTTTCGCGGGTCCACGCCGCCCGGGCTGGCCGCGCTGGATGCGCCGATGGGGACGATGATCGCGTTCTCCACTTCGCCCAACGGCGTGGCGCTCGACAACCCGGCAGGGTCGCACAGCGTCTATACCAAGTACTTGCTCGAGCACCTGGACACCCCCGGGCTGCCGATCGAGCAACTGTTCAAGCGCGTACGTGTCGGTGTGGCCGAGGCCACCGCACGGGTACAGGTGCCTTG
>JAKLLB010000033.1 GCA_023150345.1 Aquabacterium sp.
GTGGGTACCGGGCTGATGCTCGAGGACTACCCGAGCCAGACACATGTCACCGGCATCGACCTGTCGCCACACATGCTGGAGCACGCGCGTCGCCGCGCACGGCAATTGGGCCGAAACAACGTCTCGTTGCACGAAATGGATGCGGAGAGCATGGCGTTTCCGGACAGCGGATTCGACTGCGTGACACTCCCGTACGTGTTGTCGGTCACAACCGATCCCAGGCGGCTCGTCGCAGAAGCGCGCCGCGTGTGCAAGCCCGGCGGCACGATCATCGTGCTCAATCACTTCAGCGGCAGCCGCTTCTGGTGGTTGCTCGAGCGCTCCGTGCGAGCCGTGGCAGACCGCATCGGCTTTCGCTCCGACTTCGCGTTCGACGAGCACATCCTCGCGCACGACTGGGAACTGATATCGGTTGCGCCGGTCAACTTGTTCGGGTTGTCCCGGCTGGTTGTCCTGCGCAATGTCTGAAGCCCCGTCTGGGAGACGCGCCGCGGCCTCGGCCGCGAGAGAGCTGGTGCTCTGGACTGCGCTGATCGGTGCGTTTTTGTACGTCTACGCCGCGCACCCCGCAGGCGGTCCACAGGCCGTTTGGCCACACGTTAAGGTCGTCGGTTGGGTCGCTATGGCGCTGGCAGGCCTGCGCATGGCGGTATGGCGCTGGCTGCCTGGCCGTGCTGCACCACGGCTCGTGGCAGCAGCTATTGCTACGACCGCGACGCTGCTCTTGTCGGGCTACTACCTTCTGGTGGTCACGGGTCTGTGGTCATGGGGACGAGTCGCCAGTTGGTCCCTGGTAGCCCGGTATGTCGGCCAAGTGCCGGAACTGGCTCAGTCGCTGGGGGTTCCGTTGCTGGGTGCGGGCACGCTGGCCGTGGTCATCGTGACTGTCGCACTCTGGCTGGTCGATGGAACTATCACGCGTTGTGACTGGACGAACTGGGCTTCGATGCGCTTGGGACCGACCGGTGCCGGCACCGCCGCGATAGGCGCAATCGCGCTGGCAATGTTGCAACTGTCGGCTTACGCCGGTTTCCCGGCACTGACCGCGCGCGAGCCATTCAGCCTGACCTTTCTGGCGCCACCGGATGAGGGCCAGCACATGAACAGCCACATCCAGGTGTCGCCTGGAGCGGTGGCGGCCGCGCGCCGCGCGCGCGACAGGTATCGCCCACTGGTGTTGACGCGTCGCCCCAACGTGATCCTGGTGGTGGTTGACGCCCTGCGACCCGATCGCCTGTCGGCCTATGGCTACGAACGCGACACGACGCCGCACCTGGCCGCCATGCAGCGCCGTGGACAACTGGTGGTGGTGCCACGCACCGTCGCGGCATGCCCCGAGTCCTATTGCGGCCTGCTGGCCATTGCACGATCCAAGCCGCTGCACCTGATGACAGACGATGACCTGTCGCTGCACGAAGTGCTGAACAAGCACGGCTATCGCATCGCGCTGATGCTCGGTGGCGACCATACGAACTTCTACGGGTTGCGTGCGGCATACGGGGCGGTGGACGAATACTTCGATGGCAGCATGGACCGCACTCGCAGCATCAATGACGACGAAAGCGTCATCGAGCGCGTGAAGGCCATGCCCGCTTGGGATGGGCGCCCCGTCATGATTCAGTTCCATCTGATGTCTGCCCACCTGTTGGGTGCCCGCAGCGGCACTTTCGATCAATACCGTCCGGCCAAGCCCTATGTGCCCTGGCGCAAAGGCGCGGCTGCGGATCTGTCCAAGCCTCAGTTCGAGACCGGCAATCACTACGACAACGGCGTGAGGCAGCTCGATGATGTCGTGCGGCGACTCGTCGAGGCACTGGCCGAGCGGGAGTACTTGCGCGATGCGATTGTGGTTCTGACCGGCGACCACGGTGAGATGCTTGGCGAGCACGGTGAGTTTGGTCATGCCAAAGGTGTCTATGAGCCGGCCATGCGGGTGCCGCTGTTGTTCGCCGTCTTCGGTGGGCCGCCGCCAGTCCTTGCCGGTGCCGCCGACGGATTGGTCTCTCAACTGGACATCGCCCCGACCGTACTGCAGTACCTGGGCATGCCCGCGCCGGAGAACTGGATTGGTTTGCCGTTGCAGTTGCCGATGAAACCTCGCCTGCTGGCGTTCCAGCAGGGCTACTTCGTCGGCGTCTACGACGAAGGCCAGCCCGGCCGCAAGCTCAAATACTGGCGCAACATCGACACCGGCGCACAGTGGGCGTTCGATGTGCTGGCAGACCCTGCGGAGTCCGTGAATCTCGTATCGCAGCTCGATCCGTCATATGTCGAGGCGCTTCAGCAGACCATCCGCCCGATGGCCGCCGCGGTACCACGTTAGCGCACGGATGACCCAGCCAGCTCCGCGCGCAGGAATGCACGCCACGGCCAGGCGACAGCCGGCAACTGGCATTGGAACGGCAACGCCCCGGCCATCTCACACGCCGCGAAGAACTCCTCGGCGTCCGGGTTGCGGAACTCCCGCAGGCGCTGCGCCACGGTCTGCGCGGCATCCGTCTGCCCGTTCTGGGCCAGGTAGCGGGCCCAGGCCATCATCAGCCGGGTGTCGAGCAGGTAGTGCGGCGCGCGCCGGAAGGCCAGCGCCGTGCCGGCCAGCCGTTGGTCGTGGGTGGCCGCGGCGTAGTCGGCGTAGATCACCACCACGCGCTGGTAGTCCAGCATCGCCAGGCCACCGCCCAGCGTGACCGCCACGCCCAGCAGCGGGGCCAGCCAGGGGGCGCGTCCGCGGTCCCGATCGGGGTCGGGCGCGGCACCGGCGATTGACGCATCATCGGCAGCGTCGTTGCTGCCCAGCGCATAGCCCCAGGCGCAGGCCGCGGGCAGCAGGAAGTAGGCGTACCACAGCGGGTACTCCACCATGCTGTGCACGCCGATGAGCACCACCATCATCCAGGCCGTCATCGCGGTCGTGCCGCGCTCGCCGCCCGCCGCGCGGGCGCGGCGCCAGCCCTGCCACAGCGCGAACCCGAGCAGCGCCATCACCGCCGTGGCCAGGGGCACGCCCAACTCGGCCAGCAACTGCAGCGGCAGGTTGTGGGTGTGGTCGAAAAAGGCCGTCGGCCGGCCCGGGAAGGCAGTGAGCGACCAGGCCACGTTGAATTCCCCCCAGCCGACACCGAGCCACGGCTGCTGCGCGATCAACTGCAGCGCATTGGCCCAGATGCGCAGCCGCGAATTCGGGCTCTCGCCGCCGGTCGCCTCGCCACTGGCCAGCCGCGCCGCGGCTCCGTACGCCTGGGCGTTCCAGTGGCCATAGAGGGTCATGGCGCCGTAGGACACCGCCCACAACAGCGGCGCGGCCACCAGCAGCACCCGCGTGCGGCCCGACAGCCGCCGGTCCAGCACACCCCAGGCCGCCACCAGCGCCAGGCCCACGGCACCGGTGCGCGAAGCGCTCAACTCGATGGCGAACACCATCGCCACCGACAGCGGCCAGGCCATGGCGCGCGAGATGGCGCCGCGCTCGAGCAGGCAGGCGGTGGCGAGCAGTCCCCAGGTGAGCAAGCTGCACAAGTGATTGGGCTGGCGCAGGTTGCCCACCGCCCGGCCGGGCAGACCCGAGTGGGCGATCCAGTTGCCGTCGGCCCATTGCGGCGCGAACACCTGGACCATCGCCACGCCGGCGCTGAGCGTGCCGGCCACCATCAACCCGGTGGCCACGCACAGCCAGACGGTGGCCCCATCGTCGCGCGCGGCCACGGCAGCGAATGCCACCACCAGCAGCGCCGCCACGCCCAGCAGGCCCAGCGCCGAGAGCATGAGCCCGGCCGGCAGCGCGCCGAGCACGCCCGAGCCCAGCGCCGCCGCCGCCAGCAGCGCCAGCGCACCCAGCAGGCTGCCCCCCCGCACCGGCCAGATGCGCGGCGCCAGCACCGCCACCAGCGCACCCCACAGCGACACCGCCAGGCACTGGTTCAGCAGCGTGGACGACGGCGGCTGGTTGTAGGCCAGCAGCGGCGGAGCCGCACAGGCCAGAAGGGCCGTGAGCACGGCAGGCCACGGCCATCGGCGTTCATCGACGGCCGCAGGCGCAGCCGCGCCCGCAGCCCAGGTGGGCAGCGACATGCGGGGATTCTAGGCAACCACACGCGCCCCACCGTGCCCGCTGGACGGAGTGAGGCGCCGGGTGCCGCCCTGCGCACGGGCTGACCGGGCTTCTGGCCCGCCTCTAGAACCCGTTGAACGGTGCGTAGCCCACGACGTCGCCACTGGTGCCGTCGATCAGGGCAATCCAGTCGATCTTGCGCGCCTGCAGCGGCAGGTAGCGCAGTTGGTCAGCGGTTCGGGCAGAACGCCCCACGGCTGCATCGAGTTCGCCTTTGCGAGCGGCATCGACACCGCGCAACTGGGCAAGCGGTGTGGAACGGAGCAGCACCTGCGCGCGAGCGGTGGCGTCCCACGGGCGCCAGTAGCGCGGGCGGGCACTGATGTCGACACCGCCGGAGGCCAGCATGACAGCCTTGAACTTCTCGTCGGGATCGGTCGGCGGTTCGGCGCGCAGGAGTCGCGGCCCCCCAAGTGGCAACCGCTGCAGGGCTTGCGGCGCCTCGGCAACTTCACCCTCAGGGATATCGACTACCCGCACCACGCGCAGGCGATCCACCTCGAGCACCAGAGCGACTGGGCGCGCCACAAAAATCGCGTGCATGCCGTACGCCAGTGCGCCCAATTGCAGCAGCACGATGACAGCCAGGTCGCGCTGCAGTTCGCCCATGGGCTTGCGCTGCCGGTCAAAGACCGCAAACGTCAGCGCCGGGCCGATCACGACATCGACCGCTGTGATGAGCACAAACAGTTCCGTGCCGCCGGCCAGTACCGTGTATGGCCAGGGGTACCACAGTCCGAACACCAACGCTGCAGCAACTGCAGCGACCAGCACGCTGGAACCCAGGTGGATTCCAGCAGCCTTCAAGCGATGTCGCCACACAATCGATACCATCTGGCCCCGCCCCTTCGACAGCCATTCCCAGCGCATGAATTGTGCGTTCCCGCAAGCGCAACGGGCACCCGAAGGTGCCCGCTTTCAACCGATCCGCAGATCTAGTGTGAGCTGATCCCGGTCCGGTTGAACCCGTTTATCAGCGGCAGTTGGCCGGGAGGTACTTCTTGAGGATGGTCGACGTCGTGCAGCTCCAGTCGAGCTCGCCCGTGACAGACGCAGTCGGCGCCAGCACATACGTACCACCGGGCGTCGTGACGGCGTTCGCGGTCACGGTGATGGTGCCGGCTACCACAGCAAGGCCGGTGACGTAGTTCGTGGTCTGGGTCGCGCAACCTGCGCTTGCCGTGTCAGCGGGAAGCGTGTTGTTCATCGTTTGATAGTACTCAGCCACCGACGACTTGCACTTCGAACCGGCGAGGATCACTTCCGAATACTTGGCACGGTTCGTGTAGTCCTGGTACGCCGGCAGCGCGATGGCGGCCAGGATGCCGATGATCGCGACCACGATCATCAGTTCGATCAGGGTGAAACCTTGTTGGATGCTGCGCTTCATGAGAGAACTCCTGTCTGGGGTGAGGGGTGGGGACTGTGCGAGCTTTCTTATGCAGGCCCCGTGCCAGCCCGACCGGGGGTTCTGGGGGGGTGGCGGGCGCGAAATCGATCACGCGCCACCGTGCCCTGCTGCCGCGGTGCGTCGCCCCGGCGTTCCCGCAGGTGACGTTTTTCGTCACCTGCGCCGCAAACCGTCAGTCCAACGCCAGCACCTGGCCGGCGGCCAGGGCACGCAGGTCGTGGGCGGCACCCAGGGCGGCCAGCTCGGTCATGACGGTGTCGATCTCACCCGGCTTGACGTGGGTGATGTAGACCGCCACACCCGCCGCCAGGTGGCGCAGCTCACGCCCGATGGCCTGCGGGTACAGGTGGCGGCTGACCTGCGCCAGCGCGCGCTCGTCGTCGCGGAAGGCGGTTTCGATGACCAGGGTGTCCACCTGCATCTGGGCCAGTCGCTGCCACAGGGGCTCGTGCGGGGCCGTGTCGCCGGTGTAGACCCAGGCGCCGCGCGACGAGCCGGCTCCGGGCAGCACGGCGTAGCCCACGGCCGGCACCGTGTGCAGGGCTGGCAGCACTTCGATGCGCCGGCCATGCGTGAACTCGATGACCTGGCCCACCTGCAATGGCTGCAGGCTGAGCACGGGCCGCTCGGCCGAGGGCAGGCGGGTGAAGTCGGGCCAGAGCGAACCGTTGAACAGGTGCTCGCGCAGGGTGGCCAGCGTCTCGGGCAAGGCATGCACGCGGATGGGCGGTCGCTGCGCCCGGCGGCGCATCACGCTGTCGGCCAGCAGCGGCACGGCCAGCACATGGTCGAGGTGGGAGTGCGTGAGCAGGATGTGGTCGATGCGCTCGAGCTCGTCGAGCGCGAGATCGCCCACGCCGGTGCCGGCATCGATGAGGATGTCGTCATCGAGCAGGAAGGCGGTGGTGCGGCACTGCGCCGCGATCGAGCCGGAACAGCCCAGGACCCGAATCTGCATGAGGCACGCGTGTCGCCGAGCAGCGCCAGCGGCCCTCGCGACGTTGGGGAGAGGAAAGCCGTGATCCTCGCGCGCGTCGCCGGTGCCCGCAAGGGCTGTGGCGCGAACTTCTACGCTGTGATGACGAGGCCGCGCCGTGGACCGGCGGCTGGCGTGAACTCGGTCACGCTGGCGCGACAGGACGCGCGTCGTGGGCGCGCGACGGCACCCTTGTGTGCAGCGCTGGTCAGAACTGGATGAACTGCATCTGCGTGCCGGCCAGCTCGATCAAGTCGCCATTCTTCAGCGGCGCGGTGTCGGTGGTCAGCGGCAGGCCGTTGAGGCTGGGGCGAGTCATGCCCTCGACGTGGGCAATGACATAGCCGCCCGGGCGCTTGGTGATCGAGGCCACCTGCACGCCGGGCTTGCCGACGGTGGTGACCACCTTGGTGAGCGTGACCTCGCGGCCGGCCGCAGCGCCGCTGAGCACCTTGATCGACGCCGGCAGCGCGTGGATGCCGCCGGGGCCGGTGGGTGCACCCAGGGGTCCGGGGCGCGGCGTGGTGGATGCCATCGGGCCGAAGCCCGACGCCGGCGACTGTGCTGCGCCCGGCATGGGCGGCTGCGCGCCCGGGCGCATGATCATGGTCTTCTCGTAGTCGCCGCCCTCTTCGACCAGGTACTTGATCTTGTACTTGCCGATCTCGACCGTATCGTTGTGGGCGAGCAGCTGCTTCTTGATCGCCTTGCCGTTGATGTAGGTGCCGTTGGTGCTGTTGAGGTCTTCGATGAAGACGTCCTGCCCCACCATCTGAAGCACGGCGTGCTCGCCGCTGACGGCCAGGTTGTCGATCACGATGTCGTTGTAGGGGCGACGACCGAGCGTCGTCTTGTCCTTGGTGATCTGGACTTCCTTGATCACCACACCGTCGAGCGAGACCACCAGCTTGCTCATGCTTGCCCTTATCTTGACTGACCGACCGATCCCGTGGCGGCGCCCCGGGCGATGCGCGTGCCCCGGCGGCTCAACGGCCGAATCGCCACCAGGGCTTGCTGGCTGCGGACGACGCGCCCCCCACCCGCACGAGGACCAGCGAGATATTATCCTTTCCGCCTGCCTCATTGGCCGCATCGATGAGCGCCCGGCCCATATCGGCCAACGCGTCGTGTGCTTGCAACATCTGGGCCAGCGTTGCGTCGTCCAGCATGTCCGACAGGCCGTCGGAGCACATC
Source organism: Aquabacterium sp. (assembly GCA_023150345.1). Lineage (GTDB taxonomy): Bacteria > Pseudomonadota > Gammaproteobacteria > Burkholderiales > Burkholderiaceae_C > Pseudaquabacterium. Next base: position 7,690 of record JAKLLB010000033.1, read on the forward strand.
AGGTACAGGTCCCCGGCCAGCACCTCATGCTGGTGCGACTCCAGGAGCACGGTGTCTTCAACGCCCACGGCGCGGGTGACCAGGTTCTTGTTGGCCGAGAACGCCGCCTGCTCAGGCGTGATGAGGCCCGCGTCGATCTGCTCCTGCAGCAGGGAGTGGTCGCGGGTGATTTGCACCAACTGGCTTGCACGCCAGCGATAAGCGCGCGAGTCGCCCACATGGCCCAGGCGCAACTGGCCCTCGCGGAACACGGCCACCACCAGCGTGGTGCCCATGCCAGCGTATTGCGGATTGGCATTGGCCGCGTTGAAGATCGCCCGATTGGCGTTGTCGACACAGATGTCCATCGCGCGACGGATCTCGGCGTCGTTGGCCTTGCCTTCGGTCTCGTGCAGCCAGCGGCCGAGCTCGCTCTTGATGAACGAGGTGGCCATGTTGCTGGCCACCTCGCCGGCGTTGTAGCCACCCATGCCGTCGGCCAGCACCGCCAGCAGGTTGGCATCGTCCACGGCCACCGAGTCCTCGTTGTTCGAGCGCGCGCGGCCGGTGTCCACGGCGTGGAAGAACTCAAACGTCATGCGCTCAGCTTCAGCGGTCACGTTGGGAAGGGGTTACCGCGGGGATTGTGCCCTGTAACGCGAGGCCGATGCGCGCCGCCCGGGCCGCTGGCACGGGGGGGAAATCACGCATCGGGCGGCGGCGTGCGTGCCGCGGGTACGGCCGGGGAACCGGCCACTGCCTGCGACCCGGTGGCCAGGGCCCGCAGCTCGGCGGCCAGGGCCGCGAGGTCGGACGGACGCGAGCGTGGATCGCGCGCCATCAGCCGCCCGAGCAGGCCCTCGAGCGCCGGCGAGCTGGCCGGCCGCCAATAGCGCAGCCGCGGCGGATCGCCGGCACCGACGGCGCGCAGCAGTTCGCCCAGAGTGTTGGCGGCATAGGGCAGTCGCCCGGTGAGCAGTTCGTAGAGGATGACGCCCAGCGCGTAGGTGTCGCTGCGGGAATCGGCGACATCGCCCGTGAGCTGCTCGGGCGCCATGTAGGCCGGCGTCCCCAGGGTGACGCCGGTGCGGGTGATGGCCGCGTCCTCGAGCCGGGCGACGCCGAAGTCCATCAGCTTGAGCGCGCCGGCAGGCAGGTCCAGGCGGATGTTGGCCGGCTTGAGATCGCGGTGCACGATGCCCTGCGCGTGCGCATGCGCCAGCGCCAGCGCCAGGCGCGCGCCCAGTTCGAGCACGATGGGTTCGGGCAGCAGCCGCGGACCACGCACGTACCGCGTCAGGTCGAAGCCGGGCGCCGGCTCCATTGCCATCCACGCCTGGCCGGCTTCTTCGCCATGGTCCAGCACGGCCACGATGTCCGGGTGGTCGAGCCGGCTCAGCGCCTGCGCCTGGCGCAGGAATCGCTCCTGCTGGGCCTGGCGCTCGTCGGCATCGAGGCCACCGGGCAAGGCCAGCAGTTTCAGGGCCACCCGCTGCGTGCCGTCCCAAGCCAGGTAGACCGGGCCGCTGGCGCCCTGGCCGAGCTGCGCCTCGAGTCGGAAGCGGCCGAACCGGGCCTGGCTCGGCGGGCCCGATGGCCGGGCCGCGGGCGCCCCTGGGGCTGCGATGCCGGGCACGGGCACCTCGGCTCGGCGCGGGTCACCGGCGCCGGCAGACGGGCGCGCCGGCCACCAGCGCCGCCACCACGGAGTCAGGCCAGGTTGCCCCACGAAGTACGCGCGGGTTCAGGCGGCCGATGCCCCGCCGGCAGCGGCGAGGTGACGGCGCTTGAGCCAACTGCCTACCGCAAGCACGGCGAGCGCACCCAGCACACCGGCGCTGTAGTGCACGGCAGGCGTGGCCACACCCTTGGCCTGTTCGATCCAGCCGCCAAGGGCTGGATCGGAGACCGCCATCGTGCCGGCGATCCAACCCAGCAGCATGCCCCCCAGGGTGATCACGACCGGAAAGCGGTCCATCAGCTTGATCACGAACTGGCTGCCCCAGACGATGATGGGAATGCTCACCAGCAGGCCGAAGATCACCAGGGGCATCTTGTGGTCGCCGCCCGCGCCTTCGGCGGCACCGGCAATGGCGATCACGTTGTCCAGACTCATCACGAAGTCGGCCACGATCACGGTGCGGACCGCGGCCCACAACTTGTCGCTGGCCTTGATGCCTTCGTGGTTGTCGTCCTCTTCCGGCGCCAGCAGCTTGACGCCGATCCACAGCAGCAGGGCTGCGCCCACCAGCTTGAGAAAGGAAATCTTGAGCAGGGTGAGCGCAAAGAAGATCAGCACCACGCGCAAGACGATGGCACCGATCGTGCCCCAGATGATGCCCTGGGTGCGCTGGGCGGCCGGCAACTGGCGGCAGGCCAGCGCGATGACCACCGCGTTGTCGCCGCCCAGCAGGATGTCGATCATGATGATCTGGCCGACGGCGATCCAGAAGTCGGCGTGCATGAACTGATCCATCGTGGCGGCTCCTCGGAGGGGTTGCAGTTTAGGGGTTGCCGCGTGTCAGCCCGCTGCGGGAACTACATAGCAGGGCCGATCACGGGCACACAACGCCACAGGCCACCCGCAGGTGGCCTGTGAGCCGGCGCAGCGCATCGCCCGCCGTCGAACCGTCGGGGCCGCCGCTGCTCGGCCGGCGCCCGGTGGGTCAGATCAGCGACTTCAGCAGGCGCCCCATCTCCGATGGGTTGCGAGTGACCTTGAAGCCGCACTCCTCCATGATGGCGAGCTTGGCGTCGGCGGTGTCGGCGCCACCGCTGATCAGCGCGCCGGCGTGGCCCATGCGCTTGCCGGGAGGCGCAGTGACCCCGGCGATGAAGCCTACCACCGGCTTCTTCATGTTGGCCTTGCACCAGCGCGCGGCATCGGCCTCGTCCGGGCCGCCGATCTCGCCGATCATGATCACCGCATCGGTGTCGGGATCGTCGTTGAACATGCGCATCACGTCGATGTGCTTCAGGCCGTTGATCGGGTCGCCGCCGATGCCCACGGCGCTGCTCTGGCCCAGGCCGATTTCGGTGAGCTGTGCCACCGCTTCGTAGGTGAGCGTGCCCGAGCGGCTGACCACGCCGATGCGGCCCTTGCGGTGGATGTGGCCGGGCATGATGCCGATCTTGATTTCGTCGGGCGTGATGGTGCCGGGGCAGTTGGGACCCAGCAGCAGCGTGCGCTTGCCACCGGCGGCTTCCTTGGCCTTCATCTTGTTGCGCACCTCGAGCATGTCGCGGATGGGGATGCCTTCGGTGATGCAGATGGCCAGGTCGAGCTCGGCCTGCACGGCCTCCCAGATGGCCGCGGCGGCGCCCGCCGGCGGCACGTAGATCACGCTGACCGTGGCGCCGGTCTGCTGCTTGGCGTCAGCCACGCTGGCGTAGATCGGGATGCCCTCGAAGTCTTCGCCGGCCTTCTTCGGGTTGACACCGGCGACGAAGCAGTTGCGCCCATTGGCGTAGTCGCGGCACATGCGGGTGTGGAACTGGCCCGTCTTGCCGGTAATGCCCTGGGTGATGACCTTGGTGTCCTTGTTGATGAGGATGCTCATGGTGTCGATGTCCTTATTTCACCGCGGCGACGATCTGGGTGGCTGCCTCGGCCATGGTGTTGGCGCTGATGATGGGCAGGCCCGAGTCGGCGAGCATCTTCTTGCCCAGGTCTTCGTTGGTGCCCTTCATGCGCACCACCAGCGGCACCGACAGGTTGACCGCCTTGCACGCAGCGATCACGCCCTCGGCGATGGTGTCGCAGCGCATGATGCCGCCGAAGATGTTGACCAGGATGCCCTTGACCTTGTCGTTGCGCAGCATGATCTTGAAGGCCTCGGTCACCTTCTCGGCAGTGGCGCCGCCACCGACATCGAGGAAGTTGGCCGGCTCGCCGCCGAACAGCTTGATGGTGTCCATGGTGGCCATGGCCAGGCCGGCGCCGTTGACCAGGCAGCCGATGTTGCCGTCCAGGCTGATGTAGGACAGGTCGAACTTGCTGGCCTCGACTTCGGCCGGGTCTTCCTCGTCGAGGTCGCGGTAGGCCACGATCTCGGGGTGACGGAACAGCGCGTTGGCGTCGAAGTTGAACTTCGCGTCGAGCGCCTTGATCGCGCCATTGCCTTCGAGGATCAGCGGATTGATCTCGGCGAGCGAGGCATCGGTGTCCATGTAGGTGCGATAGAGCTTCTTGAACACCTCGACCGCCTGCGCCTGGCTGGCTGCGGGCACGCCGATGCCCTGCGCCAGCTCGGCAGCCTGTGCGTCGGTCAGGCCGGTGGCCGGGTCGACGAACACCTTGATGATCTTCTCGGGCGTCTTGTGCGCCACTTCTTCGATGTCCATGCCGCCTTCGCTGCTGGCCATCATGGCGACCCTCTGCGTGGCGCGATCGGTCAGTGCAGCCGCGTAGTACTCCTTGCGGATGTCGGCGCCTTCTTCGATGAGCAAGCGGCGCACCTTCTGGCCGCCGGCGCCGGTCTGGTGGGTGACCAGTTGCATGCCCAGGATCTCGCCGGCCAGCGCCTTGACCTCATCGATCGAGCGCGCGAGCTTGACGCCACCGCCCTTGCCGCGGCCTCCGGCGTGAATCTGGGCCTTGACCACCCAGATGCTGCCACCGAGCTTCTGCGCGGCCTCGACCGCTTCCTGCACCGTGAAAGCGGGATAGCCGCGCGGCACCGGCACGCCGAATTGGCGCAGGATCTCTTTGCCTTGGTATTCGTGGATTTTCATCAGGGGGCTCGCTGCGAGAGAGGCCAGCGCAGGACACAGCACCGCACGCGCGGCGCTGGGTCAACGAGCCGGCCGATGGACGAGGGGGGGTTGGGCGGGGGTTGGAGGAAAACCCGCGAAATTTAGCATGGTGCGCCGCCGCAAAGCTGACACGCATGTCAGCCTGCGGGATCGGGCCCTTCGGCGAGGTCATCGACCAGCCCCGATTGGCGCAGCACGCGCCGGATCACGTCCTGTGCGAAGCCGCGCCCGGCCAAGAAGCGCATCTGCCTCAAGCGGGCGCTGGCCTCGGTGGCTGGCGCTGCAGATCCGAACTTCCGGCGCCAGACGGCCAGTGCACGCTCGTACTCGGTGGCGCGCAGCTCGCGCAGTTGTTCGGCATCTGGCGCAAGGCCGTGGCGGCTGATTTCCCGCTCGATGCGCAAGTGGCCAAAGCGCGCCCGGCGCGCGTTGAGTCGGCTCTCGACGAAGCGCGCGTCACTGAGATAGCGGTGCTCGGCCAGCCAGTCGAGCAGCGTGTCGATCTCGCGCTCGGCAGTTCGCGGGTCCGCAGAACCGGCGGCGATGGCCACCGGTTGGCCGTCGGGCGCGTCGCCTGCATCATCAGGCTCGTGCGCGCGAACCGCCAGGCGCAGCAGCCGCTCGCGCAGCTCGCTGCGGCTGTGTTCCCGTTGCGCCAGCCATTGCAGCGCGCGCACCTTCAGCGATGCCGGCTGACGCTTGACCATGGTGCGGGGCAGGTCCGATCCGGCGGGCGCTCACGGCGCTGAGTCGATTGCAGGCAGCAGCGGCACACCCATGGCCTCGCGCACCTTGTTCTCGATCTCGTGAGCCAGGTCGGGGTTCTCGCGCAGGAACTCGCGGGCGTTGTCCTTGCCCTGGCCGATTTTCTCGCCGTTGTAGGCATACCAGGCGCCGGACTTGTCGACGATCTTGGCGTTGACGCCCATGTCGATGATCTCGCCTTCGCGGCTGGTGCCCTCGCCGTAGAGGATGTCGAATTCGGCCGCCTTGAACGGCGGTGCGACCTTGTTCTTGACCACCTTGACCTTGGTTTCGCTGCCGATCACTTCTTCGCCGCGCTTGATGCTGCCGGTGCGGCGGATGTCGAGCCGCACCGAGGCGTAGAACTTCAGCGCATTGCCGCCGGTGGTGGTTTCGGGGTTGCCGAACATCACGCCGATCTTCATGCGGATCTGGTTGATGAAGACGACCATGCAGTTGGTCTTCTTGATCGTGGCGGTGAGCTTGCGCAGCGCCTGGCTCATCAGCCGGGCCTGCAGGCCGGGCAGCGAGTCGCCCATTTCGCCTTCGAGTTCGGCCTTCGGGGTGAGCGCGGCCACGGAGTCGATGATGACGAGATCGACCGAGCCGGAACGCACCAGGGCATCGACGATCTCGAGGGCCTGCTCGCCGGTATCGGGCTGGCTGATCAGCAGCTCTTGCAGGTTGACGCCGAGCTTCTGCGCGTAGCCGGTGTCGAGCGCGTGTTCGGCGTCGATGAAGGCGCAGGTGCCGCCCAGCTTTTGCATCTGGGCCACCACCTGCAGCGTGAGCGTGGTCTTGCCCGATGACTCGGGACCGTAGATCTCGATGACCCGGCCGCGCGGCAGGCCACCGACACCCAGCGCGATGTCCAGACCCAGCGAGCCCGTGGACACGACCTCGATGGCTTCGACCACCTCGCCGTCGCCCAGCCGCATGATCGAACCCTTGCCGAACTGCTTCTCGATTTGCGCGAGCGCCGCCTGCAGGGCCTTGGCCTTTTCGGTGTTGAGCGCTTTGACGGGTGCGTCCATGCAAGGTCTCCTGAGGAATGGTGGGGGGCCGGGTTCGGCGCGATTATGGCATCGAGACTGGATGTTTGTACAGTGATTGTCGCCCCAACCCAGGCAGTGCCACCGTCGTATCCCTAGAATGCAGGGCAGCCGGCACGACCACACCCAGGAGACCGCGATGCGCATACTGATCGCCGAAGACGACCAGGTCTTGGCAGACGGGTTGCTGCGCTCGCTGAGGGCCTCGGGCTACGCGGTCGACCAAGTGGGCAGCGGCAGCGAGGCCGACGCCGCACTCGCCTCGCACGAGTTCGACCTGGTCATCCTCGACCTGGGCCTGCCCAAGCTGCACGGATTCGAAGTGCTGCGCAAGCTGCGCGCACGTGGTTCTTCGATACCGGTGCTCATCCTCACCGCGGCCGACAGCGTGGAGCAGCGCGTCAAGGGACTCGACCTCGGTGCCGACGACTACATGGCCAAGCCGTTCTCGCTGCAGGAGCTCGAGGCCCGGGTGCGGGCCCTGACCCGACGCGGTCTGGGCACCGCTTCGAGCATCATCCGCCACGGGCCGCTCACGTTCGACGCCACCGGTCGGGTGGCTTACATCAGCGATCAGATGATCGAGCTCTCGGCGCGCGAGCTCAGCCTGCTGGAGGTGCTGCTGCAACGAGCTGGCCGCCTGGTCAGCAAGGACCAGCTCGTCGAGCGGCTGTGCGAGTGGGGCGAGGAAGTCAGCAACAACGCCATCGAGGTCTACATCCACCGGCTGCGCAAGAAGATCGAACAGGGCCCGATCCGCATCGCCACCGTGCGCGGGCTGGGCTACTGCCTCGAGAAGATCCCCTCCTGATGCTGCGGACGGCCGCCGGCGCGGGCGCTATGCTCGCGGCCAGCCATGGCTGAGCCTGCAACGCGCGAGCAACGATCGCTGTTCGGCGAGATCCTCGACTGGATGCTCGCGCCGCTGCTGCTGCTGTGGCCGATGAGCGTGGCCTTGACCTGGCTGGTGGCCCAGAGCATTGCCAACAGGCCATACGATCGCGAGCTCGCCGAGACCGCGCGCACGATTGCCAAGATGGTGGTGGTGGAACCCGCCAATGCCGAGAGCGAGACCCGGGTGCGGCTGCGGCTGGCCGAGCCTGCGGCAGAGGTGCTGCGTGGCGATGACGTGGACCGGGTGTACTTCCAGGTGCTGGGCACGCGCGGCGAGTACGTGGCCGGCGACCGCGAACTGCCGGTGCCCGACGAGACCCCGGCGCCTCCGCAGGAGGTGCGGTATCGCGACGAGGAGCTGCAGTCCGAGGCGGTGCGCGTGGCCTACGTGTGGCTGTCACCCTCGGGCACGCCGGGGGAGCTGCCACCGCTGGTGCAGGTGGCCGAGACGTTGGACAAGAGGTCGCGTCTGGCCACCGAGATCATCAAGGGCGTGATCGTGCCGCAGTTCGTGGTGCTGCCGCTGGCCGTGCTGCTGGTGTGGTTTGCGCTGGCGCGCGGCATCAAGCCGCTGAACGAACTGCAGCAGCGCATCCGCCGCCGCGAGAGCCAGGATCTCAGCCCGCTCGAGGAGCGGGACGTGCCCGAGGAGGTGGCACCGCTGGTGGGTGCCATCAACGACTTGCTGTCGCGGCTGGATCGCTCGATGAGCACGCAGAAGCACTTCCTGGCCGACGCCGCGCACCAGTTGAAGACGCCGCTGGCGGGCCTGCGCATGCAGGCCGAGCTCGCACAGCGCGAGATCGAGACCGGCCAAGGCGACGCGAAGGCCCTGACCCGATCGCTGCAGTACATCGCGCATTCCAGCCAGCGCGCCGCACACATGGTCAACCAACTGCTGGCGATGGCCCGTGCCGAGGACAAGGAGAACACCGGCCAGCGCCTCGATGTGGACCTGCCGGAACTGGCCCGCGAGACGGTGCGCGACTTCGTGCCGCGGGCGATGGACAAGCGCATCGACCTGGGCTATGAGGGTCCGCAGGCGGGCCAGCCGCTGCACGGGCGGCTGCGCGGCCAGCCGCTGCTGATCCGGGAGCTGGTGCGCAACCTGGTGGACAACGCGCTGCAGTACACGCCGGCAGGTGGCACCGTCACGGTGCGCGTGGTGGACGACCCCTTCGGGCAAGTGGTGGTACTGCAGGTCGAGGACACCGGCCCGGGCATCCCCGAAACCGAACGCGAGCTCGTGTTCCGGCCGTTCTACCGGGCACTGGGCACCAACGTCGATGGCAGCGGCCTGGGGCTGGCCATCGTGCGCGAGATCGCCGAGCGCCACGCGGCGACCGTGCAGATCGTCGATGCCCGCCCGCGCACCATGTCCGCGCAGCAGGGCATGGGACCCGGTGCGCTGTTCACGGTGCGCTTTGCGCTGGAGCCGGACGACAAGGCAGCGGACCGCTCCCAGCTGGATCCCCCGCTCGGGTGAGGTGACCGCCGCGCCAGGCGGCCGTGCGTGCGACGCGGCCGCCGGGAATCAGCGCTGCATGAGCGAGCGTGCACGTGCGATCGACATCAGCATGCCCAGCGCCAGGCCCAGGGTGACCATGGCCGTGCCCCCGTAGCTCACGAAGGGCAGCGGAATGCCCACCACCGGCAGCACGCCGCTGACCATGCCGATGTTGACGAAGGCGTAGGTGAAGATCGACAACGCCACCGCGCCGGCCAGCAGCCGCGCGAACAGGCTGGGTGCCTGGGCTGCGATGAACAGCCCGCGCATGATGAGGAACGCAAAGCCGCCCAGCAGCAGCAGGCCACCGGCCAGTCCGAACTCCTCGCCGTACGCGGCAAAGATGAAGTCGGTGGTGCGCTCGGGAATGAACTCGAGGTGCGTCTGCGTGCCGGCCATGAAGCCCTTGCCGGTGAGTCCGCCCGAGCCGATCGCGATCATGCCCTGGATGATGTGGAACCCCTTGCCCAGCGGGTCGCGCGCGGGATCGAGCAGCGTGCACACCCGCTGCTTCTGGTACTCGCGCAACACGGGCCAGGCGCGATCGGGCTGGCACAACGCATCGCCGGTGGCCACGATGGCCACCAGGGCCGCCACGAGCACCACCATCACCGGCACGATCAGGCGCCAGGAGAGCCCGGCAAAGAAGATCACGTAGAGCCCGGCAGACAGCACCAGCAGCGAAGTGCCCAGGTCGGGTTGGCGCGCGATCAGCCCGACCGGAACCATCAACAAGAGGGTGGCGACGACGAAGTCGGGCAGCCGCAACTGGCCCTCGCGCTTCTGGAACCACCACGCCAGCATCAGCGGCATGGCCAGCTTGAGCACCTCGCTGGGCTGGATCACGACGCCCAGGTACAGCCAGCGCGTGGCTCCCTTCTTGGTGATCCCGAACAGGGCCGTCGCCACCAGCAGCGCCACGCCCAGCGCATACAGCGGCACCGCCAGTTGCATCAGGCGCTGGGGCGGCACCTGGGCCACCGCGAACATCACCAGCCAGCACAGCCCGACATTGCGCGCATGGGTGGCAAAGCGGCCCTCGAAGTCATGGCCAGCCGAGTACATGATGGTCAGCCCGATCGCCGACAGCAGCGCCATGCCCGCCATCAGCGGCAGGTCGAAGCCGCGCCCGGCCTGGCGCAAGCGCGCCAGCAGCGGCACCGTGTGGCCCAAGCTCATGGCTGCGCGCCTTTGCCGGGCACCGGCACCGGCGGGCGGACGGGCGCGGTGGCCTGGCCCAACTGCACTGCGGCGAGGTCTTCGGGCGCGGGCACAACGCCTTGCAGCCAATAGTCGAACACGCGGCGGGCAATGGGGGCGGCCGCCTGCGCGCCGAAGCCGGCGTTCTCGACCACCAGGGCGACGGCGATGCGCGGATCCTCGGCCGGCGCATAGGCCATGAACAACGCATGGTCGCGCAGGTGCTCGGCCAGCTTGGCGGCGTTGTACTTTTCGTTGGCCTTGATGCCGACGACTTGAGCGGTCCCGGTCTTTCCGCCCGAGCTGTAGGCCGCGCCGCGGAATGCGCCGGCCGACGTGCCCTCGCGATTGACCCCCACCAACGCCTGGCGCACCACTGCCAGGTGTTCCGGTCGGATGGACACGGGCTCCATCGGCTCACGCCCCACGGTCCGGCGCTGGCCGTCGACCACATCGACCACCTCGCGCACCAGGTGCGGGCGATGGCGCTGGCCGCCCGAAGCCAGCACCGCGGTGGCCTGGGCCAGCTGCAGGATGGTGTAGCTGTTATAGCCCTGGCCGATGCCCAGCGAAATCGTCTCGCCCGCGTACCAGCGCTGCTGTTCGGGCTTGCGGTAGGCCCGCTTCTTCCAGTCCGTGGAGGGCAGGATGCCGCGTGCTTCGTGCTCGAGGTCGATGCCGGTGAGCTGGCCGAAGCCGAAGGGTGCCAGGTGCTCGGCCATCACGTCTACGCCCAGGTCGGCCGCCAGCATGTAGTAGTAGGTGTCGCAGCTGTGCACGATCGAACGGTACAGGTCGACCATGCCGTGGCCCCCTTCCTTGTCGTCGCGGAAGCGGTGGTTGCCGAACATGAAGTAGCCCGGGTCGGCGATGGCCTGCTGCGGTGTGCGCTTGCCAGTGGCCAGGCCCACCAGGGCCATGAAGGGCTTGTAGGTCGAGCCCGGCGGGTAGGTGCCGCGCAACGCCCGATTGAGCAGCGGACGGTCGATCGACTCGTTGAGCTCGCGCCAGCTGTCGCTGTCGATGCCATCGACGAACAGGTTGGGATCGAAGGTGGGCTTGCTGACGAATGCCAGCACCTCGCCGTTGCGCGGGTCGATCGCCACCAGTGCGCCGCGGCGTTCTCCGTACAGTTGCTCGACGAGTTGCTGCAGCTGCATGTCCACCGACAGCACCAGCGTGTTGCCCGGCGTCGACGGGTGGCTGCGCAGGCGTCGCACGGCGCGGCCGCCCGCGGACGTCTCGACCTCCTCGTAGCCCGTGGTGCCGTGAAGCTCGCGCTCCCAGCTCTGCTCTACCCCGAGCTTGCCGATCGACTCGGTGCCCTTGTAGTTGGCCTGGCGGTCCTCGTCCCACTCCTCCATCGCCAGCTTCTCTGCGGTATTGATGCGCCCGATGTAGCCCAGCAGGTGGCTGCCGGCCTCGCCCATCGGGTAGTGGCGGAACAGCCGGGCGCGCACGTCCACGCCCGGGAACCGGAAGCGCTGCGCCATGAAGCGGGCCACTTCCTCGTCGGTCAGGCGCGTGCGGATCGGCAGCGACTCGAAGCTCTTGCTTTCCTCCAGCAGCCGCTTGAACCGACGGCGGTCGCGCGGCTGGATGTCGATGAACTGGGCCAGCGCATCGATCGCCGGCTCCAGCGGACCCTCCACGCGCGACGGCGTGATCTCGAGGGTGTAGGCCGAGTAGTTGGATGCCAGCACCGTGCCGTGGCGATCGACGATCAGGCCCCGGTTGGGCACGATGGGAACGACGGCGATGCGATTGGCCTCGGCCTGCGTCGACAGCTCGGCATGGCGGTGCACCTGCAGCCACACCAGCCGCGCCACCAGCAGGCCGAAGCACACCAGCACGAACAGCGCCGCCACCAGCAGGCGAGCGCGAAAGCGCCCCAACTCGCGCTCGAGATCGCGCAGCTCCGTCATGCCGCTCCCCTGCGCACCGCGGGCTGCCCGCGAAAACCGGCGGGCTGCAGGCGCCATGTCGGGAGCACGGTGACGAAGGCGTTTGCGGCGGACGCGTTCACAGCGGGCGGTTCTCGTCGGGATCGGGCGGCCGGCGCTGCGGCGCCAGCAGCAGCCAGCTCACCAGCGGCCACAACAGCGCCTCGGCGACGGGCGCCACGAGCAGCCACCACCCGGGAAACATGCCGCCGCTGGCCAAACGGGCCAGCAGCGACACTGCATGAGCGGCGACAAACAACGGCAGGATCTGCAACGCCTGCTCGACGACCGGGAACCACAGCAACCGGCGGTGGATCATGATGGCAAAGTAGCCCAGCATCGAGTACGCCAATGCGTGTTGTCCCAGTACGGCGCCGCTGTGCACATCGGTGAGCAGCCCGAACAGGAAGCCCAGCCCCACGCCGACGCGCTGCGGCTGGTGCACGATCCAGAACACCAGCACCACGGCCAGCAGGTCGGGCGAGCCCGGGTGGCGACCCACCGGCAGCATCTCGACCAGCAATGCCGCCGCGAGGGTGGCCGCGACGAACAGGGGATTGACCGGCAGCAGCAGCTGATCCGACCCGCGCGGCATGATCATGGCGTGCGCCCCGTGCGTGTCCGGCTGCGGGCGCTCGGCGCAGGGGCCGAGGCCGCCTCGGGCTCGGGTTCGCGTGGCGGCCGCTGCACACCCAGCGGCTCGAGCACGAGCACGTGGCGCACCTGGTCGGGATCGGCCGCCGGCATGAGCAGGATGCGGGCGAAGCCCGACTCGACCTGCCGCTCGACACGCACCACACGGGCCACGGGCAACCCAGGCGGGTAGACCGCGTCGATGCCGCTGGTGCCCAGCGCGTCGCCCGCCTGCACGTCGGCATTGCCGGCCATGAAGCGCAACTCCATGCCGGGACGACCGTCCACTGCCACGCCACCGAACGCAGCGCTGCGCTGCTGGGTGCGGGCGTTGAGCACCGGGATCGCCGCGTCGCGGTCCACCAGCAGCGTGACCACCGAATGCAGCGGATACACGCGCGTGACCTGCCCGAGCACGCCGGCTTCGTTGACGACGGGCGAGCCGGCCACCACCCCATGGCGCTCGCCACGGTCGATGAACAACTTGCGCGAATACGGATCGGCGGCCTCGTACATCACTTCAGCGCTGATCGTGCGCACCGGCAGCGCCGGCCGCAGGTCCAGCAGCGAGCGCAGGCGTGCGTTCTCGGCGGCCAGCTGCTCGGTGCGCGCCGCCCGCTCGGCCTGGGCCGCCAGCTGCTGGCGCGCCTGGGCCTCGGCCTGCAAGGCGCGCTTGAGACCCTGCAGATAGGCCCCGCCGCCGGCCGCCAGCTCCACCGGCACGCGCAGCGCCTGCTGCACCGGCAGCAGCGCCGTGGCCAGAGCCGCGCGCAACGGCAGCACGAGCTGCAGCCGGGTGTCGGCCGCCATCAGGAAGATGGCCAGCGCCGCGCACAGCGCGAGCTTGGTCAGCGCCGGTACGCCCTGGCGGAAGAAGGGCGGCGGTGTGCGATCGAGTGTGCCGAGGGGCATGGCGGCCGCCTGGCGAGCGCGCGCGCTACTCCGAGGTGAAGATGCTGCCCAGCCGCTCCATGCGCTCGAGCGCCATGCCGCAGCCGCGAACCACGCAGGTCAGCGGGTCCTCGGCGACCAGCACGGGCAGGCCGGTTTCTTCGGCCAGCAGGCGATCGAGGTCGCGCAGCAAGGCACCGCCGCCGGTGAGCATCATGCCGCGCTCGGCGATGTCGGCGCCCAGTTCGGGCGGCGTCTGTTCGAGCGCATTCTTGACACTGGAGACGATCTGGTTGAGCGGGTCGGTCAGCGCCTCGAGGATCTCGTTGCTGCTGATCGTGAAGCTGCGCGGCACGCCCTCGCTCAGGTTGCGGCCCTTGACCTCCATCTCCTTGACCTCGGAGCCGGGGAAGGCACTGCCGATGCTCTTCTTGATGGCCTCGGCGGTGGGCTCGCCGATGAGCATGCCGTAGTTGCGGCGGATGTAGTTGATGATGGCTTCGTCGAACTTGTCGCCACCCACGCGCACGCTGCCCTTGTAGACCATGCCGCCCAGGCTGATCACGCCCACCTCGGTGGTGCCGCCGCCGATGTCGACCACCATCGAGCCCGAGGCCTCGCTGACCGGCAGGCCGGCGCCGATGGCCGCGGCCATGGGCTCCTCGATCAGGTAGACCTCGGAGGCGCCGGCGCCCAGCGCCGACTCGCGGATGGCGCGGCGCTCGACCTGCGTGGAGCCGCAGGGCACGCAGATGATGATGCGCGGACTGGGCTTGAGCAGCGAGGCCGGATGGACCATCTTGATGAACTGCTTGAGCATCTGCTCGGTGACGGTGAAGTCGGCGATCACGCCGTCCTTCATCGGTCGGATGGCCTCGATGTTGCCGGGCACCTTGCCCAGCATGGCCTTGGCCTCGGCACCGACGGCCTGGATGGTCTTCTTGCCGTTGGGGCCGCCTTCGTGGCGGATGGAGACGACCGAAGGTTCGTCGAGCACGATGCCCTTGCCACGCACATAGATCAGCGTGTTGGCGGTGCCGAGATCGATGGCCAGGTCGGTGGAGAAGTAGCGACGCAGGGATCCGAACATGGGGAGGAAGGCGATGCGTGCGCCAGCGCCGAGCGCGGCGCCGGCCGCAGGGCGCGCGGCGTGCGGTTGCGGGGTGCAGGAATGCGGGTTGGGGGCCGGGTGGCGAGGCAGTGCCAGGCCACTGGCGGATAGCCGGCGATAATACCCGATCACCCTCGTGTTTCCCCTCCTGGAAACCCGCTCCAGAACGTAACTCCCGATGGCTTTGACACCCCAGGACGTCAGCCGCATCGCCCACCTGGCGCGGCTGGAGCTCGGCCCCGACGAGCAGGCACGCATGCGCGCGCAGCTCAACGGCTTTTTCTCGATCGTCGAGCGCATGAGCGCGGTGGACACCACCGGCGTCGAGCCGCTGTACACGCCGCTGTCGGCGGTGCAGCAGGTGGCGCTGCGCCTGCGCGAGGACGTCGTCACCGAATCCGACGACCGCGCAGCCAACCAGCGCAGCGCGCCGGCCGTCGAGGACGGCCTGTTCCTGGTGCCGAAGGTGATCGAATGACCTCGCGTACCGATCTGCACACGTTGGGCGTGGCCGACGCAAGCCGCGCCCTGGCCTCGGGCGCGTGTTCCAGCACCGAGCTGGTGACACATCTGCTGGCACGCATTGACGCGCATGCACACCTGGGCGCCTTCCTGCACGTCGATGCCGAGGGCGCTGTGCGCGCCGCGCGCGAGGCCGACACGCGCCGCGCCGCCGGGCAGGCCGGCGCCCTGCTGGGTGTGCCGCTGGCGCACAAGGACATCTTCGTCACCGCCGCCCACCCCACCACCGCCGGCTCGAAGATGCTGGCCGGCTATGCCAGCCCGTTCGATGCCACCGTGGTGGCGCGCCTGGCGCAGGCCGGCTGCGTGAGCCTGGGCAAGCTCAACTGCGACGAGTTCGCGATGGGGTCGGCCAACGAGAACTCGGCCTACGGGCCGGTGCGCAACCCCTGGGACCGCGACCGCGTGCCCGGCGGCTCCTCGGGCGGCTCGGCCGCCGCGGTGGCCGCGCGTCTGCTGCCGGCGGCCACCGGCACCGACACCGGTGGCTCGATCCGCCAGCCCGCCAGCTTCACCGGCACCACCGGCATCAAGCCCACCTATGGCGTGTGCTCGCGCTACGGCATGATCGCCTTCGCGTCCAGCCTCGACCAGGCCGGCCCGATTGCCCGGTCGGCCGAGGACTGCGCGCTGCTGCTGTCGGCGATGAGCGGTTTCGACGAGCGCGATGCCACCAGCGCCGAGCGGCCGCCGCAGGACTTCCATGCCCAGATGCTCACGCCGCGCGCCGACGCCCCTGCGGCCCGGCCGCTGCAGGGCCTGCGCATCGGCCTGCCGCGCGAGTTCTTCCCGGCGGCACTGGGCGGCGACGTGGAATCCACCGTGCGCGCCGCGCTGGCTGAGTTCGAGAAGCTGGGCGCCACGCTGGTGGACGTGAGCCTGCCGCGCACCGAGCTGGCCATCCCCGTCTACTACATCATCGCCCCCGCAGAAGCCAGCTCCAACCTCAGCCGCTTCGACGGCGTGAAGTTCGGGCACCGCGCGGCGCGCTACGCCGACCTGCTGGACATGTACAAGAAGACGCGGGCCGAGGGCTTCGGGCCCGAGGTCCAGCGCCGCATCATGATCGGCACCTACGTGCTGTCGCACGGCTACTACGACGCCTACTACCTGCAGGCGCAGAAGCTGCGCCGCATGATCGCCGACGACTTCCAGCGCTGCTACGCCGACTGCGACCTGATCGCCGGCCCGGTGGCGCCCAGCGTCGCCTGGAAGCTGGGCGAACAGGGAGACGATCCGATCCAGGCCTACCTGGCCGACATCTTCACCCTGCCGGCCAGCCTGGCCGGGCTGCCTGGCATGAGCCTGCCGGCAGGCTTCGGTCAGGCCGGCATGCCGGTGGGGCTGCAGCTGATCGGCAACTACTTCGCCGAAGGCACGCTGCTGCACGCTGCGCACGCGTTCCAGCAGGCCACCGACTGGCACCAACGGTCCCCCGCATGAGCACCGCAACCACCGCCCCCAGCGCCGCATGGGTGCGCGGCTACGAGGTCGTGATCGGCCTCGAAACCCACGCCCAGCTGTCCACGCGCTCGAAGATCTTCTCGGGCGCCTCCACCGCATTCGGCGCCGAGCCCAACACCCAGGCCTGCGCGGTCGACCTGGCGCTGCCGGGCACGCTGCCTGTGATGAACCGCGCCGCCGTCGAGCGCGCCATCCGCTTCGGGCTGGCGGTGGGCGCCAAGGTCGCGCCGCTTTCGATCTTCGCGCGCAAGAACTACTTCTACCCCGACCTGCCCAAGGGCTACCAGATCAGCCAGTACGAAATCCCGGTGGTCCAGGGCGGGCGGGTCGAGTTTCGGCTGGGCGAGGTACGCAAGACCGTCCACCTCACCCGGGCCCACCTCGAGGAAGACGCCGGCAAGAGCCTGCACGAGGACTACCACGGCCAGTCGGGCATCGACCTGAACCGAGCCGGCACGCCGCTGCTCGAAATCGTCACCGAGCCCGACATGCGTTCGGCGGCCGAGGCGGTGGAATATGCCCGCGCCCTGCACGCGCTGGTGATGTGGCTCGGCATCTGCGACGGCAACATGCAGGAAGGCAGCTTCCGCTGCGATGCCAATGTCTCGGTGCGCAGGCCCGGCGCGCCCTT
Organism: Aquabacterium sp.; assembly: GCA_023150345.1. Classification (GTDB taxonomy): domain Bacteria; phylum Pseudomonadota; class Gammaproteobacteria; order Burkholderiales; family Burkholderiaceae_C; genus Pseudaquabacterium. The sequence goes on from JAKLLB010000033.1 coordinate 25,016, forward strand.
CGGCACGCGGCGCGAGATCAAGAACCTGAACTCGTTTCGCTTCATGCAGCAGGCCATCGAGTTCGAGGTCAACTGGCAGATCGACCGCATCGAAGACGGTCTGCCGATCGAGCAGGCCACCGTGCTGTTCAACCCCGACACAGGCGAAACGCGGGCCATGCGCACCAAGGAAGACGCGCACGACTACCGCTACTTCCCCGACCCCGACCTGCCGCCGCTGGTGATCGCGCCCGAGTGGGTGGAGCGCGTGCGCGCCGCGATGCCCGAGCTGCCCGGCGCCATGGCCGAGCGCTTCCAGCGCGATGACGGACTGCCCGCCGACGACGCGGCGATGATGACCCAGAGCCTGGCCACCGCGCGCTACTACGAGGCCGCGCGCGACGCCTGCGGTGCGCCCAAGCTGGTGGCCAACTGGGTGATGGGCGAGATCAGCAAGCGGTTGAACGCCGACGGCCGCACCATCGACGCGAGCCCGGTTCCGGCGGTTGCCCTGGCCCGGCTGATCGGCCGCATCCAGGATGGCACCATCTCGAACAATGCCGCGCGCCAGGTGTTCGACGCGCTGTGGGCGGGCGAATCCGCCGACGTCGATGCCCTCATCGAGGCCAAGGGCCTCAAGCAGATGAACGACACCGGCGCGCTCGAGAAGATCGTCGACGGGGTGATCGCCGCCAACGCCAAGTCGGTCGAGGAGTACCGCGCCGGCAAGGACAAGGCCTTCAACGCGCTGGTCGGTCAGGTGATGAAGGCCAGCCGCGGCAAGGCCAACCCGGCCCAGGTCAACGAGCTGCTGAAGCTGCGGCTCGGCTAGGCGGTGGCGGCTCGGCCGTGGGTATGGCGCCCAACGACCCGGGCAGCGCGCCAGCCCACAGCTTGCGCAGGTGGGCCAGTTCGGCGTCGTACAGCCTGTTCACCCGCACCAGCTCGGCTTCCTGGTTGGACGCTGCCGCGCGCTGGGCGTCGACGGCTGCGTCGTTGGCGTCGATCTGCTGCTTCAGGCGCAGCGGCATCTGCCGGCCCTGATAGAACTCGGCTTCCTCCTGCAAGGGCTTGCGCTCGGCGGCCAGTTCCTGCACCCGCTGCTCGGTGGCCTTGATCGCCATGCGCACGGTATCGAGCGCCGCCTCGCGGGCCTTGCGGTGCACCGCCTCGTTCGGGTAGCGGATCATGAGGTTGCGGTCACGTCGCACCGCGTCGGCCTTGGCCGCGCGCTCCAGTGCCGCGCGGCGCTCGGTGGCCTCCTGCTCCGCACGCTCGTCGGCGGTGAGTGTGGGCGGCACCACCTTGCGCAGCGAGCCATCGCTGTTCAGCACGCGCTGTTCCTTGGCCACGCAGTCGGGTATCGGCCGGTCCGACGTGAGCCGGCGCCCGCGGTCGTCGACGCAGGTGTAGATGCCCGCACCGGAGGCTGCGGCTGCCGGGCCGCTGCGCGATTGCGCCATGGCTGCGTCCGGCCAGGCGCAGACCATCAGCACAGCCAGCGCCGCCGCCGATGCGGGTCGCGCGCGCATGGGGCCGGATGGGCGATGACAGTCTGGCATCGGCGTCTCAGACCCCATAGCGTTCGCGGTAAGCCGCCACGCGCGGCGCATGCGCGGCCAGCGCGCTGTCGCTGCTGCCCTGCAGCACGCCCAGCAGATCGTGCAGCGTGGCGATCGCCACCACCTGCAGGCCCAGGCGCTCGCGCACGTCCTGCGCCGCCGACCAGGGTTGGTCGACCCCGCCTTCGGCCGCGCGCTCCTGCCGGTCCAGCGCAATGGCCACGCCCACCGGCGTGGCGCCGGCAGCCTGGATGAGCCCGATCGATTCGCGCACCGAAGTTCCTGCGGAGATGACGTCGTCAATGATGACAACGCGCCCGGCCACCGGCGCGCCGACCAGAGTGCCACCTTCGCCGTGGTCCTTGGCCTCCTTGCGGTTGTAGGCATAGGGCACGTTGTGGCCGCGCCGCGCCAGTTCCACCGCCACCGCGGCCGCCAGCGCAATGCCCTTGTACGCCGGGCCGAACAGCATGTCGAACCCGAGACCGCAGGCGATCAGTCGCGCTGCATAGAATTCGGCCAGGCGCCCGAGCTTGGCGCCGTCGTCGAACAGGCCGGCATTGAAGAAATAGGGCGACAGCCGCCCGGCCTTGGTCTTGAACTCCCCGAAGCGCAGCACGCCGGCTTCAACCGAGAAGCGGACGAAATCCTGCGCCAGCGCATCGGCGCCTTCGGGTGTTGCACTCATCGAGGTCATCTTGGCATTCCGACTCGTCACCCTGAATCTCAACGGCATCCGCTCGGCGGCGAGCAAGGGCCTGCTCGAGTGGGCACAGTCGGTCGGCGCCGATTGTATGGGGGTGCAGGAGCTCAAGGCCCAGGCCGACGACGTGGCCGGCCGCTACGACACGCTGGCCGGGTTGAAAGGGCATTTCCACTATGCGCAGAAGAAGGGCTACTCCGGCGTGGGCCTGTATGTGAAGAAGAAGCCCAGCGCGGTGATCACGGGCCTGGGAGACCCCGAATTCGACGCCGAGGGCCGCTATGTCGAAGCGCGCTTCGACACCGCGCGCCGCCGGCTCAGCCTGATCAGCTGCTACTTTCCCAGCGGATCGTCGGGTGAAGACCGGCAGGCCGCCAAGTTCCGCTTTCTCGAACGCGTGTACCCCCACCTGGCGGCGCTGGCCGCCGAACGCGAGTTCATCCTGGTGGGCGACATTAACATCGCCCACCAGGCCATCGACCTCAAGAACTGGCGCGGCAACCAGAAGAACTCCGGCTTCCTGCCCGAGGAGCGCGCCTGGATGACGCGCCTGCTCGATGAAGCCGGCCTGGTGGACGTGTTCCGCACACTCAACCCCCATTCCGACCAGTACACCTGGTGGAGCAACCGCGGCCAGGCCTGGGCCAAGAACGTGGGCTGGCGCATCGACTACCACCTCGCCACGCCCGGCATCGCCGCCAAGGCCCGCCGCGAGCACATCTACCTGGAGCAGCGGTTCTCCGACCACGCTCCGTTGATCATCGACTACGACTTCAAGCTTTGACTGGCGCCCGTGTGGGAGCGTGAACGCCCGCGACCGTTCGATGCGGGCGTTCACCAGCTGGCGGGCGGGCGGCACGGGTCGCACCGCTGCAGTCAATTGCCAGGCGAGCTTGATCGGCAGCAGTGCAGCGGTTGCTGCCCGTCGTGCCCACGCAAAGTACGACCGCGCATAGCCATGGATCGGCCATTGACGTTCGCTACAGCGCTCCGGGCGTCGTCTTTGGAAGACTCGCCGCCACGTCGCGAAACGCCAGGAGCGCAGCTTCCAGGTGCTCGATGATCTCTTGCTGCAACACATCCGGCGCCGGAAGGTCGTCGATGTTGTCCAGACTCTCGTCCTTCAGCCAGAAGATGTCCAGGCTGGCCTTGTCGCGCGCCATCAGGTCTTCGTAGCGGTAGTACCTGAACCGCTCGGCCTCTTTCCGCTCATGGCGGTTCTCGGGGTGATAGCTGTTGATGAAGTCCCGAAGGTCATCCAGCTTCAGCGTGCGCGTTTTCAGCGTGAAGTGCTTGTTCGTTCGCAGGTCGTAGAACCACACACCCTTGGTGTGCACACGGCCATCCTTGGGCGCGTTGTCGAAGAACACCACGTTCGCCTTCACGCCCTGCGCATAGAAGATGCCCGTGGGCAGGCGCAGGATGGTGTGCACATCGCAGGTCTCCAGCAACTTGCGGCGGATCTTTTCGCCCGCGCCGCCTTCGAAGAGCACGTTGTCGGGCAGCACCACGGCCGCCTTGCCGTCCACCTTCAACAGGCTCACGATGTGCTGCAGAAAGTTGAGCTGCTTGTTGGACGTGGTTTCCCAGAAGTCCTGCCGCTCGTAGGTGAGTGCGTCGCGGTCTTCCTCGCCTTCCTCGTTGGTGATGGTCATGCTGCTCTTCTTGCCGAAGGGCGGGTTGGCCAGCACGTAGTCCACCTTCACCCTGGGCTCGGCGATCAGCGCATCGGAGCGCTCCACCGAAGGCTCGCCGTCGAGTTCGCCGACGTTGTGCAAGAAGAGGTTCATCAGGCAGAGGCGGCGCGTGTTGGGCACGATCTCGTTGCCGTGGAAGGTCTGGTCGCGCAGGAACTCCTTCTGCCGCTTGTCCAGCTTGGCACCGGGGCGGGTCAACCAGTTGTAGGCACCGAGGAAGAAGCCGCCCGTGCCGCAGGCCGGGTCGGCAATGGTCTTGCCCGGCGCGGGGCGCAGGCACTCGACCATCGCCTGGATGATCGGGCGCGGCGTGAAGTACTGGCCGGCACCGCTCTTGGTGTCTTCGGCGTTCTTCTGCAGCAGGCCTTCGTAGAGATCGCCCTTGGTGTCGGCCTCCATGCCGACCCAGTTCTGCTCGTCGATCATCTGCACCAGCCGCGAGAGCTTGGCCGGGTCCTGGATCTTGTTCTGGGCCTTGAAGAAGATGGCCCCCAGCATGCCCGGCTTGTTGCCCAGCGCATGCAACGTGGCCAGGTAGTGGGCTTCGAGCGGCTCGCCGGTCTTGCTGCGCAGGCTGGCCCAGTCATGGCCGCGGGGAATGTTCGTGTCGCGGTTGTAGGGGTCCTGCGCGTACTCGTGCGCCATCTTCAGGAACAGCAGGTAAGTGAGCTGCTCCAGGTAGTCGCCATAGCTCACGCCGTCGTCGCGCAGCGTGTGGCAGAAGTTCCAGACTTTCTGGATGAGGGCGGAGGTGTTCATCTTGTGTCTGTGTTCGTCGATGCCGCAGCGGTGTAGGCCTGTCTTGGGTCTTTCGTGGCGGCATGCGCTGGCTTCAGCTGCCCGTCCTTGACCATCCGGGACAAGGTGCGCTTGCGCAGATCGTCAGGGTCACGCTGCAGCACCCGCGCGAGGACCCGTAGCCCGAGATAGCGGCCCGCACACAGCGCCAGCAACACCTCTCGCAACAGCGCCGGCGGCACCCGCCTTGCCCCGGAAACGCGGCGGCCCAACTCGGCCAATTCCTGCTGAATCGCGTCGGGGATGGCGTCCCAGTCCAGATAGCTGATGCCCCGGGCCGCCTCGGGATCGCCTAGCTCCGGTGGTTTGTTGCCTAGCTCCGGTGGTTTGCTGTCGAACTCCGGTGGTTTGGCCCCGGCCACACTGGAATCGTCCCCTGCAAGATCAAAAGCAGCCGCCGGCCGCCTCTGCCATGGCAGGAAATAGACCATGCCACGGCCACTGCCATCAGAGACCAACAGCCCGTCGCGCACCAGGTTGCCCAGCATCTTGGTCAGATCGGCCGGATGATCGGTGCAGATTTGCTTGAGCCTGTCATGGCTGACCATGCCCTCCACGTGGGCAGTGATCAGCGCCAGGCGCGCTGTTTCCGGCAGGCGGGTGAACCGCTCACCCAGATAACCGCTCAGCTCGCGGACGGCCTCTTCAGGCACCAAGCTGCTCATGCGCAGTTCCATCAGCGTCTGCTCGGGCTCCGCCAGCTCGTACAGCACAGGCCTGCGCCAGTGCTGGCCTGCCCAGTTGGTGTAGATCTTCGGCAGCCCCGAGCCGGCGTGGTCACCGTAGCCCACCAGCTGGAACATGGTCTGCAAGCGCCGGTTGCGGCAATCGCTGTTGCCACCCTGAATTGCGATCTCCGGTGCGATGCGCATGCGGCCCGGGTTGCGGAAACCGTACATGTCGGGCCGCTTCACCACCAGCACCGACACCCGGCCCGAATAGTCGGCATGGATCAGCGTGTTGACCAGCGCCTCACGCAGAGCTTCATGCACGGGTGTGTCCTCGACCCGCTGCCCGTGCTGGAGCTGGAACGGCACTTTCAGATCCGCCGTCAGCTTCTGGTAGACGCGGCGGAAGAAGTCGTACACGTTGCCAGACCACGTGCCATCGGGCACCAGTCGATCTACCCAGCGCTTTTCGGTCTTGGCCTGGGGCCGCTCCTGGTAGTCCACCATGTAGTGCGGCAGCGCGTCGCGGATCACCTCCGCACGGCCAAACATCAACAGACCCGCCAGGCGCAAGCCGCTGGTGCCTTCATCGCGGTTCTTGCCAAACGCGCCGATGCGCTCAAGAAACTCAGGCAGGGGCAGGTCGGTCCACACATGGCCCGGCTTCGACGCCGCAAAGCGATTGCGGTAGGCGGCCACCGTGTCCATGTCCAGATCGCCGAGGTCGTAGCCCTTCAGGAGCCGCTCGTCGCGCGAGTCCTCCACCCGCTCCGCCATCAGGCGGCGCACGGCCTCGTCGTCGGCCAGGTAGTCACCCTCATGGCGCCGCAAATAGGTGCCGCCCAACGGGTTGCTACCCACATGCACCGGGCGCTGCTGCCGCGGTGCCCGCGGGACGCGCACCTGCAAAACGGTCTTGCCCTCGAGGCTGACGGGTCGAATGTCGGATTCCACGAGCAGGTTGGCGCTCACCTGCTTGCGGTTGTGCAGGTTGTCCCACAGCGCCTTGCGCACGCGCGCCATGTCTGCGATGCCCACCGCATTGAACACACCGCGCGGCTTCTCCTGCACCCCGAGCAGGATCACGCCGCCATCAGTGTTGGCCATCGCGCTGTAGCTTTTCCAGAAGTCTTCCGGCAGTTCGCCGCGGCCATCCCGGCCCTGCGCGGCCTTGCATTCCAGGTCGGCTGACTCGGCCAGCAATGCCAGGTCCAACAGGCTTGTGCGTTCGCTCATGCGCGTTCCTCGACCTTGCTCGCGACGTCCTCGTCGTCTGCAAAGAGCTCAGCAAACGGCACCATGCGTCGCAGGCTCTTCCCTTCAAAGCCGCACCCGTCGTCGACCACCAATTGTCGCGACAGCGTCGCGACAATCTTTGTGTCATGACGCGCCGATGACCTTGCGGCTCGCGGTTTGGCCTTGCTCATGCGGCCTCCCGGGCCTTGCGGGCCCGGGGCTTCTTCTGTGCAGCCTGCGAAGCCAGCTCGGCGCGGATGCGCGCCAGCAGCACCGAGGCCGGTTCGTCGTTCGGGTCCTGCGGCACGAGCTGGCCGGCAAAAGCGGCGCGGAGGATGTTTTGGCGTTGGGCGGTGGATTGCTTGAGGGACAGATTGAGCGAAACAGCCAGCTGAGTACACCGCTCAACCTCAGCATCGATACAGCGAACCATCTCCTGCTGCTCAGCACGTGACGGCAGAGGAACTGCCAAGCGCTGAAACCGCGACTTGTTCAAGATTGGCAGCGTCGTTGCGGACGCGCTATTAACGATCTGACGCTGCCCCAAGCCACTATTCATGAACCAGAAGATGAACTCCGGAACAGCCGAGTCCGGATCAACCGAGATGGAATTGATCTGCTGATTGGTCGTACATGCCACTCGCGCCAATCCGGTCTTGCCAATCGTGGCACCGATGCAAGTTACGAGGACACTTAGCGCGGGAAGTACCCGTCCAGCGGATGCACCCTTCTCGGTCAGGTAATCCCGAGCTGCTATGACCGAGTAGCCGGCGTCCAAGTCGCTCGGCTTGAAGAAGGGAACTGCACCTCCAAAGTTCTCTGCATCGGTCGTGGAAGGGGTAAAACCTGTGGTGACATTACCCAACTGCTCCACACTCGCCCACACCCACCCCTCCGGCAGTTCGGGCAAATCGGTGGTATCCGGCTGCACCGGCTCGGGGTATTTCTTCTGCCAGTCTTTGGGCGGAGCTTTGCCTTGTTCCTTGAACTTGGCGAGTTGCTTGGCTTCCCAGCGAGCGCGACGCTCGGTGAGGATGCGTTGCAGCAGTTGGGCACCGGTCTCGGTGGGGGTGCCGAGCTTGCGCTGCGCTTCGCGCCAGGGGGCGGTGAGCGCGCCTTCGACGGCGGCCTTGAGCAGGGACTGGCGGTATTGCTGCAGCTTCTTCTGCGCGGTCTTCAGTTCCGCCACACCGGCGTCGAGGTCGGACAGCAGTTCTTCGAGTTTGGCGACGATGCGGGTTTGTTCTGCTCGCGGAGGAGCAGGCATTCGCACGGTTTGCAGCCATTTCGTCGGCACCCGCAACTGCCCCGCCGTACCCGTCATGTTGTGGCGTGCGGTCTTTCTGAAGCTGGGCTGAGAAAGAAAGTGCGCAAGCCATTCGCCAGCTACCGCTTCGCTTGGTCGCAACACATGAAACTCCGTCGAACCAAAGGCATGGCTACGCTCCAGGTGCGGGACGAGAGCGCCTTTCCCGTTTTCCATGCAAGGCGTGATCTTTGCGAACAACACATCGCCTTCGGCGAAGAACGTGTAGCCCTTGCGCACCTCGCTCAGCGGGCGAAGTCGCGATACATCGACTCCGCCGAAATTCTCAGCAACCGCGGCCATGGGAACAAAGTGAACCGGCTCTTGGCCGGGAAGGTCACCTGCATTGAACTTCGGACCAATTTCGGCAACGTGCTGCAACTCGGGAAGTGCCCATGATGATGGCAGCGTTTCACTCACGCCACCAACTCCTCATTCATCTCATTCATCAACGTATCCAGCTCCTTGCCGAACAAACCCCAGGCCTTCTGCAAGCCCCCCTTGTCGGCCAGCTCGGCGTAGTCAAAGTCCTCGCGCGTGATCGAGCATGAGCTCGCCACGTGGTCCTTCATCAGCCGCAACCATTCCGTTTGCTCCGGCGTGAACGAGGTGCCGCGCTGCGCGTTGTGGCGGAAGATCCATTGCTGGAAGCGGCGGTCCACCTCGTCGGCAAAGGGCTTGAGTTCGGCACCTTCGCCATCCAGCCCCAGCGCGAAGCGCAGCAGGCTCACCAGGTCGGTGAGCTGGCGGCGGGTCGTCGCGCCTTTCACCTGGCTCGCCTGCACCCGGGCATAGGCGTTCCACAGGCGCTCGGTGGTCAGCATCCGCGGTGGGCGGCTCAAGCGCTCGTGCAGCTCTTCGAGCATCTCGAAGGTGAGCGCGCGACGCTGGTAGGGCTGCTGGTAGAAGAAGCCCAGGGCGGCGATCTCGTCCTTGTGCTGGCGGATGGTGTCGGCAAAGGTCTGGATCACGGCCTTGGCTTGCGCTTCGGCCTGCTCCGAGAAGCCCGAGAACGTGACCTGATCGAGGTTGATGTGGTCGATGAGCTGCTCGCGCTCGCGGCGGGCGCTTTCGATCTCGTCGCGCAGTTCGGGCTTGTCGAAAGGGGCGCAGGCGGCGGCCACGCGGCTGGCGCGGGCGGCTGCGATCTCTTGCGGCAGCAGCGTGTCTTCGCTGCGGGTGATGCCGCTGGCCTGGGCGGTGGCGAGCGCCGCCTGGACGATGGCGTCCGGGTCCAGCGCGGTGATCAAGGCCTTGCCCAGCTCGCCGACCGGTACGCCGCCGCTCAGCTTCTCGATGCGCGCCTTGGCCTTGTCGTCGAGCTGCTTGTTCAGGCGCACCAGCCGGTTGGCCAGCGAGAGCACGGTGTCGTCGTCGCGGCTGCCCATCGCCACGCCTTGCAGCAGATCCTTGAGCGCAACGCCCGGCTTCTTTTCGAGTGGACGGCTTTCGGTCTTGCAGGACTTTTCCACGCCCACGGCGTCGATCAGCACAAAGCGGCTCTTCGCGCCTTCGGCACTGCCGCTCACGCGCTGGAGGCCGTCTGCATCCAGGCTGCGCACGCCACGGCCCTTCATCTGCTCGTAATAGCCCTTGCTGCGCACGTCGCGCATGAAGAGCAGCACTTCGAGCGGCTTCACGTCGGTGCCGGTGGCGATCATGTCCACCGTCACGGCAATGCGCGGGTGGTAGTCGTTGCGGAAGCTGCTGAGGATGCTGTCGGCGTCTTCTTCGGCGCGGTAGGTGACCTTCTTGCAGAAGGCATTGCCTTGGCCATACACCTCGCGCACGATGTGGATGATGTCGTCGGCGTGGCTGTCGGTCTTGGCAAAGATCAGGGTCTTGGGCGTTTCCTTGCGGGCCGGGAAGATCTGCGTTTCCACCGCCGTTTTCATGGCCTGGATGACCTGGCGGATCTGGCTGGGGTTGACGACCGAGCGGTCGAGTTCCTTGCCGATGTAGAGGTTGTCTTCTTCCGTTTCGGCCCAGCGCTTCTTGCGTGTCTGGCGGTCCCGGTGGTCCACCCATTCCCTGGCCTTGAGTTCGGCACCCTTCTGCGTGATTTCGGTGACGATCTCGAAGACGTCATAACCGACGTTGACGCCGTCCGCGACCGAGTCCTCGTAGCTGTATTCCGCGACGATGTTCTCGTTGAAGAAGCCGAACGTGCGCTTGTCTGGCGTGGCGGTGAGGCCGATGAGGAAGGCGTCGAAGTAGTCGAGCACCTGCTTCCACAGGTTGTAGATGCTGCGATGGCATTCGTCGATGACGATGAAGTCGAACGCCTCGATGGGAATGGCCGGGTTGTAGCGAACGAGCTTTTCCTGCTTGCTCGTCTGCTGTACCTCGTTGAGCGAAACGTCTTCGGCAGACTCGTCGATGGCCTCGCCGGAGAGGATGGCGTACATGCGCTGGATGGTGCTGATGCACACCTGCGCATGCGGGTCGATGCTGCTCGATGCGAGCCGCTGCACGTTGTACAGCTCGGTGAACTTGCGGCCGTCGTCGGGCGGCGTGTAGGCCATGAACTCCTGGTGCGCCTGCTTGCCGAGGTTGCGCGTGTCCACCAGGAACAGGATGCGCTTGGCACCGCCGAACTTGAGCAGGCGGTAGACGGCCGTGATGGCGGTGAAGGTCTTGCCGGCGCCGGTGGCCATGTGGATCAGGGCGCGCGGCTTGTTCAACGCGAGCGACTTCTCCAGGCCCGAGACGGCGCCGATCTGGCAATCGCGCAGGTTGCGCTCGGGGAGCGCCGGCATGCCATGGGCGAGGCGGCGGCGCAGGGTGTCAGGCTGCGCCAGCCACTCGCCCAGCTGCTCGGGCCTGAAGAAATGGAAAAGCTCGCGCGAGCGGGGTGCAGGGTCGGCGTTGTCGGTGAAACGGATGATCTGGCCGGTGGCCTCGAACAGGAAACGCAGCGGGGTGTTGTCCTTGCGCCATTTGAGGTTGGCGGTGGCATAACGCTCGGTCTGTGCCTCGGTGACGGTGAGGTTTTCGCCGGCGCTGTCTTTCTTGGCCTCGATCACGCCGCAGGCCGTGCGATTGACGAAGAGCACGTAGTCGGCCGGGCCGGTGTCGGTGGGATACTCGCGCACCGCCACGCCAACCCCAGCAGCGAGGTTGAGCTGCCGCATGTCTTGAACAACCCAGCCGGCGACTTCCAGCTTCTGGTCGATCTGCTGCCGCGCTTTGGCTTCCGGTGTCATGTCACGCGCCACTCCCTCGGTGCCGATCATGTCGATCGGGAGATCGTCCACTCACAGTTCGCGTCGAACTGCATTCGACCCCAAGCTGGCGATCTGCAGCGTTGCGGCAGGATTCTATGGGCGTGCGCTTCGGGCTGCGGTTCCTGGCGCCCGGTGCAACAGAAGGCGACTGCTCATGGCTCGACACCGGACCTCTACCCATCCGTCCCGAATGACCGAGCCCAGTCTTGAACGGTCAACGGCCTTGAATGACCAAACCCAGGCCACTGGCCGCGAGCGCCAGTTCGACGCGCGATTGGCCGTGACTGCTTCAGCGCGGCATCCACTGACTACGAGTTCGAGCTCTGCCTGGCGGGCGTCCGATCGCCCGATGCGGCCAGCCTGCGGTCGACGGCCGCGAGGTCCATGCCGAGGTACCCGTGAACGATCACGTTGCGAAAACCGGCCAGCTCACGCCACGGCACCTGCGGCTCGATGGCTTTGACACTGGCGGACAGGCGCTGACTCGACTCGGTGAGCGTCTGCAGTTGCGGATCACTGCGTCCTGGACCCGGCGGGACGTCTCGAAGCGTGCCCGGTCGCCCGCGGCGTACTCGCGGACACCCTCAATGCGCTCGCGCATGTGCGCAAGCAGCACGAGGTCACCGGCGCGCCCTGGTATCACAGCGCAACCGCGTCGATGAGCACTCGATCACGCAACGCCGGGTGCAGGCCTGCCTCGGTTACGACGTCCACATGCCGCCCCAGCAGCTCCTGGGCGTCCATCCGCAAGCCCCCAAGGGCGAGGGCACTGGTACCGGGGGCCAGCGTCACAAGCAGATCGACGTCGCTGTCCGCTCGCGCATCGTCCCGAGCCATCGAGCCGAAGATGCGAATGCTCGAGATGCCGCGGCGTTGTGCCAGCTACAAAAGCTGTTCGCGGCGGGACTCGATCAAAGCGTGCATGAAACCAGTGTGGCGGTGGGCACTTTCCCGGCAAGGTTCCATCGCGCGCAACGCGGTACCCGAGCACCACTGGGCTTGCGACGCCATCGGGGTGGCCCCTGCGGCGGGCGGGCGCGGTTGCCTGCTTGTGCCGGTTTCGGGCCACACTGCGCGCTTCCCGCCCCGCACCACGGATGATTCCCCACCCACCGCATCAGGAGCTGCCATGTCCCTGCGCATCGTCCGCCTCGGAACCCCGCGCCACCCCGACGAGGGCCTGCGACTGGGCACGGTGCGCCGGCCGCCACGTGGCGTGGCACGCGCCGACTTCGCCCGGCTCGACTTCTACGACCTGTGGTTCCCGACGCTCGCGCCCAGCGCGGAACTGGTGAAGCAGGCGCAAGGCGCCGCGACCCCGGCACAGTGGGCGGCGTTCGCACGGGCCTATCGCAAGGAGATGTCGAAAGGCGAGGCCCCGCACGCGCTCGACTTGCTCGCGGCGCTGTCGCACCGTACCCAGCTGGCGGTGGGCTGCTATTGCGCCGATGCCGCGCACTGCCACCGCTCGGTACTGGCCGAGCTGCTGGCCGAGCGCGGGGCCGATATCGTGGCTTGAGGAAACTGGGGCAGCCGTTAAGCGGTGAGCACCTGTCGCATGTGGTGTGGCCCGCAGGCCAACTCAAGTCGACGGGGCGTTGCCGCCGCGCCCGAAGACCTCCACACCCTCGCCCGGCTGTCGCATCATCAACTGCGCTCGCCACTGCCAAGCCGGCGGCCACCCCGGCAAATTGTGCTCACAGGCCATCAGAAACGCATCGAATCCAGCGGCATCTGCAGTGAGCTGGAGCACCTCCGCGCCGCAGTCGACAAGCAGGCACTCGTGCCCGCCGACCCAACCTGCCGACTGCACAGCCGTCGCGGCACGCAGCTCGCTCCAGCGCCACGACCTCGTTGCCGCGGCACCCGATTTCGCGCACGGTATCGCACATCGAAGCCCCCATCCGTCGAACGAATCTCGTCGAACTGCGGCACGACGCTGCGCCGCCGGATGTGGTTCAAGATGGCCGCGTCAAGGTGCTTGAACATGGGATCGGGCGACTGTCGAGATCGGGCAACAACGCTCGGGGCTTGAGCATCTCAGAGTAGAGCTGTCCGAACGGGCTCAAGTGGGCACGAATCCGCAACAGCAACTGATGGCGTGCGCCGATCAACCGAGCAGCCTCTTGGCTCGTGATGTTGCCCCGCACCATGACCCGGTATCTCAACGCACCCGCGCGTACAAGCAGGTATCGCGCGGCGTCCCGTCGGGGTCGAAGCGTTCGTGGCGCATCACGCCTTCGAGCACGAAGCCGGCGCGTTCGGCGACGCGGCGACTGGGCAGGTTCTCGGCGTCGCTGTGGCACACCAGGCGGCGCATGCCCAGCGTGTGCAGGGCGAGTTCCGCCACTGCGCGCGCGGCCTCCGTCACCAGCCCCTGGCCGTGCCAGCGCTTGCGGCACCAATAGCCCATCTCGGCCTTGGGCACGCTCCAGTCGAGGTGATGCAGGCCGTGGCCGCCGACGTACTGGCCACCGTCTTTGAGAAACATCAACAGCGGCAGCGCGGTGCGGGTCAGGTAGTCGGCCTGGCCCTGGCGGCAAAAGATTTCCGAGGCCTCGACCGTGGGCTCGGCCAGCGCCCAGGGCAGAGACGCTGGCCAGGCGCGCAGCTCGGCCAGGGTCTCGACGACGGCCTCATGCACCGCGACGCCGTCACCCGCGCGCGGGCAACGCAGCAGCAGCCGGTCGGTCTCGATGGTGTCGGGGACGTCACGCAGGATGGGGTTCATCGTCGGGGCTGGCATGGTGGGTTTGGGAATGGATGCGACGCGGCGGGCCGCAATGACGCTCATCACATCTGCCAGCATATCCACAGCAGCACCAGCGTGCCCAGCGTGACCGGCACGCCGATGCGCGCATGCGCCGCCCAGCCGATGGCGACGCCCTGTTTCTCTGCCAGGTCGACCACGATCAGGTTGGCGATCGAACCCACCAGCAGCAGATTGCCCGCGAAGGTACTCGCCAGTGCCAGCATGGCACCACCCGAGGCGTCACCCACAGCCAGATGGGGCAGCAGCAGCATCACCGCCGGCACGTTGGACACGAGGTTCGACAGCGCCACACCGGCCACCAGCAGCACCCCAGGCTCGGCCAGATGCACGCCGTGCCCGGCCATCCAGGCCACGGCCTGGGCGGCCAGGCCGGTGGTCTCGAAGGCCTGGTTCACCACGAACAGCCCGATGAACAGCAACAGCAGTTGCCAGTCGACGAAACCCATGACCTGCGACGAGTGCAACCGGCGGCTGAGCAGCAGCACCGCCGCGCCGACCAGCGCCGCCACCTCGCGCGGCCAGTCGGTGAACAGGAAGATCACCATCAGCGCACCGGCGACCAGCAAACCCTTGGCCGTCTGCAGCGGGTCGTAGGGCGGCAGCTCCACATCGGCTTCGCCAGTTGCGGCGCGCCGCGCGTCGTCCAGGAGCGCCGCCCCGGGCGCCCACACCAGCCAGGCCCACAGCAGCGCCAGCCCCAGCGCCACCGGCAGCAAGGCCTGGCGCAGGTAAGCGCCGAACGACAGCTGCAGCACGGAGCCGATGAGCATGTTCTGCGGG
>JAKLLB010000034.1:0-19325 GCA_023150345.1 Aquabacterium sp.
CTCACCGATGGGCTCGGCGCAGGCGGGCAGCATCGACAGCGGCGCAAGGATCGCGGCCGCGCGCAGGGCAAGCAGGGGCAGGCGCATGGTGCTCGAGCCCGCCGCAGCGGGCATGGACAGTGGCAATGCGCCCGATTGTGCGGCTGCGCTGCCGCAGTGCCCGCCTCACGGCGCCGTGCGCACGATCTGAGTGGCGGTGAACGACGTCACCACGGGCGGGCGTGCCGCGGTCGTGTAGCTGCCTTGCAGCGTGCCGTCGCCGAAGTCGAGGCGCGAGCGCACGCCGGTGCCCACGATCGACAAGCCGTTGAACACCGATTGGGTCAGCGTGCCCGTGTAGATGTCGTAGTCCACGCCACCGTCGGGACGCAGCGTCACGTCGATCTGCACGCCCAGGCGCGCGGTGCCGGTGTCCAGCAGCGCGAACAGCATGTAGGCATTGGCCGACACCGAGCGTTGCCAGATGCCCGCATGCTCGCTGGATACCCACGCCAGCGCCAGTTGCGCCGAGAACGCCTGCGCCTGGCCGCCCACGGTGAGCGTGCCGCTCATGGCGTTGCCGCTCAGCGTGGCCTGCAGCGTATCGGCCGGCTGCAGCAGCCCGGCGAGGGACACGGTGCTGGCCGAACCCGGCCCGCTCCAGATGCGCATCGACTCGAGCGTGGGGCTCACCTGCAGCGCAAAGGTCGTGCCGCTGGTGGCATCCTGCAGCACCATCATGTAGTCGCCGTTCCCCGTGGTCCACAACCCGTTGGGTCCGGCTGCCGCAGCCGGTGTGGCCACGGCGCTGCCCAGCAGCAGGGCCAACATGCACCAAAGGGCGGATATCCAGCGGCTCAGCCAGCGCGTGCGTGCGATTGGGGCCAATGGGGCTGCTTGCTGAAGGGGCAGGGTGCTGCGGGTGGTGGTCATGGCGGTGGGACTGGCGAACAGAGGTACGCGGACCGCGCACGGGTACAACGGCCACAGGCGAGCTCGGGGGCTCGCCCGCGTGAACGGCCTGGCCAGCATATCGACCAAGCAATGCGATGCCGCATGCCGAGGTACGCCAGGAGCGTGACAGGCTGCGCGCGGGCGGCGTGTTCGTGTCGCTGATGTCCATCTGCGGGTGCGACGGCCGCTGCGCCGCCGGCCTGGGCCGGGTCGAGCGCGCCCCCGCGCGCCAACGCACACCGGCCGCCTAGAATGCTCCCGTTCCCCGGGGGCCGTTAGCTCAGTTGGTTAGAGCAGAGGACTCATAATCCTTTGGTCGCAGGTTCAAGTCCTGCACGGCCTACCAGTCTCGCTGGTGTTTCCGCGATAGTGATCGCTGACATCCTGGAGCCGCTTTCGTGCTGGTGCCCGTCTGGTGCCAGTTTCAAGCCGAGTGCTGCTCATCCCGGCTGCCTCGGTTGCGTGACGGCGATCATGCGGCGGCGGCGGCGGCGTTCAACATGCGCTCGGCCCCGGCGAGGCGGGCCATCACGACCTCGAACTCGGGCGGCGACGCGATGAACCTGGCGCGCATCTGCGCGCAGTCGCGCGCCAGGTGGGGCCCGACGGTTCGGGGCGGCTGCTTCGCAGGCGCGACGACCGGCGCGTGGCGCTGCGCGCGCGCTGCACGGTGGGCGCGCGCGTGCAGATCCGAGCGCCGCTGCCGCCTGGGTTCAGCGGCACCGCGCCAGCGTCGACCAGGTAGCGGCCAGGCCCAGATCGGTCAGCGTGCCGCTGGCATCCAGGTAGTACAGGTGGTGATCGGTCGATGCCACGCCGAGATAGCTGTTGGACGTGGCGTAACGCCGGTAGTAGTAGGGCGCGGCGGTCTGAGAGGCTGCGCGTGCGGGCGACAGCGCCGTGGGGTAGTGATCCTCGCCCCAGTTGAACAGGCAGTCGGCCTCGGCGTTGGACAGGGCGTCGGTGAGCACCGTGGCGGTCTGCACGCTCAGGGCGGCCGATGCCGCCGAGCAGTTGCCCGCTGCGTCGCAGGCGCTCACGGTGTAGGTGTAGGCGGTGGCGGGCGCCAGGCCGCTGTCGGCGTAGCTGGGGGCGCTGACGCTGCCCACCTGCGCGCCGTTGCGCATGACGCGGTAGCTGCTGACGCCCACGTCGTCCGTGGCGGCGGCCCAGCCCAGCGTGAGCTGGGTGGTGCCGATGGCCGAGGCAGCCAGTTGCGCCGGCACACTGGGGGCCGTGCGGTCGGCCACGGTGACGGTGAGGCTGGCCGTCGGTCCCCAACCGGCGGCGCTACTGCCGGCGATGGTGTACGTGGTCGTCGCCGCGGGCGTCACGGCACAACTGGCGCTCGCGGTGCCGGCGCAGGTGCCGCCGGTCCAGGTGTAAGCGGTGGCCGTTGGGCTGCAGCTGGCCGTGAGGGTGACCGAGGCGCCGGGGCTCACCGACGTTGCGCTGGCGCTCAGCGTGCAGGTGGGCACCGTGGTCGCGGCCACGAGCACCGTGGCATAGGTGGCCAGCGCCGTTTCGACATTGGCGCTGTTGGTCATGAAGCCGCCGTGGTCGCCGTTCGGGTCGTCGATGAACAACACGACGTTGGCGCCGTAGCTCGTCACCCAGTCGCGCGCGGCGGTCATCGCGGGGCAGCCGTTGATCGTCGGGTCGGGATCCTTCTCGCCGCAGTACATCGCCCAGGACAAGCCGGCGTAGGGCGTGGGTCCGTAGCTGCCGCCGACGATGGCCTGGTTGGGCGGGTAGTCCAGCATGGCGCCGCCGGAGTTCGACAGCACCAGGCCGAAGTAGCGCCGCCCGGTGCTGGCGTGGTCCAGCGCGGCCATGGCGTAGCTGTTGGCCGAGCCGCGCGAATAGCCGACGAACAACACGGTGCCGGTGCGCACACCCTTGTCGGACAGCAGCTTGGAGATCAGCGGGTACATCTGAGTGGGCGTGTAGTAGTCGGACGTCGCCTCGCCGGTGCCGAACCACCACTGCAGTGCCATCACCGCGTAGCCGCGTGACTTGGCGTAGGGGTGCCAGAGGAAGAACTCGTCCGTGGCCCAGCTGTCGTGGCCGTGCAGCGCCACGATCACGCCATTGGGAGCAACGCCCGCGGTCGGTTGCCACCAGACGGTGAACGCGCGGTTGTCGGTGGTGGCGCGAATCTCGGCGCCCTGTGCCGTGGTGTAGCTGTATCGCGCGGGGTTACTCAGCTGCGCCTGCCCCATCAGGGAGGTGGAGTCGGCGCGGGCCATCGGTGTCGCCGCCCATGCGGCGGCGGCGACAAGCAGGATGCGGATCAGCACGACCATGGTGAAGTCCTCGACGACGGCCAGATCAGGGCCGGCATCGGGTTATCGGCAGCGCGGAGCTGGCCCTGAGGCTTCGGCCGGTCTGGCGCCTCGCTCAGCGGTCCATCGATCGGCTGAACACCAGCGCGACGTTGGTGCCGCCGAAGGCGAACGAGTTGCTCATGGCGTGGCGCAGTGTCGGGGCACTGCGGCCCACGGGCCCGACATGGTCCAGGCCGGCACAGGCTGCATCCACTGCGGCCAGGCCGGCAGTGGGGGGGATCTCGCCGCGCAGCAAGGCCAGCGTTGTCCAAACGGCCTCCATCGCACCGGCGGCGCCGAGCAGGTGCCCGTGCGCGGCCTTGGTGGAGCCCATCGCCAGCGATGGGGCGTCGGGTCCCCACACGGCGCGCAGTGCGGCGCACTCGACCGGATCGCCCGTGGGCGTGCCGGTGCCGTGGGGATTGCAGTAGCCGATGTCCGACGGTCTCAGCCCGGAGGCCTGCAGCGCTGCGCCGATGGCTCGTGCCTGGCCCGCGGCTGCGGGCTGGGTGAGGTGATGGGCATCGCACGAGATGCCGCTGCCGCTGAGCCACGCACAGGCGGCCCGGCCCCGGGCCTGCGCGTGGGGCGCTCGTTCGAGCACCAGGCATGCCGCGCCTTCGCCCAATACCAGACCCGCGCGGTCAGGGGCGAACGGCCGGCAGCTGCGCGCGACGTCATCATGCAGCGGCGCGAGTGCCCGCAGCGCCTGCCAGGCCGTGAGCGTGCCGCGCACCAGCAAGGCCTCGGCACCCACGGCCAGCGCGATATCGATATCGCCGCGGCGCAAGGCATGGGCAGCCTCCGCGATCGCCACTGCGCTGGACGCACAAGCCACCGCGTAGGTGAGCACCGGGCCTTGCGCGTTCAGTGCCAACGCCACCTGCGCGGCGGCCGCGTTGGTCATGCTGGCGGGCACCGTGAGCGGCGGCATGCGGCGGCCGCCGGCAATGGCCTGATAGCCGGCCTCGATCGACCCGGAGCCGCCCATCCCGGTGCCCAGGTAGATGCCGACCCGGGTGGGGTCGGTGAACGAGGGTGCCAGACCGGCATCGGTCACCGCCAGGCGCGCGGCCACCGTGGCGAGCTGGCTGACGCGGTCGCAGCCCACGAGCTGCATCTTGGTCAGCCATTGGGCTGGATCGAACGCGGTGGTGGCCGCCGGCAGGGGTGGCAGATCACCCACCTGCAGCGCCGAGATGGCGCTGTCGCCTCGCATCAGGCGTTGCCAGACCGGCCCGAGTTCATGTCCCAACGGGCTCACGATGCCCAGGCCGGTGACCGCTACCGGCTCGTGTCGCGCGTTCATCGACCGCCGGCGTTCAGGCGCGCTGGGGCTCGCGCAGGCTGTCCAGCACGTCGGCCAGCTGCGCGAGTGTCTGCAACTGCTGCATCTGTGCATCGGGCACGCGCGCGTGCAGTTCTTCCTCGATGGCGAAGGACAGCTCGGCCAGGGTCAACGAGTCCATGGCGTAGGTCGTGAACGGCGCCTGCGCGTCGATGCGCTCGGGCGCGATGCCGAAGTGGCGGTGTATCAGGTCTTTCAGGGTGTCGACGGTGCTCATGGACGAAGGGTCGGGCTCGGGCATGCCCGTTTGGGGCATGCGGGGCGCGTCGGATTCGGGTGTCCGCCGGCGCAAAGCCCGCATTGTCGCCAAGACCGCAGGGGTCGCGAGCGGCGACAGGCCCCGGCTCATGCCGGCAGATCGGTGCGAATTCACATTCGGTGGCGAGTGTGGGGTCGGCGCGACGTCCGGCGCCGCCTCTGGCAGCGGCTCACGCCAGCAGACGGCTGGTGCGTGGCACGCAGGCGAGCAGGAAGTCCATCTGGTCGGTGAGGATGCGGCGCCCGCGCAGGATCATGTCCTCGTGCAAATTGGGCACGTAGGGCAGGTACAGCAACGACATGTGCGCCTCTTCGGGCATGCGGTTGCCCTTGCGGCCATTGCATGCGCGGCAGGCGGTGATGCAGTTCATCCACGTGTCGCGCCCGCCGCGCGACACCGGCACGATGTGCTCGCGGGTGAGCAGATCGAATGCGAAGCGACCGCCGCAGTAGGCGCACAGGTGCCGGTCGCGGGCGAAGAGCTTGGGGTTGGTCATCGCCGGTGTCTGGCGCCAGGCGCGGCTGGGCACTGCCCCGCGCACCGCGATGATGGGGTGGACTTCGATGCGTGACTGCAGGCCCGTGGTGCGCTGGATGCCACCTCGCAGCACCTGGCAGGCACGCCCTATCGTCCAGGCCACGCCATCGCTGGCGTAAAGCACGGCTGCGTCCCGCGGCGTGATCCACGCCTGCGGGCGACCGGACACATCGAGCTGCAGCACATCCAAGGGCGGTTCCTCCAGCGCTTGCAGCCGTGAGGGTACTGCATGCCGGTGGCCGGTGCGCGACAGATCGGCGAATCCCGCGACGGCGCGATGCTGCGCGATCTAGTGCCGACACCCTAAAAAATCACGTTCCGGCGAGTGCACGAGCCACCGGGTTTCTGCAAAATAGAACGATCGTTCGTTTCATTCCAGCCCGCTGCCGTGACTGCCGTCGTCCCTTCCCAGCCCCGCAAGCGCACCGCCGCGGCCGGCGCGCGCGCGTTGCACAAGGGCCAGCAGACCCGCGCGGCCATCCTCGATGCAGCGCTCACGCTGGCCTCGCACATGGGGCTCGAGGGCTTGTCGATCGGTGCCCTGGCCGATGTCACGAACATGAGCAAGTCGGGCGTGTTCGCCCACTTCGGCTCGCGCGAGGAACTGCAGATCGCCGTGATCCGCGAGTACCACAATCGATTCGAGGAAGAGGTCTTCTTCCCGGCTGTGCGCGAGGCGCGCGGCCTGCCGCGATTGCGCGCGCTGTTCGAGCGCTGGGTGCGTCGGGTGTCGGTGGAGGTCGACTCCGGCTGCATCTACATCAGCGGCGCGGTCGAGTTCGACGACCGTCCCGGTCCGGTGCGCGACGCGCTGGCGTCGATGGTGCGGGCCTGGCAGAGTGCGCTCGAGCGCGCAATACGCCTGTCCATCGAAGAGGGCCATCTGCGCCCCGATGCCGATTCACTGCAGATGCTGTTCGAGGTCCACGGGCTGATCCTGGCCTTGCACCACGACGCGCGCTTCCTGCGCCTGCCCGGCGCGGTCGATCGTGCCCGAGCCGGTTTCGAACGCATCGTCTCGCTCTACACCACCGATCCGGCCGCGAAGAAGTCGCGACCGGCGCGTTGATCGTTCGCCCCCCGGCGCGTCGGCCCCGCCCAGCGTCGTTCACCTCCAGGAGCTTGTCATGCCCCAGTACACCCCGCCTCTTCGCGACATGCAGTTCGTGCTGCACGAGGTGCTCGATGCGGCACAGGAACTCCAGCTGCTGCCACGACACGCCGAGATCGATGTCGACACGATGAACGCCATCATCGAGGAAGGCGGGAAGTTCGCGGCCGAGGTGACGGCGCCGCTGAACCTCAGCGGCGATGCCCAGGGTTGCACGCTGGACAGGGCCACCCATGAAGTGACTCCGCCCAAGGGCTACAAGGAAGCCTATGCAAAGTACGTCGAGGGCGGCTGGCCGGCGCTGAGCTGCGATCCCGAGTACGGCGGGCAAGGGCTGCCGATCGTGCTGAACCAGTGCTTCTACGAGATGCTCAACTCGGCCAACCAGGCCTGGACGATGTACCCCGGCCTGTCGCATGGCGCCTACGAGGCGCTGCATGCGCACGGCACTCCCGAGCAGAAGGCGCTGTACTTGCCCAAGCTCACCAGCGGCCAGTGGACCGGCACCATGTGCCTGACCGAGCCACATTGCGGCACCGACCTCGGCCTGTTGCGCAGCAAGGCCGAGCCGCAACCCGATGGCAGCTACAGGATCACCGGCCAGAAGATCTTCATTTCGGCCGGCGAACACGACATGGCCGAGAACATCGTTCACCTGGTGCTGGCCCGCCTGCCCGATGCGCCCGCCGGCAGCAAGGGCATCTCGCTGTTCGTGGTGCCCAAGTTCCTGCCCAATGCCGACGGCAGCCTGGGTGCGCGCAACGGCATCTTCTGCTCCGGCCTGGAGCACAAGATGGGCATCCACGGCAATGCCACCTGCCAGATGACGCTCGAAGGCGCGCTGGGCACGCTGGTGGGCGAACCGAACAAGGGTCTGCAGGCGATGTTCGTGATGATGAACGCCGCCCGCCTGGGCGTGGGTTGCCAGTCGCTCGGCCTGACCGAGGTGGCCTACCAGAACGCCGTGGCCTATGCCAAGGACCGGCTGCAGATGCGCGCGCTGTCCGGACCCAAGGCGCCCGACAAGGCGGCCGATCCGATCATCGTGCATCCGGATGTGCGCAAGATGCTCCTCACCGCGCGTGCCTATGCCGAGGGCGGTCGCGCGCTGGCACTGTTCACCGCGCTGCAGATCGACAAGATGCTGGCCACGGACGATGAAGACGAGCGCAAGGATGCCGACGACACGGTGGCCCTGCTCACGCCCATCATCAAGGCCTTCCTCACCGACAACGGCTGGATCGCCACCTCGCACTGCATGCAGGTGTATGGCGGCCACGGCTACATCCACGAATGGGGGATGGAGCAGTACGTGCGCGACGCCCGCATCAACATGATCTACGAGGGCACGAACACCGTGCAATCGCTCGACCTGCTGGGCCGCAAGGTGCTGGGTGACAACGGTGCCAAGCTCAAGAAGTTCGGCAAGCTGATCGCCGCCTTCGTCGAAGACGAGGGCACCAACGAGGCGATGCAGGAGTTCATCAACCCGCTGTCCGACCTGGGTGACAAGGTCACCAAGCTCACGCAGGAGCTGGGCATGAAGGCCTTCGGCAACGCCGACGAGGTGGGTGCCGCCGCGGTGGACTACCTGCGCGTGGTCGGGCATCTGTGCTTCGCATACTTCTTTGCCCGCATGGCGAAGGTGGCGTTGGCCAAGCAGGGATCGGGGGATCCCTTCTACACGGCCAAGCTGCATACGGCACGCTTCTACTTCGTCAAGCTGCTGCCCGAGACCGCCGGCCTGATCCGCTCGGCGCGTGCCGGCGTGGCACCGCTGATGGCGATGGACGAGGCCTTGTTCTAAGCTCGCGGGGTTTCATTCAACCGAGGAGACCCGCATCATGATGAAGGTAGTCGCTGCCGCCGCCCTGACCCTGGCCACAGGGCTGGCCCTTGCCCAGACCACACCGGTGGGCCTGTGGAAGACCATCGACGACGAGACCAAGCAGGAAAAGTCGTATGTGCGCATCACCGAAGCCGGCGGTGCGCTCACCGGGCGTATCGAGAAGATCCTCGATCCGGCCAAGCAGGACTCCAAGTGCGACAAGTGCGCCGACGAACGCAAGGACAAACCGGTCGTCGGCATGACGATCATCCGCAATGCCAAGCCCGATGAAGGCAAGGAGCACTGGGAGGGCGGCGACATCCTCGACCCCAACAACGGCAAGGTCTACCGCCTGCGCCTGAAGCCGCTGGACGGCGGCAAGAAGCTCGAAGTGCGGGGCTACATCGGCCCGTTCTACCGAAATCAACAGTGGATCCGCGTGGAGTGATCCACCTTCCTGGAGTAACCATGAGCAAGTTCAATGTGCGCAAGGTGGCCGTGCTCGGCGCCGGCGTGATGGGCGCGCAGATCGCGGCGCATCTGGTCAACGTGCGGGTGCCGGTCATCCTCTTCGATCTGCCGGCCAAGGAAGGTGCCAAGAACGGCATCGCCACCAAGGCGATCGAGGGGCTGAAGAAGCTGAAACCCAGCCCGATCGGCGTGGCCGACGAGGCGGCGTTCATCCAGGCGGCCAACTACGAGGAGCACCTGGACCTGCTCAAGGAATGCGATCTGGTGATCGAGGCGATCGCCGAGCGCATGGATTGGAAGCTGGACCTCTACACCAAGATCGCTCCGTTCGTCGCGCCGCATGCGATCGTGGCCTCCAACACTTCAGGGCTGTCGATCACCCAGCTTGCGGCGGCGCTGCCCGAGTCGATCAAGCCGCGCTTCTGCGGCATCCACTTCTTCAACCCGCCGCGCTACATGCAGCTGGTCGAGCTGATCCCGACGCCGACCACGCAGGCCGGCATCCTCGATCAGCTCGAGACCTTCGCCACCACCACGCTGGGCAAGGGCGTGGTGCGCGCCAAGGACACGCCCAACTTCGTGGCCAATCGCGTGGGCATCGCCGGCATGCTCTCGACCATCAAGGAAGCCGAGAACTTCGGCCTGACCTACGACGTGGTCGACGACCTGACCGGCAAGAAGCTCGGCCGCGCCAGCTCGGGCACCTTCCGCACCGCCGATGTGGTGGGCCTGGACACCATGGCCCATGTCGTCAAGACGATGCAGGACAACCTGCAGGCCGACCCCTTCTTCGGCAGCTATGCCACCCCCGCGGCGGTGGCCCAGCTCATCGCCGCCGGCGCGCTGGGTCAGAAGTCGGGCGCGGGCTTCTACAAGAAGGTGGGCAAGGACATCCTGCGTTTCGACCTGGCCCAGGGCGACTACGTGGCCGGCGGCAAGAAGGCCGACGAGATCGTGGCGCGCATCCTGAAGAAGCCCGTCGCCGAGCGCCTGAAGCTGCTGCGCGAATCAAGCAATCCGCAGGCGCAGTTCCTGTGGGCCATCCTGCGCAACGGTTTCCACTACGTCGCGGTGCACCTGGCCGATATCGCCAACTCGGCGCGTGAAGTCGACCTGGCCATGCGCTGGGGCTTCGGCATGAAGCAAGGCCCGTTCGAGCTGTGGCAGGAAGCCGGCTGGAAGCAGGTGGCGCAGTGGGTGAAGGAAGACATCGACGCCGGCAAGGCGCTGTGCGCCGCGCCGCTGCCGGCCTGGGTGTTCGAAGGCCCGGTGGCCGAGCAGGGGGTGCACACGCCCCAGGGATCCTGGAGTGCGGCCGAAGGCAAGTACCTGCCGCGCTCGGCACTGCCGGTCTATGCGCGCCAGCACTTCCCCGAGTCGCTGCTGGGCGAGGGTGCGGCGTCGCCGGCCAGTGCCGGCACCGAGGAGTTCAAGAACGACGAGTTGCGCGCCTGGACGCTCGACGGTCAGGTGCTGATCGTCACGCTCACGGGCAAGATGCACACCATCGGCCCGGGCGTGGTCGACGGCCTGGTCAAGGCGGTGGAGCTGGCCGAAGCCAAGTACCAGGGCCTGGTGATCTGGTCGCCCGACGAGCCGTTCTCCGCCGGCGCCAACCTCGAGGCCATGCTGCCCACTTTCATGAAGGGCGGCGCCAAGGCGATCGCGCCTGAGGTCAAGAAGCTGCAGGACGCGCTGCTGCGCGTGCGCTATGCCGGCGTGCCTACCGTGGCGGCCGTGCGTGGCGTGGCGCTGGGCGGCGGCTGCGAGATCGCGGTGGCCTGCGCCAAGCGCGTCGCCCACATGGAGAGCTATGTCGGCCTGGTTGAAGTGGGCGTGGGCCTGCTGCCCGCCGGCGGCGGCCTGACCTACATCGCGCGCCGTGGTGCCGAGAAGGCGCTGGCCATGGGCAACACCGATTACCTCGCCTTCGTGAAGGACGGCTTCCAGGCCGCGGCGATGGCCACCGTGGGCACCAGCGCGCTCGAGAGCCGCAAGCTGGGCTACCTGCTGGACAGCGATGTCGTCGTCGCCCACAAGGACGAACTGCTGCACGTGGCCATCAGCCAGGCCAGGGCCATGGCCGACGCCGGCTGGCGTGCGCCGCTGAAGGCGCTGATCCCGGTGGCCGGACGTTCGGGTATCGCCACCATCAAGGCGCAGCTCGTCGCCATGCGCGACGGCGGCTTCATCGGCAAGCACGACTACCACATCGCCAGCCTGATCGCCGAGGTGGTCTGCGGCGGCGAGGTCGACGCCGGCAGCCTGGTCAGCGAGGAATACCTGATGACGCTCGAGCGCCAGCGCTTCTGCGCGCTGCTCGAGCACCCCGCCACCCAGGAGCGGGTGATGGGCTTCCTGCAGACCGGCAAGCCCGTGCGCAACTGATCTGGAGCACCTGACATGAGCAAGCAAGTTCAAGAGGCCTACATCGTCGCGGCCGCGCGCACGCCCATCGGCCGCTCGCACCGTGGCTTCTTCCGCAACACCCGCCCCGACGACCTGATGGTCGCCGCGATCCAGGGCGCGCTGAAGCAGGTGCCCGGGCTCGACCCCAAGGCCATCGAAGACGCCATCATCGGCTGCGCCATGCCCGAGGGCGAGCAGGGCCTGAACGTCGCGCGCGTCGCGGCGCTGCTGGCCGGGCTGCCCAATAGCGTGGGCGGCGTCACCGTCAACCGCTTCTGCGCCTCGGGCCTGACCGCGGTGCAGATGGCCGCCGACCGCATCCGCGTGGGCGAGGCCGAGGTGATGATCGCCGGCGGCGCGGAAAGCATGAGCATGGTGCCGATGAGCGGCAACAAGCCCTCGTTCAACCCGGCTGTGTTCGCGCGTGATGAAAACGTGGGCATCGCCTACGGCATGGGCCTGACCGCCGAGAAGGTGGCGCAGCAGTGGAAGGTCAGCCGCCAGGCGCAGGACGAGTTCGCCCTGCAGTCGCACCTGCGGGCCATCCGGGCGCAGCAGGCCGGCGAGTTCGCCGACGAGATCGTGCCGGTCGAGGTGACCGACCGCCTGCCCGACCTGGCCACCGGCGAAGTGAAGCTGAAGACCCGCACCGTGGCGCTGGACGAGGGCCCGCGGGCCGACACCACGCTCGAAGCCCTGGGCAAGCTGCGCACCGTCTTCGCCAGCGCCAAGACGCCGGGCGGCCAGGCCACCGGCCTGGGCACCGTGACGGCAGGCAACAGCTCGCAGACCAGCGACGGCGCCGGCTGCCTGATCCTGGCCAGCGAGAAGGCTGTCAAGCAGTTCGACCTCAAGCCGCTCGCGCGTTTCGTCAGCTTCGCGTCGCGCGGTGTGCCGCCCGAAATCATGGGCATCGGCCCGATCGAGGCCATTCCGGCGGCGCTGCGCTACGCCGGCCTGAAGCAGGACGACCTGGGCTGGATCGAACTGAACGAAGCCTTTGCCGCACAGTCGCTCGCCGTGATCAACACGCTGGGCCTGAACCCGGCGGTGGTCAACCCGATGGGTGGCGCCATTGCCCTGGGCCATCCGCTGGGCGCCACCGGCGCCATTCGTGCGGCCACGGTGGTCCATGCGCTGCGCCGGCACCAGCTCAAGTACGGCATGGTGACCATGTGCGTGGGCACCGGCCAGGGCGCTGCAGGCATCTTCGAGGCGCTCTGACGGGCACAGCGCCATGACGCCGGTGGCCATCACCGCGACCGACGGCCATGCGCTCGGCGGCGCGCTGTACGGTGACCCGGCGCAGGCACGCGCGGCGCTGCTCATCGCCCCGGCGATGGGCGTGCCGCAGCGCTACTACGCCGAGTTCGCGGGCTGGATGGCCGGGCAGGGCTACGCCGTGCTCACCTTCGACTACCGCGGCATGGGCGATTCGCGCCCGGCCGCGCATGCGCGCTCGCTGCGCGGCTTCGAGGCCGACATCCGCACCTGGGCCGAGCGCGACGCCGCCGCGGCCCTGGCGCACCTGGCCGGCCTGTTCGGCCCGCAGGTGCCCATCCATTGGCTGGGCCACAGCCTGGGCGGCCAGATCTTCGGTCTGGTGCCCGGTCGCGAGCGGGTGCAGCGCCTGGTCACCGTGGGCGCAGGCAGCGGCTATTGGCGCGACAACGCGCCGCAGCTGCGCCGGATGGTGTGGTCGCTGTGGTACTTCATCGTGCCGGTGGTGCTGCCGCTGGCGGGCTACTTTCCGGGCAAGCGGCTGAACATGGTCGGCGACCTGCCTGCGGGCGTCATGCGCCAGTGGCGCCGCTGGTGTCTGCATCGCGACTACCTGATGGGCGAGGGGGGTGAGCCATTGCGCGAACGTTACGCGGCCATCGATACGCCCATCCTCAGCCTGAGCTTCACCGACGACGAGTTCATGTCGGCGCGCAACATCGAGTCGCTGCACGGCTTCTACGCCGGCGCGCCACGCACCATGCAGCGCATCGCGCCCGAGCACATCGGCGTGCGCCGCATCGGCCACTTCGGCTTCTTCCGCCCGCAGTTCGAAGGCACGCTGTGGCCGCGGGTGCAGGGCTTCCTGGCCTGACACACACCACCCCGAAACAGGAGACACCATGACCATCCGCACCGCCACCCTCAACGGCGTGGCCACCATCGAGATCGCCCGCCCCGAGAAGAAGAACGCGCTGACGCTGGCGATGTACCAGGCCATGGCCGACGCGCTGCGCGCGGCCGTGTCGGACGCCGGCGTGCGCGCGGTGCTCATCACCGGCCAGCCGGGCATGTTCACCTCGGGCAACGACCTCGAGGACTTCATGCAGCGCCCGCCGCAGGGCATGGATTCGCCGGTGTTCCAGTTCATGCAGGCGCTGCTCGACTGCGACAAGCCGGTGGTGGCCGCCGTCACCGGCGTGGCTGTGGGCATCGGCACGACGATGCTGCTGCATTGCGACTTCGTCTACGTCAGCGACGAGGCCCGCTTGGCGATGCCCTTCGTCAGCCTGGGCCTGGTGCCCGAGTACGCCTCCAGCCTGGTGTTGCCTCAACTGATGGGTCATGTGCGCGCCGCAGAGAAGCTGATGCTGGGCGAGCCCTTCACCGGTGCCGATGCCGTGGACTGCGGCATCGCCAACGCCGTGTTGCCTGCCGGCGAAGTGGTGGGCCACGCCCGCCGCATGGCCGAGCGCTTCAACGCGCTGCCGCCCGGTGCGGTGCGCGATGCCAAGCGCCTGATGCGCGCGCCGCTGAAGGACCAGCTGCAACAGGTGATGCGCACCGAGGCCGAGATCTTCGGCGCGCGCCTGCGCAGCCCCGAGGCGATGGAGGCCTTCCAGGCCTTCTTCCAGAAGCGCAAGCCTGACTTTTCGAAGTTCTGATGGCCGCCGAGCCGACATGGCCGGACCAGATAGCCCGCCGCGTGTGCCGCTCGCGCTGAAGCTCGCCCTTGCCCCGCTGTTGCTGGCGCAGGCGGTGCACACGCGCCGACGCCTGCCGCGCCTGCCCGAGGCCTCGGGTGCGCGCGAGGGGGCCGTGGGTCAGGGTGCCGAACTGGGCCTGCTCATCCTGGGTGACTCGTCGGCCGCCGGTGTCGGCGTGGACACGCAGGACGACGCACTGGCTGGCTGCCTGAGCCGCGCGCTCGCCCGGCACGCGGGTCGACGTGTGCGCTGGCGGCTGGTGGCCCGCTCGGGCGTGACCAGCGCCGGGGCGCTTGCCCTGCTGGACGAGCAGCCGCCGCGGCCGGCCGAGCTCGCGGTGGTGGTCACCGGCGTCAACGACGTGATCGACCAGGTGGCCCCGCGACGCGCGCTCCCCGCGCGCACTGCATTGATGCGTGCGCTGCGCGAGCGCAGCGGCGTGCGCCACGCGGTGTTCACGCCGCTGCCGCCCATGCACCGCTTCGCCGGATTGCCGCAACCGCTGCGCTGGGTGGTCGGGCGTGATGCGTTCGCCCATGGCCGCGCGCTGGCGCTGTGGGCGCAGACGCAGCGCGATGCCTCGCTGGTGCAGATGGACCTGCCGCTGGACCCGGCAATGCTGGCCGCCGACGGCTTCCACCCCGGCGCACCGGTGTATCGGCTGTGGGGTGATGCGCTGGCGGCGCACATCGTGCGGCACGTGTTGCCCCAACCCGAATTCGCCTCGCAGACTTCGACAGGAGAAACCGGATGAACCGTACGCTCGCAGGCAAGACCCTGCTGGTCACTGGCGCCTCGCGCGGCATTGGATTGGAGATCGCCAAGCGCGCCGCGCGCGACGGCGCCAACCTGGTGCTGCTGGCCAAGACCGTCGAGCCCAATCCCAAGCTTCCGGGCACGCTGCCCGCCGCGGCCGCCGAGGTGGAGGCCGCCGGCGGCCAGGCGCTGGCGGTGCCCACCGACATCCGCGACGAGGCGGCGGTGGCCGCCGCCGTGGCAGCGGCCTGCGCGCGCTTCGGTGGCATCGACATCCTCGTCAACAACGCCAGCGCGATCAGCCTCACGCCGACGGCGGCCACGCCGATGAAGCGCTTCGACCTGATGATGGGCGTCAACGCGCGGGGCACCTATTGCTGTACCCAGGCCTGCTTGCCCGCGCTGATCGACTCCGCCAAGGCCGGACGCAACCCGCACGTGCTCAACCTGTCGCCGCCGCTCAGCATGCGCGATCACTGGTTCGCGCCGCATGTGGCCTACACGATGGCCAAGTACGGCATGAGCATGTGCACGCTGGGTCATGCGCGCGAGTTCCGCGGACATGGAATTGCCGTGAACAGCCTGTGGCCGCGCACCGCGATCGATACCGCCGCGCTGCAGATGATCCCCGGCATCGACCGCTGCAAGTGCCGCCGCCCCGAGATCATGGCCGACGCCGCGCACCTCATCCTCACCAGCGATGCCCGCACCACCAGCGGAAACTTCTTCATCGACGACGCGCTGCTGGCCGAGCACGGCGTTACCGATTTCGAGCGCTATGCGGTGGTGCCGGGCACGCGCGATCTGCTGCCCGACTTCTTCGTCGACTGAACGCCAGAGGCGGACGCGGCTACGCGCTGGCGTCCTTGTAGATGCCGCAGCCCAGCACCAGGTCGTTGCCCAGCGGCACCACCCACGACATCTTTTCGAGCACCTGACCGCTGACCGGGTTCAGGGCGGTGTACTCGACCCAGCCGCCGCCGGCAGCCGCAGCCGAAAAGGCGTCGGCCACCAAGCGTGCCGCGTCGATGCCCGGCACGTCGGCCAGGCGCTTGCCCGTGCCCTTGGGTTCGCCGCCGATGGCCTGGTAGACGCCGTTGCGATCGAAGACGAAGACATACAAGTCGCGATCGCGGAACTCGGCGGCCGATTCGCGATAGCGCGCCAACGCAGCGGCCACACCGGCTTGGCGGGCCAGCGCCTGCGCCCGCTCGACCAGTGCGCGCGCTTCGTCGGCGCTGCCCTGGCGCAGCTGCATGCGCGTCACCGCCGCGGCCAGGGCCTGCGTGCGCTCGGCCAGCAGCTCGCTGGCCGAGCGCGCCAGGTGCGCCATGTGGGCGTTCTGCTGCGTGATGCCGTCGACGTTGGTGACGGCCTGGCTCACCTGCGCCAGTCCGCTGGCCTGTTCGCGCGTGGCCGAGCTGATGTGGGCCACCTGCGCCGTCAGCGCCGTCACCTCGCGGGCGATGCGTGCGAACACCTCCCGCACGCGCTCGATCTGTGCGCTGCCGGCGGCCACCTGGCCGGTGGACTGATCGACCAGTTGCCGGATCTCGGCGGCCGAGGCGGCGCTGCGCTGGGCCAGCTGCCGCACCTCGGCGGCCACCACCGAGAAGCCGCGTCCGGCCTCGCCGGCGTTGGCTGCCTCCACCGCGGCATTCAAGGCCAGCAGGTTGGTCTGGAAGGCCAGCGCGTCGATCACGCCCACCACTTCGGCCACGCGCGCCGAGTGGCGTTCGATGCCGGCGATGGCCTGCATCGCCGCGGCCATGGCCTCGGTGCCACCGTTGGCAGTGCGTTCGACCTCGCGCGCCAGGCGCGCGGCTTCGTCCGACGCGTCGGCATTGGCCTGCACCGCGGCACTGAGCTGTTCCACGCTGGCCGAGGTCTGTTCCAGCGCCGCCGCCTGCTGCTCGGTGCGCGCCGACAACTCGCGGCTCTCCGCGGCCAGCTTACCGGTGTCCATGGTGATCAGGGCGGCACTGCTGCGGATGCGCGCCACCAGCGACGACAGGGTGCGCATCATCGCCTCGATGCCGCGGCTGGCCTCGGCCAGCGCCGCCACCTGCGGCGCTTCGGCGGCGCTGCCACGCAGGTCGCCAGCAGCGGCCTGGGCGATGCCGCTGCGCAGCGACTCGGCGCCGGCCCGCACCACCGCGGCCACTGCGGCCAGCATGTACATCGACAGCAGCAGTCCCACGGCTGCGAACACGCCGCCCACGCCCCAGCCCGCCCACAGCGCGAGCAGCGGCAATGCCGCGAACAGCCAGGCAATGCCCAGCAACACCCCCAGTGACCAGCGCCGAGCGATCTGGGCCACAGGGCGGAAGAGCGGATTCATCGCCTGACTCCTTGCGGCTGTGACACGGGTGAGGGTTTAACAGTCGCCGGGCGTTGACGCAAGTCATGGTGATCCCGCGCGCTGCGGCGAGCGTGTGCCGCCAATGGGCAAGCGGGTGTTCAGCGACTGAACACCCGCTAGTCGCCGATCGTGCGCTGCAGTGGCTGGAGGTGCAAGAGCAACGTCTCGGTCATCTGGACCCGGACCCGCCGCGCGCACATGCGTGCGGGTCGTCTGCTGGCAGCGCAGATCAATCCCGCGGCACCAGCCGCGGCTTGCCCTCGTTGTCGATGGCCACGTAGGTGAGGTTGGCCTCGGTCACCTTCACCACGTGCGGATCGGCCGGGTTGCGCTCGGCGATCACGGTGACATGCACGGTCAGCGAGGTGCGGCCGATGCGGTCGATACGGGCGTAGAAGCTCACCAGGTCGCCCACGGAGACCGGCTGCTTGAAAATGAACTCGTTGACCGCGACCGTGGTGACGCGGCCCTTGGCCACGCGCATGGGCAGCACGGCGCCGGCCAGGTCGACCTGGGCCATCAGCCAGCCGCCGAAGACATCGCCGTTGCCGTTGACGTCTGCGGGCATGGGCATCACCCGCAGCACCAGTTCGCTGCCATCGGGCAAACTCAGGGGGCCGGTCAATGCCGTCGGGGTCGTGCTGGCGGGAGTGGTGTTCATCGGCATGTCGTCCCGGGCGATCGGCCCGGACGCTCCGATTGTCCACCCCGCAGCGCGCCGCGGGTTCACGCCAGCCCTTCGTCCACAGTCCACCCCTGGGCCATTCACATCCGCCCGACCCGATGCGCCGTCACATCGCCCTGCCACTGCCGAACACCGCCACTGCCGCTGCGCCCCGCTCCGACTGGCAGACGCTGCACAAGCTTCTGCCCTACCTGTGGCACTACCGCTGGCGGGTGGCGCTGGCGCTGGCGTTCCTGCTGGGCGCCAAGGTGGCCAATGTGGGCGTGCCGGTGCTGCTCAAGCACCTGGTCGATGCGCTGGACATCTCGCCTGGCGACCCGCGTGCGGTACTGGTGGTGCCGGCAGGTCTGCTGCTGGCCTACGCGGGGTTGCGCCTGGCCACGTCGCTGCTCACCGAGCTGCGCGAGCTGGTGTTTGCCAAGGTGTCTTTCGGCGCATCGCGCGAGATCGCGCTGGCCGTGTTTCGCCACTTGCATGCGCTGAGCCTGCGCTTCCACCTCGAGCGCCAGACGGGTGGCCTGTCGCGCGACCTCGAGCGCGGCACGCGGGCGCTGCAGTCGCTGGTGTCGTATTCGCTGTACACCATCGTGCCCACGCTGGTGGAGGTGGCGCTGGTACTGGGCGTGCTGGGCTGGCGCTTCGACGCCGGCTATGTGTGGATCACGCTGTCCGCACTGGTGCTCTACATCGTGTTCACGGTGGCCATCACCGAGTGGCGCACCCACTTCCGGCGCGAAATGAACGAGCTCGAGAGCCGGGCGCACACCCGGGCCATCGACGCGCTGCTGAACTACGAGACGGTCAAGTATTTCAACAACGAGGACTTCGAGGCTCGGCGCTACGACGAGGGGCTGGAGGCCTACCGCCGCGCGCAGGTGAAGTCGCAGTCGACGCTGTCGCTGCTGAACACCGGCCAGCAGCTGATCATCGCGCTGAGCCTGGTGGCGATGCTGTGGCGCGCCACGACGGGCGTGGTCGAGGGTCGGTTGTCGCTGGGCGACCTGGTGATGGTCAACGCCTTCCTGATCCAGCTGTACATCCCGCTGAACTTCCTGGGCGTGCTGTACCGCGAGGTCAAGCAAAGCCTCACCGACCTCGACCGCATGTTCACGCTGCTCGAGCGTGAGCGCGAGGTGGCCGATGCCCCTGGTGCGCCGGCGCTGGCGGTGCCCGAGGGCACGGTGCGCTTCGAGCAGGTCTCGTTCGCCTACGATCCGGCGCGCCCGATCCTGCACGACGTGAGCTTCGAAATCCCCGCGGGCAAGACGGTGGCCGTGGTCGGACCATCCGGTGCGGGCAAGAGCACGTTGGCGCGCCTGCTCTATCGCTTCTACGACGTCGGCGGTGGGCGCATCACGATCGATGGCCAGGA
>JAKLLB010000034.1:19335-39334 GCA_023150345.1 Aquabacterium sp.
TCGTGCCGCAGGACACGGTGCTGTTCAACGACACCGTGGGCTACAACATTGCCTATGGGCGCGCCGGCGCCAACACCGACGAGGTGCAGGCCGCAGCACGGGCGGCGCACATCCACGACTTCATCGCCTCCACCCCCAAGGGCTACGACACCGTGGTGGGCGAACGCGGGCTCAAGCTGTCCGGCGGTGAAAAGCAGCGCGTGGCGATTGCGCGCACGTTGCTGAAGAACCCACCGGTGCTGATTTTCGACGAGGCCACCTCGGCGCTCGATTCGGCCAACGAGCGGGCCATCCAGGCCGAGCTCAAGAGCGCGGCTCAGGGCAAGACCGCTCTGGTGATCGCGCACCGGCTGTCCACCGTGGCCGATGCGCACGAGATCGTCGTGCTCGAGCATGGCCGCGTGGCCGAGCGCGGTCGCCACGCCGATCTGCTGGCGGCCGACGGTCGTTATGCGCAGATGTGGCGGCTGCAGCAGTCGGCCGAGGATTAGACTTCCCGCCGTGGAAACGAAGTGGCTCGAGGATTTCGTCAGCCTCGCGGAGACGCGCAGCTTCTCGCGTTCGGCGCAGTTGCGCCACGTCACGCAGCCGGCGTTCTCGCGTCGCATCCAGGCGCTGGAAGCCTGGGCCGGCATCGACCTGGTCGACCGCTCGGCCTATCCCACGCGGCTCACACCAGCCGGCGAGACACTGCACGGGCAGGCGCTCGAGGTCCTGTCGACCCTGCAGTCGGCGCGCAACCTGATGCGCTCGCATCGCGCCAGCGGGCAAGACGTCGTGGAATTCGCGGTGCCGCACACGATGGCGTTCACCTTCTTCCCGCATTGGCTGATGGACCTGCGGCGGCGGTTCGGCTCGATCAAGACCCGCCTGATCGCGCTGAACGTGCACGATGCCGTGCTGCGGCTGACCGAAGGCGGCTGCGACCTGCTGATCGCCTACCACCACGCCTCCCACCCCCTGCAACTCAGCCCTGACCGCTACGAGATGATCTCGCTGGGCCAGGAGACGCTGGCGGCCTATGCCAAGGCCGACGGCGAGGGCCAGCCGATGTTCCGGCTCGGTGCCAGCGGCCCGGTGCCGCTGTTGGCCTATGCGGCGGGCGCCTACATCGGCCACATGGTCGAGCAGATCATCCGCCAGATGTCCGCGCCGCCCAATCTCGAGACGGTCTTCGAGACCGACATGGCCGAGGGCCTCAAGGCCATGGCACTCGAGGGACACGGGCTGGCCTTCCTGCCTGGCAGCTCGGTGCGCAAGGAGCTCAAGGCCCGGCGGCTGGTGCCCGCGGCACCACCCGGTGTGGGCGAGCTGACGATGGAAGTGCGCATGTACCGCGAGCGTCCGGATGTGGCGCGCCACTCCAAGGCGGCGGCCCAGGCGCTGTGGGAGTTCCTGCGCCGCTGAACACTGCGCGGGAACCACCCGGTGCCAGAATGTCGCATGGACACAGCGGCCACCACCACTCTGACCCTCACCCGTCCGGACGACTGGCACCTGCATCTGCGCGATGGTGCTGCGCTGGCGGCGGTGCTGCCGTGCACGGCGCGCCAGTTCGGCCGCGCGATCGTCATGCCCAACCTGAAGCCGCCGGTCACCACCGCCGCGGCGGCGCAGGCCTATCGCCAGCGCATCCTTGCGGCGCTGCCGGCGGGGCTGGCGTTCGAGCCGCTGATGACGCTGTACCTCACCGACGAACTCGCGCCCGACGAGATCGCTCGTGCGCGCGCTGCGGGCGTGGTCGCCGTCAAGCTCTACCCCGCCGGCGCAACGACGAACAGCGATGCCGGTGTCACCGACATCCGCAAGACCTACCCGACGCTGCACGCCATGCAGCGCGCCGGCTTGCCGCTGCTGGTGCACGGCGAGGTCACCGACCCGTCGGTGGATGTGTTCGACCGCGAGGCGGTGTTCATCGACCGCGTGATGCAGCCGCTGCGGCGCGATTTCCCCGAGCTGAAGGTGGTGTTCGAGCACATCACCACGCGCGAGGCGGCGCAGTATGTGACCGAGGCCGGGCCGCACACCGCGGCCACCATCACCGCCCACCACCTGCTGTACAACCGCAACGCGCTGTTCATGGGCGGGCTGCGACCGCACTACTACTGCCTGCCGGTGCTCAAGCGCGAAGTCCACCGCCAGGCACTGGTGGCGGCGGCCACCTCGGGCAGCGCCAGGTTCTTCCTCGGCACCGACAGCGCGCCGCACGCGGCCGCGCTGAAGGAGGCCTCGGTGTGCGGCGCGGGCTGCTTCACCGCGCTCACTGCGCTGGAGCTCTACGCCGAGGCCTTCGACAGCGCCGGCGCGCTGCACCGGCTCGAAGCCTTCGCCAGCTTCAACGGCCCGGCCTTCTATGGCATGCCGCGCAACCAGGGCACCGTGACGCTGGTGCGCCAGTCCCAGCCTGTGCCGGAGCGCATCGCCTTCGGCGACGCCGAGCTCAAGCCCTTGCGCGGTGGCGACACGCTGGCCTGGCGGTTGGCCTGACTTGACCCCTCGGCGACAGCCGCCACCCACACTGCGTGACACAGTCGGCGCCGATGCGGCCCGACGAACGCCGCGCGCGGGAGTCTCGTATGAAACGCATCGTCGTGATGGTCGCCGCCCTGCTGGCTGCACTCGTCGCTTACCTGCTGGCGTGGCCCGTGCCCGTGGAGCCCGTGACCTGGACAGCACCGGCGGCACCGGGCTATGCCGGACCGCATGCGCCCAACCAGCGCCTGGCCGGCCTGAAGATGATCGACCTTGGCGGCGAGGAAGGACCCGAGCACATCGCGATCGGGCCGGACGGCAAGCTCTATGCCGCGGTGGCCAGTGGCCGCATCCTTCGCATGAACGCCGATGGCAGCGGGCGCGAGGCGTGGGCCCACAGCGGCGGGCGGGTGCTGGGTTTCGACTTCGACGCGCAGGGCCGGATGATTGCGGCCGATGCGGTGAAGGGCCTGCTGGCCATCGGTGCGGACCGGCAGGTGGTGGTCCTGGCCGACCAGGTGGACGGTCAACCTATCCGCTATGCAGATGCGGTGGTGGTGGCCCGCAATGGGCGCATCTACTTCAGCGATGCTTCCACGCGATTCGCCCCGGCGCAGTGGGGCGGCACGTTCGAGGCCAGCGTGCTCGACATCATCGAGCAGTCGTCGACCGGCCGGGTCCTCGAGCACGATCCGGCGAGCGGGCGCACCCGCGTCGTCGCCCAGGGGCTGTCGTTTGCCAACGGCGTGGCGCTCAGCCTCGACCAGCGACTGCTGTACGTCAACGAGACCGGCAAGTACCGGGTGTGGGCGATCGCTGTCGACGCCGACAGGCTCGATCTGGCGCGCCCCTCACCGCAGGCCCGTGTGCTGCTGGACAACCTGCCCGGCTATCCCGACAACCTCATGCGCGGCCTCGACGGTCGCATCTGGCTGGGCCTGGCCAAACCACGCAACCCGACCATCGACGCCATGGCCGGCAAGCCCTGGCTGCGCGCAATCACGCTGCGCCTGCCGCGCGCGCTGTGGCCCGTGCCCAAGGCCTACGGCCATGTGATCGCCTTCACCGAAGACGGCCGCATCGTCGCCGACCTGCAAGACCCGGGCGGCACCTATCCCGAGACCACCGCCGTCACCGAGACCCGCGATCGGCTGTACGTGCAGAGCCTGCACGCCAGGGGCCTGGGCTGGCTGCCGGCGACGCGGTAGGCGTGCTGCTCGCGTGGCGCCCTCAACCGGGCAGGAAGCCCTCGACCGACAGGTAGCGCTCGCCGGTGTCGTAGTTGAAGCCCAGCACGCGGCTGCCGGCGGGCAGTTCCGGCAGCTTCTTGGCGATGGCCGCGAGCGTGGCGCCGCTGGAGATGCCCACGAGCAGGCCTTCTTCGCGGGCGCAACGTCGAGCCATCTCGCGCGCGGGCTCGGCATCGACCTGGATCACGCCGTCGAGCAGTTCGGTCTTCAGGTTCTTCGGGATGAACCCCGCGCCGATGCCCTGGATGGGGTGCGGGGCCGGCTGGCCGCCGGAGATGACCGGCGACTGCGTCGGCTCCACCGCGTACACCTTCAACTGGGGCCACAGGCTCTTGAGCACCTGGGCGCAGCCGGTGATGTGGCCGCCGGTGCCCACGCCGGTGATGAGCACGTCCAGACCCTCGGGGAAGTCGGCGGCAATCTCCTGGGCGGTGGTGCGCGCGTGCACCTCGAAGTTGGCCGGGTTGTCGAACTGCTGCGGAATCCAGGCCCCCGGGGTCTGCACCCGCAATTCCTCGGCCCTCGCGATGGCACCCTTCATGCCTTTCTCGCGCGGCGTGAGGTCGAAGCTGGCGCCGTAGGCCAGCATCAGGCGGCGGCGCTCGATGCTCATGCTGTCGGGCATCACCAGCACCAGCTTGTAACCCTTGACGGCCGCCACCATGGCCAGGCCGATGCCGGTGTTGCCGGAAGTGGGTTCGATGATGGTGCCGCCGGGCTGGAGCGCGCCGCTGCGCTCGGCATCCTCGACCATGGCCAGCGCGATGCGGTCCTTGATGGAGCCGCCGGGGTTGCTGCGCTCGGACTTCACCCAGACCTGGGCATCGCCGAAAAGCCGGTTGATGCGGATGTGGGGAGTGCCACCGATGGTGGCGAGGATGTTGTGGACCTTCATGGCAATGCTCGCAGCAGGAAGTGGGCGACAAACGCGATAATCGCACGGTGGAGCAAGCCAGACCGCCGCTGGGGCGATGCGCCGAAAGGCGGCCCTGGAGGAAGGTCCGGACTGCACAGGGCAGCGTAGCAGCCAACGGCTGTCCACCGCAAGGTGAGGATCAGAGCAACAGAGACGAGTCGAAGCGGGGCCTCGCCCCGCTTCGGGTGAAACGGGCAATCTCTACGCGCAGCAACACCGAATAGGCCGGCATCGATGTGGCCCGCGGAGCCGGCGGGTAGGTGGCACCGAGCCGGGTGGGCGACCCCCGGCCCAGATGAATGGCGGTCACGACGCCGCGCCCGCAAGGGAGCGGCGCCGCACAGAATCCGGCCTATCGGCTTGCTTCACACTTTTCATTCCATAGCGCCGAAAGCGAACACGAATCCGGAGATCGGGCGCGCCGAACTCCCCCAGTAGCGCCCGATGCATCCCGATTCAAACCACCTCTGGCCACGCCCGCGCTGGACGCTGGCCATGCTTCTGGCATGCCTGGGCACGCTGGGGCCGTTCTCGATCGATACCTACCTGCCGGCCTTCCAGGGCATCGCGCAGTCGCTGGGCGCCACGCCGGCGCAGATGCAGCAGACGCTCAGTGCCTACCTGTTCGGCTTTGCACTGATGAATCTGTTCCACGGCGCGTTGTCCGATGCGCTGGGCCGGCGGCCGGTGGTGCTGGCCGGCCTGACGGTGTTCACCCTGGCCAGCGTGGGCTGCGCGATGTCGGAGTCCATCGGCGCGCTGGTGGGGTTCCGGGCGTTGCAGGGCATGTCGGCGGGCGCGGGCGTCGTGGTTTCGCGCGCCATCATCCGCGACATGTTCCCGCCCAGTGACTCTCAGCGGGTGATGTCGCAGGTCACGATCTTCTTCGGCGTGGCCCCGGCCATTGCGCCGGTGATGGGCGGGTTCCTGTTCGTGCACCTGGGCTGGCACTCGATCTTCTGGGTCCTGTCCGGCGTGGGTTTGCTGCTGATCGCGATCAACGCGCGCTGGCTGCCCGAGAGTCTGCACGCCAGCCAGCGCCAGTCCTTCCACCCGATGCACCTGATGCGCGGCTACGCCGAGCTGCTGGGCAATGCGCGGTTCATCGCGCTCGTGTTCGCCAGCGGCGTGCCCTTCAACGGCATGTTCCTGTACGTGTTGTCTGCGCCCGAGTGGCTGGGTACGCACCTCGGAATGGGACCCACGCAGTTCTTCTGGTTCTTCGGCATGACCATCAGCGGCATCATGTGCGGCGCTTTCATCTCCGGGCGCCTGGCCGGCCGGGTGCCGCCACGGCGACAGATCCGTTGGGGATTCAGCGTGATGGTGGTCGTGTCGCTGGTCAACGTGGGGCTCAACCTCACACTGACGCCACACCCGGGGTGGGCCTTGCTGCCTGTGGCGCTGTTCGCGTTCGGCTGGGCGTTGATGGTGCCGGTGGTCACGCTGATGGTGCTCGACCTGGCTCCCGAGCGGCGCGGCATGGCCTCGTCGCTGCAGGCCTGCGTGGGCAGCGCCGCCAACGGCGTGGTGGCCGGCGTGGTCGCGCCGCTGGTCATGCACTCCACCGTCGCCCTGGCATTGGCATCCCTGGGTTTGATGAGCGTCGGCCTGGTGGCCTGGTACTGGGTGCGTCGCCGTCCGACCTGATCGGTTGCCGGGCGGCGCCCTCAAGTCGGGCCCGTGTTGCGCCGATAACGGTGACGACGGGGCTTGCACCGCGGGTCACCCGTGCTACCCGACGCACAGCGAGGCCTGCCCATGCCCCATCCGACCCTTCCTGCCGTCCGTCTGTCCCTGGTTGCCATCGCAGCGCTGGCGCTGGGCTGCAGCGTCGCCATGGCCTCGGAAAGCGCGGGCCTGGTCAAGCCCATGGCGACCAAGCACGCGCAGGGCAAGGGCGCGGTCCATGAAGCGCAGGGCGCCGTTGCGCCGGGCGCTGGTGGTGCCGCCACCCAGCAGCCGGGTGCGCACGCCACACCGGCCGGGCCCGACCCCATGGACGTGCTGCGCGAGCGCCTGGCGCAGAAACTGGGCGCGGCCAAGGCACCGCAGGCGAAGTCACCGTACGTGATGCAGGTGACGAGCAAGGCCGAGGCGCCCGATGCGCACGGCCCGGCTCAACCGGCTGCGCAAGCGACGCACGTGGCTCCCAAGCCCAAAGCGGCAGCACCGGACCGCACGGCCGACCTCGTGGCCCGGCTGCGCGCCGAAAAGGCCGCAGCGGGGCACAAGCCTGACGGGCATGCCCTGCACTGGGGCTACGACGGCCAGGGCGGCCCCGAGGCCTGGGCGCGGCTCAATCCCGAGTTCGCCACCTGCGGCAGCGGCCAGCGGCAGAGCCCCATCGACATCCGTGGCGGCATCCGGGTCGACCTGGATCCGATCCAGTTCGACTATCGGCCCACGGCCTTCCGCGTCATCGACAACGGCCATACCGTGCAGGTCAATGTCGAGTCCGGCAACGCCATCGACGTGCAGGGGCGGCGTTACGACCTCGTGCAGTTTCACTTCCACCGGCCATCGGAGGAACGCATCGATGGCCGCCAGTTCGACATGGTCGCCCATCTGGTCCACAAGGACACTCAGGGGCGGCTCGCCGTGGTGGCCGTGCTGCTTGACCGCGGCAGCGCCCATGCCGTGGTGCAGCAGGTGTGGAACAACCTGCCGCTGGAAAAGGGCCAAGAGCTGCCGGCGCGCTTGCCCATCGACCTGAACCAGCTGCTGCCGGAAAACCGGCGCTACTACACCTACATGGGCTCGCTGACCACGCCGCCGTGCAGCGAGGGCGTGCTGTGGATGGTGATGCAGCAGCCCGTGCCGATCTCGCCCGAGCAGATCGGCGTGTTTGCGCACCTGTACCCGATGAATGCCCGGCCGATCCAGTCGGCCTCGGGCCGCCTGATCAAGCAATCGAACTGATCGACGCGGGGCCTCACCCGCAGCCTCTCGTTCGCCCGCCGGCTTGCACGGCCGTCCGGGCGGCACCTGACCGACCGGCAGCACGCCGGGCGCGCGCGCTGCCTGCACGACTTTCGGCACCGCGTCGGGCGCCGCGATGGCGCACCCCCATGAACCTGTCGCGGCCCGGGACGCGCAGACCCGCTTGCGCGTGCGCCGCAGTGCCAGACCCAACGAGCGCGCCAGCCAGGCATCGTGGGGTCCCGCCAACCCGATCTTCAAGCACCCGCGGTAACGCGCCACAGCTCACGCAACACTTTCAATGCACCGCGCAAGTTCTTATTTTGCTTAGCTATTTACGGGTCGGCGGCTTGAAAAGTCGTTACTAAGTGCTTGATTTAGTTGAAATTTCCGGGTCGAGCGTCGTTGACCCGCCCCACTTCATCGTATAAAGTGTCACTTAGTGGGGCGTGGTGGAAAAAAGTGTCGCCGTATCAATTCGAGGGAACGTCTGCGCTCGCGCTGGACGGGAAGGGGCGCATCAATGTGCCCACCCGCCATCGCGAGGTGCTGATGACCCACGCCAACGGCCAGCTCACGCTTTCGCGCCATCCCGACGGCTGCGTGATGGTCTGTCCACGCCCCGTGTGGGAGGAGTTCCGCGAGAAGCTGATGACCTTGCCCTGGGAAGCGACCAAGTGGCGTCGCATCTTCCTGGGCAGTGCGCAGCCGGTGGAGATCGACTCGGCCGGGCGCCTGCTGGTGGCGCCTGAGCTGCGTGCGTCCGCGGGGCTGATGCGGGACGTCCTGCTGATGGGCATGGGAACTCGGCTGGAGCTGTGGGATGCCCAACGATACGCCGTCCACGAGGCGGAGATCCTGTCCGGCGAGATGCCCGATGCCATCAAGAGCTTCGTCTTCTGATGACCCACGGCACGACATGGCAACACACCACCGTCCTGCTGGCCGAAGCGATCGATGCGATCGTCAACCAGCCCGACGGGGTGTACGTGGACGGCACCTTCGGGCGCGGTGGGCACAGCCGTGCATTGCTGGCCCGCTTGGACCCGCAAGCCAGGCTGGTGGTCTTCGACAAGGACCCGGAGGCCGTGGCCGTGGCCGCTGCGCTGGCCGCACAGGACCCACGGGTCAGCGTGGTGCACTCGGGCTTCAGCGCCCTGGCGACCGAACTGGCCGCGCGCGGCATTGCCCGCGTCAATGGCCTGTTGCTCG
Organism: Aquabacterium sp.; assembly: GCA_023150345.1. GTDB lineage: Bacteria > Pseudomonadota > Gammaproteobacteria > Burkholderiales > Burkholderiaceae_C > Pseudaquabacterium. The sequence goes on from JAKLLB010000034.1 coordinate 28,108, forward strand.
ACTTGGGGGTGAGCTCGCCGCAGATCGACAACCCTGCACGTGGATTCAGCTTCAGGCACGACGCGCCGCTGGACATGCGCATGGACACCACCCGCGGCGAGACCGCCGCGGACTTCCTGGCCCGGGCCCCAGAGCGGCAGATTGCGGAGGTGATTCGTGAATACGGCGAAGAACGGTTTGCTGTTCCGATTGCAAAGGCGGTTGTGGCTCGCCGCACAGGCGGGGGGCCTGTTCGAACCACCCGGGAGCTGGCCGAAGTCGTGGCTCGTGCGGTCAAGACCCGCGAGCCGGGCCAGGACCCTGCAACGCGCACATTTCAAGCTCTTCGGATTTTCGTCAACGCTGAGCTCGAGGAACTCGAGCAAGCCCTGAACGCCGCTGTACCGCTGCTCGCACCCGGAGGGCGCCTGGCCGTGATCAGCTTCCATTCCCTCGAAGACCGCATCGTCAAGCAGTTCATCGCCCGCGCCAGCCGCGAGGTGGTCGACCGCCGCGTGCCCTGCGCGCCCGAGCGCGCCATGCCGCTGCGCGCGTTGGGCCGGGTGCGCCCGGCAGCGGCCGAAGTGCAGGCCAACCCGCGTGCGCGCTCGGCCATCCTGAGGGTGGCCGAACGCACCGACGCCGAGGTGACGCCATGACGCGCCTGGTCAAAATCGCGTTGCTGCTGCTGGTGGTGGCCAGTGCGCTGGTGCTGGTGCGCAGTGCCTACGACGCGCGACGACTGTTCGCCGAGATCCACAAGGCCGAGCTCGAGGCCTTGCGGCTCGAGGGCGAATTCAAGCGACTCGAAGCCGAGCGGCAGGCCCAGGCCACCAGCCTGCGCGTGGAACGCACGGCACGCGAGAAACTGGCCATGCGCACCCTCAACCCGGCCATCACCATGTACGTGGTCGACCCGCAGGCCGGACCGACCGCCGCGCGCCGCCCTGTCGATGCCGGCGCGCCGCCGGCGCTGGGCACGGGCGCGGCGTCGGACGTCGACGCCGCCGCTCCCGGGGGAACGCGATGATCGGCCGCAAGTCCCACCGCAGCGCGCGCGACGTCAACTACGCCGTCAGCCCGCTGCTGGCGGCGCGCACGCCCGGCTGGCGCAGTCGGTTCGTGGTGGCGCTGGTCGGGCTGGGCTTCGTCGGGCTGCTCGGGCGCGCGGCCTATGTGCAACTGGTCAACGCCGAGTTCTTCCAGAAGCAGGGCGAGAAACGCTTTGCACACACGCTCGAGGTGCCCGCCAGTCGCGGGCGCATCCTCGACCGCAATGGCCTGTTGCTGGCCAGCAGCGTGCCCGTGCCCAGCGTGTGGGCCATTCCGAAGGACTTCGAGGCCACGCCCGCGCAAAAGCGTGAGCTGCTCAAGCTGCTCGGCATGGACGCGCACGACTTCGAAGCCCGTCTGGCCAGCGGCAGCGCCAACTTCGCCTGGGTCCGGCGGCAGATCGATCCCGAGCAGTGGGCGCAGATCAAGGCCCTCGGTGTCAAGGGCCTGTACGAGACGCGCGAGTACCGTCGCCGCTATCCCGAGGGTGAGTCGGCGGCACACGTGGTGGGCTTCACCGACATCGAAGACAAGGGGCAGGAAGGCATCGAGCTGGCGTTCCAGTCGGCCCTGCAGGGCAGGGACGGTTCGCGTGGCGTGGTCAAGGACAGGCTGGGCCGGGTGGTCGACGACATCGGCGCGGCGCTCGACCCGGCGAACGGCCAGGACATCGAACTGGCCATCGATGCCAAGGTGCAGTTCTTCGCCTACCAAAGGGTGCGCGACGCGGTGGCCGAGCACAAGGCCAAAGCCGGCAGCGTGGTGGTGCTCGACGTGCACACCGGCGAGATCCTCGCGCTGGCCAACTACCCCAGCTTCGATCCGGCGCAGCGCGCCCGCCTGACCGGCGCCCAGTTGCGCAACCGGGCGCTCACCGACGTGTTCGAGCCGGGGTCGACGATGAAGCCCTTCGTCATCGGACTGGCGCTCGAGACGGGCCGCGTCAAGACCGACACGCTGGTCAATACATCGCCTGGCAGCCTCACGGTCACCGGCGTCACCATACGCGATGCCCACCCGCACGGCATGCTCACCGTGCAGGAGGTGATCCAGAAGTCCAGCAACATCGGCACGGCACGCCTGGCCATGCAGATGCCGGCGCGCGAGCTCTGGGAGCTCTACAGCAGCGTGGGCTACGGGCAAAAGCCTCAGATCAGCTTCCCGGGCGCGGTGACTGGGCGGCTGCGGCCCTACAAGACCTGGCGTCCCATCGAGCAGGCCACCATGAGCTACGGCTATGGCCTGTCGGCGTCGCTGCTGCAAATGGCGCGGGCCTACACCGCATTCGCCAACGACGGCGAGGTGATACCGGTGAGCATGCTCAAGCAGGCGCAACCCGGTCCGGGCGTGCGCGTGCTGTCGCCGCAGACCGCGCGCGACGTTCGCAAGATGCTGCAGCTGGCGGCTGCACCCGGGGGCACCGGCCCGCTGGCGCAGACCGTGGGCTACTCCGTGGGTGGCAAGAGCGGCACCGCCCACAAGCAGGAAGGCAAGAGCTACGCGACCAACAAATACCGTTCCTGGTTTGTCGGCATGGCTCCCATCGACAAGCCACGCATCATCGTGGCGGTGATGGTCGACGAGCCGAGCAACGGCGTGTACTACGGCGGTGCGGTGGCCGCACCCGTGTTCAGCCAGGTGGTTCAGCAGTCGCTGCGCATCCTCGGCGTGCAGCCCGACCTCGAAGTCAAGCCTCAGGTCCTGTCCAAGAACGTTCCAGCGGTGCCGGAGAGCTTCTGATGGCCCTGACACGCCTTCGTTCGCCCGATGCCGCCGCCCGCTGGTTGAGCGAGTGGGTGACCGGTACGTTGCGCACCGACAGCCGCACGGTTCAGCCCGGCGATGCCTTCATCGCCTGGCCCGGCCATGCCACCGACGGTCGTCAATACGTGCGTGCGGCACTGGCCGAAGGCGCTGCCACGTGCCTGGTGGAAGACACAGGCATCGATGCCTACGGCTTCGACGTCATCGGCCAGCCCGGCTTTGTCCATGGCAATGCCCGCATCGGCACGCTGCCGGGCCTGAAGGCAGCCACCGGGCCCATCGCCGCGGCGTACTTCGGGCAGCCCGGTCAACGGTTGGCCATGGTCGCGGTCACGGGCACCAACGGCAAGAGCTCCACCGCGTGGTGGACGGCGCAGGCGCTCACGGCGCTGGCGCGCCGCTGTGGCGTGGTCGGCACGCTGGGCATCGGCGAGCCGCCGCCCGTGCTGGCACCGGCCGCAGTGCCATCTGCCCATGACCCGATCGTCTCGACCGGGCTCACCACGCCCGATCCGGTCACACTGCAGGCGGCACTGCGGCGCATGGCCGACGCCGGCTATGGCGCATGTGCCATGGAGGCTTCCTCCATCGGCCTGGCCGAGCATCGACTGGCCGGCACACCGATCCACGTGGCCCAGTTCACCAACTTCACCCGCGACCATCTCGACTATCACGGTGACATGGCCACCTACTGGGCAGCCAAGCGCGAGCTGTTCGACTGGCCGGGGCTGCGCGCAGCCGTCATCAACATCGACGACGAGCATGGTGCGGCGCTGGCCGACGAATTGGCTGGGCGTGTCGCTGCGGGACAGCTGGATGTGTGGACCTGCTCGGTGCGCGGGCCGGCGCGACTGGCCGCGTCGACCCTGCGCTACGAAGCGGGTGGCCTGACCTTCGACCTGCGCGAGCAGGATCATGTCGTCACCGTGCGCACCGGGTTGATCGGCGACTACAACGCCAGCAACCTGCTGGGCGTGCTGGGGGCGCTGCGCGCACTGGGAGTGCCGCTGGCCGACTGCGCGGCGGTGGTGCGCGGGCTCACGCCGGTGCCCGGGCGCATGCAGCGGGTGGCCACCGGTGCGCCGGACCAGCCCGAACTGGTGGTCGACTACGCCCATACGCCCGATGCGCTGGAGAAGGCACTGGCCGCGCTGCGCCCGCTGGCCAACGCCCGCGGCGGCCGGCTGTGGTGCGTGTTCGGCTGCGGCGGCAACCGCGATGCGACCAAGCGCCCGTTGATGGGCGCCATCGCGCGACGGTTGGCCGACCACGTCGTGCTCACCAGCGACAACCCCCGCCACGAGGCGCCGGCACACATCCTCGCGCAGATCATGGCGGGTATCGCCGGCGACGACACGGTGGACGTGATCGAGGACAGGCGCGCAGCGTTGCAGCATGCGGTGGCGCAGGCCGCCGCGGCCGACGTGATCCTGGTGGCCGGCAAGGGCCATGAGGACTACCAGGAGATCGCGGGCGTGCGCCACCCCTATTCCGACATCGACGCGGGCGCCCTGGCGCTGGCCGAACGGGCGCGGCGATGAGCGACGAAGCGATGATGACGCTGGCCCAGGCCCATGCGCTGCTGCCCGGATCGCAGCTGGTGGGCGATGGCGCGCGGCCGCTGCTGCGCGTGCACACCGACACGCGCACCTTGCGCGACGGCGACCTCTTCGTGGCCCTGCGCGGAGACCGCTTCGATGCACACGACTTCCTGCCGCAGGCGCGGCAGGCCGGTGCGGCAGCGGCGTTGGCCGAGCGCGGGCTGGCCGAGGCCGGGCTCGACGGCCTGCAGGTGCCCGACACGCTGGCCGCACTGCAGCAACTGGCGCGTGCCTGGCGCGCGCGCTTCGACCTGCCGGTGATCAGCGTGACCGGCAGCAACGGCAAGACCACCGTCACCCAGATGCTGGCGTCGATCCTGCGCGCCGGTCACGGCGAGGGGGCGCTGGCCACCGCCGGCAACTTGAACAACCACATCGGCGTGCCGTTGATGGTGCTGCGGCTGCGGCCCGGCCACCGCGTGGCCGTGTTCGAGCTGGGCATGAACCATCCTGGCGAAATTGCGCTGCTGGCGGGCGTGGCACAGCCCACGGTGGCGCTGGTGAACAACGCCCAGCGCGAGCACCAGGAGTTCATGGACGGCGTGGCCGCGGTCGCGCAGGAGAACGGTGCTGCCATCGAAGCGCTGCGCCCAGCCGGGGTGGCCGTCTACCCGGCCGACGATGAGCAGGCGCCGGTGTGGCATTGCCAGGCCGGCGCCCGGCCTCAGATGACGTTTGCGCTGCACGGCGCGGCCGATGTCACCGATGAAGCGGTGTGGGTGCCCGAGGCCGGCACCGCCGGCGCCGGTCATTGGGCCTTGCGCGTGGTCACGCCGGCCGGTCAGGCCGAGTTCATGCTGCACGCCGCGGGCCTGCACAACGTGCGCAACGCACTGGCCGCCACCGCCGCGGCGCTGGCCGCAGGGCTGTCGCTGGCCGCGATCCTGCAGGGGCTGGAAGCCTTCCGCCCGGTGGCTGGTCGGTCGCAGGCCGGCGTGCTGCGCCTGGACGGCCGCGCTGTCACGCTCGTGGATGACAGCTACAACGCCAACCCCGATTCGGTGCGTGCGGCCATCGATCTGCTCGCTGGGCTTGCGGCCCCGCACTGGCTGGTGTTGGGCGACATGGGCGAAGTGGGCGACCAGGGCCCGGCGTTCCACGCCGAGGTGGGCGCATATGCCCGCCAGCGGGGCATCGAACACCTGTGGGCCTGTGGCCCGCAGTGCGCCCATGCGGCGCAGGCCTATGGGGCAGGGGCCCGCCACTTCGAGCAGGTGCCGGCACTGCTGCAGGCCCTGGCCGCCGAGCGGCCCGGCTGCGCCGCGGTGCTGGTCAAGGGCTCTCGATTCATGCAGATGGAGCGCGTGGTGCAGGCACTGCGCGCACTGGAGCCGGCCGATGCGCGCTGAATCCATGCGCTGCATCGCGATCGCCTCCCTGCGCCGCACCGGGGAGCCGACATGCTGCTGAGCCTGTCGCAATGGCTGCTCGCCCAGAACCCCGATTGGGGCTTCCTGAGGCTGTTCCAGTACCTCACGTTCCGTGCCGTCATGGCCGCCATGACCGCATTGCTCATCGGGCTGGGCTTCGGCCCGCTGGTGATCCGCAAGCTCACCGAAATGAAGATCGGCCAGCCGGTGCGCGAGTACGGCGTGCAGTCCCACTTGAAGAAGACGGGCACGCCCACCATGGGCGGCGTGCTGATCCTCATCGGGATCGGTGTCTCCACCGTGCTGTGGTTCGACTGGTCCAACCGCTTCGTCTGGGTGGTGATGATGGTCACCTTCGGCTTCGGCGCGGTCGGCTGGGTGGACGATTTCCGCAAGGTCGTGCACAAGAACCCCGAGGGCATGAGCTCGCGCGAGAAGTTCTTCTGGCAGTCGCTGATCGGGTTGATGGCGGCGCTCTACCTGGCGTTCAGCATCTCCGAGACGACGAACCTGCGCGTGCTCGAGCTCTTCGTGCGCTGGGTGCAGAGCGGCTTTTCCACCGACCTGCCGCCCAAGGCCGACCTGATGCTGCCGTTCTTCAAGTCGGTGAGCTATCCCTTGGGGGTTTTCGGGTTCATTGCCCTGACCTACTTCGTGATCGTGGGCGCCAGCAATGCCGTCAACTTCACCGACGGATTGGACGGCCTGGCCATCATGCCGGTGGTGCTGGTGGGCTCGGCCCTGGGCATCTTCTCCTACATCGTCGGCAACTCGGTCTACAGCCGCTACCTGCTGTTTCCGTATATCCCGGGTGCCGGCGAACTGCTCATCTTCTGCGGTGCCATGGCCGGCGCAGGGCTGGCTTTCCTGTGGTTCAACGCCCATCCGGCGCAGGTGTTCATGGGTGATGTCGGCGCGCTGGCGCTGGGCGGCGCCTTGGGCACCATCGCTGTCATCACGCGCCAGGAAATCGTGCTGGGCATCATGGGCGCGGTGTTCGTCGCCGAGGTGCTGTCGGTGATGCTGCAGGTGAGCTGGTTCAAGTACACCAAGCGGCGCTATGGCGAGGGGCGGCGCATCTTCAAGATGGCGCCGCTGCACCACCACTTCGAGAAGTCGGGCTGGACCGAGACCCAGGTGGTCATCCGCTTCTGGATCATCACCATGCTGCTGTGCCTGGTGGGCCTGGCCAGCCTGAAGCTGAGGTGAACCGGGCATGAAACACCTCGCGCAATTGCCGGTGCTGGTGCTGGGGCTGGGTGAGTCCGGCCTGGCCATGGCGCGCTGGTGCGCCCGCCACGGCGCGCAGGTGCGGGTGTGGGACTCGCGCGAGGCGCCGCCGCATGCCGCCACCCTGGCCGCCGAACTGCCCCAGGTAGCCGTGCTCGCCGGCGCGCTCGAGCCAGGGCCACTGCTGGGCGAGGACGGTGTGCGCCTGATCCTCAAGAGTCCGGGCCTGGCGCCGCACGATCGCTCGATCGCGCCGCTGCTGCAGGCCGCACGGGCGATCGGCGTGCGCATTGCCGGCGAGCTCGACCTCTTCGCGCTGGCCCTGGCCGACCTGGCCACCGAACGCGGCTATGCACCCAAGGTGCTGGCCATCACCGGCACCAACGGCAAGACGACGACCACCGCCATGACGGCGCAGCTGGTCGAGCGCACCGGGCTGCGCGTGGCGGTGGCGGGCAACATCGGGCCGACGATGCTCGACACGCTGGCGCAGGCGCTCGAGCTCGAATCCGCCGCCGGGCCGACGGCGGCCCCGGCGCACGTGGCACCGTCGATCGAGCCCGACCTGCCCGAAGATGCCGAGGCACCGATCGATCCGGACGAAGCGCCGGTCGTGCCGGGCGAGTCCGCCGATGTGTCCCCCAGCGGCGAGGGCGCGGAGGCTGTGGACCGCCCGAGCGACGACGAGCCGGTGCTACTGGCCCCGCCACCACCGCGCGAGCCGGTGTTCGAGCACCTGCCTCAGGTGTGGGTGCTCGAGCTGTCGAGCTTCCAGCTCGACGATGTGCAGGGCTTCGAGCCCAGCGCGGCCGTGGTGCTCAACGTCACGCAGGATCACCTCGACTGGCACGGCAGCATGGCGGCCTATGCCGCCGCCAAGGCGCGCATCTACGGCAGCCGGGCCACCCTCGTGATCAACCGCGATGACATGCTGGTCGAGCAGATGGTGCCGCCGCCGCAGGTGATCAAAGGCGCCCGTGGCCGCCCAGCGCGCGAGGTTCACCGCAGGGTCGTGCGCTTCGGGCTCGATGCCCCCGGGCGTCCCGGTGACTTCGGCCTGATCGTCGAGAACGGCATGGCCTGGTTGGTGCGTGCGCTCGAGGCCGACGAAACGCTCAGCCGGCGCACCAAGGCGCGGTCGAGCCGCGGCCCGATGCCGGACGACGATGTGGAGATCCACCTGCAGCGGCTGATGCCGGCCGATGCGTTGCGCGTGCGCGGGCGCCACAACGCGGCCAACGCGCTGGCGGCGTTGGCCCTGGCCACCGCGATAGGTTGCCCGCTGGCGCCCATGCTGCACGGGCTGCGCGAGTACCGCGGCGAGCCGCATCGCGTGGAGTTCGTTGCCAGCATCGACGCCGTGGAAGCCTACGACGACAGCAAGGGCACCAACGTTGGCGCCACGGTCGCAGCTTTGCGCGGCCTGGGCGAAGACCGCGCGCCGCAGCGGCTCGTGGTGATCCTGGGCGGTGACGGCAAGGGCCAGGACTTCGCGCCCCTGGCCGAGCCGATCGCACGTCATGTGCGCGCCGTGGCCTTGATCGGCCGCGATGCGGGACTGATCGAACAGGCGATCGCGGGGGCGGCGGCGCAGGCCAGCGTCACGCTGCAGCGGCACGACACGCTGCCGCAGGCCGTGGCCTGGTGCTTCGCACAGGCGCAGGCGGGCGATGCGGTGCTGCTCAGCCCGGCGTGCGCCAGCATGGACATGTTCCGCAACTACGCGCACCGGGCACAAGTCTTCGTCGATGCGGTGCATGCGCAGGCGGCGCTGCGCGGGGAGGCCGCAACATGACCAGCAACGCCCGAGGCCGCACCGCGGGCATCGACCAGCGCACCGCATGGAGCGGGCGCTGGGGCCCGGCCGCCTGGCAGGCCCGGTGGCGCGAGTGGCGCGCCGATCGCGAGGGCGAGGTGCCCATCCGCGACTGGACCGGCGCCGCGGGCGGCCGTCCTGCCCGCATCGCCGGCTTCGACCAGACACTGGTGTGGCTGGTGGTGGCGCTGATGGCGCTGAGCATCGTGATGGTCTACTCGGCCAGCGTCGCGTTGCCGGACAGCCCGAAGTTCTCGCGCTATGCGGCGACGCACTTCCTGACGCGTCATGTCTTCTCGATCGGTGTTGGCGTGGTCACGGCGCTGGTGGTGCTGCAAGTGCCGGTGGCCGCCTGGGAAAAGGGGGCGCCCTGGATCTTCGCGGCCTCGCTCGTGCTGCTCGCCGTGGTGGTGGTGCCGCATGTGGGCAAAGGCGTCAATGGCGCCCGCCGATGGCTGTCGCTTGGAGTCATGAACTTCCAGCCCAGCGAACTGGCCAAGCTCGCCATCGCCATGTACGCGGCCAGCTACATGGTCCGCAAGATGGACGTCAAGGAACGCTTCTTCCGCGCCGTCTGGCCGATGGCGGTCTCGCTGGCGGTGGTGGGCTCGTTGCTGCTGCTCGAGCCCGACATGGGCGCCTTCATCGTCATCGCCGTGATCGCGCTGGGCATCCTGTTCCTGGGCGGAGTCAACGGGCGCATGTTCTTCCTGAGTTTCGCCGTGCTGCTGGGCGCCTTCGCGCTGATGATCGCCACCAGCCCCTGGCGGCGCGAGCGCATCCTCGCCTTCCTCAACCCCTGGGATCCGGCCTACTCGCAGGGCAAGGGCTATCAGCTCACCCACTCGCTGATCGCGTTCGGGCGCGGCGAACTCGGCGGCCAGGGCCTGGGGGCCAGCGTCGAGAAGCTGCATTACCTGCCCGAGGCCCACACCGACTTTCTGATGGCCGTCATCGGCGAGGAACTCGGCTTCATCGGTGTGGCGGTGGTGTTGCTGGCCTTCTTCTGGCTCACACGGCGCATCTTCGTCATCGGTCGCCAGGCCATTGCGCTCGACCGCATCTTCGCCGGCCTCATGGTGCAGGGCATCGGCATCTGGATCGGCGGCCAGACCCTGATCAACCTGGGCGTCAACCTCGGCGCACTGCCCACCAAGGGCCTGACGCTGCCTCTGATGAGCTATGGCGGATCGGCCATCCTGATGAACCTCGTCGCCATCGCCATCGTCGTGCGCGTCGACGCCGAGAACCGGCAGCTGATGCGCGGAGGGCGCGCATGATGCCGCATCTGGTGGTCATGGCCGCAGGCACCGGTGGGCATGTGATCCCCGGGCTTGCCGTGGCCCGCGAGATGCAGCGCCGCGGCTGGAGCGTGAGCTGGATGGGCACGCCCGCGGGCATGGAGAACCGCCTCGTGCCACCCACGCAGATTCCGCTGGACCGGCTGGACTTCGCCGGCCTGCGCGGCAAGGGCGTGTGGGGCGCCATGACCGGCGGCGTGCGGCTGCTGCGCGCGTTCTGGCAGGCCTTGCGCATCCTGCGGCGGCGCGGGGCCGATGCCGTGCTGGGCATGGGCGGCTATGTCTGCTTCCCCGGCGGCATGATGGCCGCGCTGCTGGGCAAGCCGCTCATGCTGGTGAACGCCGATGCGGCGCTGCTGTTGTCCAACCGTGCACTGATGCCGGTGGCCGACCGCGTGGCCTTCGGGTTCGAAGGTGCGGCCGCGCAACAGGTGCGCCGGGGCATGGTCACCGGCAACCCGGTGCGCGCGGAGATCGAGGCCATCGAGCCGCCCGATGTGCGCTACGCCGTGCGGCAGGGTCCGCTGCGCCTGCTCGTGGTGGGTGGCAGCCTGGGTGCGCAGGTGCTCAACACCCATCTGCCGCCGGCCATGGCCAGCCTGCCCGCCACCGAGCGGCCGCAGATCGTGCACCAGACCGGCGCGGCGGGCATCGAACCCGTGCGCGCTGCCTATGCCGCAGCCGGCGTGGCGGCCGATGTGGTGCCCTTCATCGACGACATGGCCGCCCGCCTGGCCTGGTGCGACCTGATCGTCTGCCGCGCCGGCGCCATCACGGTCAGCGAGCTGTGTGCGGCGGGCGTGCCGGCCATCCTGGTGCCGTTGGTGGTCAGCACCACCGCGCACCAGCGCGACAACGCCCAGATGATGGCCGAGCACCAGGCCGCGATCCACCTGCCCCAGGGTGAACTCGATCCCCAGCGACTGGTGCAACTGCTGCGCGGCCTGGACCGCGTGCGGCTGGCGGCCATGGCGCGCGCCGCGCGGGCGCTGGCGCGTCCGCATGCTGCGGCGCGCGTGGCCGACGAACTCGAGCGCCTGGCGGCACCGCGCCAGGAACGCCCATGAAGCACGCCATCCGCCACATCCACTTCGTCGGCATCGGCGGTGCCGG
>JAKLLB010000035.1 GCA_023150345.1 Aquabacterium sp.
CGGCGCCGCGGCTGCGCCAGATGGCGTGCCAGGTCTTGTCGTCGGCACGCGGCTGTTCCACATAGGCCTCGGGCAGCCGCGCCACCAGCGCCAGCGGCTGGTGCACATGCTCGGCCAGGATCTGCCCCTTGCTGCGCGTGACCCACAGCCGCCACGTCAGGGCCTGCGACGGGTCCAGGCTGGCCTGGCTGATGACCTTCATCACCCGCCAGCGCACGTCGGGTCCACGCCAATGCGCCGGCAACTGCGGCTGCGTGTCGATGGGGAAGTCGCGGATCTCCACCGACAAGCCATCTTGCTGCAGGGTCAGCCGGTCGGGGACGGCTCCGGTCACATAGCGATCGCCCACGAAGCTGGCGCGTCCGCGTGTGGCGACCAGGAACGCGTGGTCACCCGGCTCCAGCCAGCCCGACAGGTAGCGCCAGGCTCGCTCGTCGAGCAGGTTGCGCCCGACCGTGGGCACGTTCAGGTGCGCCACCAGCAGTTCGGTGTAGGGCTCCTCGGGTGCGGCCAGGGCGCGCTCGTCCAGCCCCGCGCCCACGCTGCCGTGAAAGGCGGCCTCCACTTCGCGGTTGAGCCAGCGCCGGTGCACCAGCAGGCCGGCGCGCTCGAGCCCATCGGCATCGAGCACCTGGAAGGTCTCGCCGCGCACGCGGCCGATCAGGTCGGGGTCGCGCCCGGCGGCAAAGCCGAGCTTTGCGCGCGCGACCTGCAGCGACGCCGCGAGCAGGCTCTGGTTGATGATGCGCACCGAGGCCGTGGCCTTGGACACGCCATCGAGGGTGACGCTGGCTTGCCCGCCTGCACGCGAGCGGTCCTGGGCGGTGCCGATCCTGATGTTCTGCTGCAGCGACAGGCCCTTGTACTGCTCGACGAAGCGGAACAACGGCGCCTCGCCCAACCCGTCCAGGAACACCGGCTCATGGTGCGACAGCACCCGCACATCGAGGAACTGGCCCTTGGTGTCGAGCGCCACCAGCAGGTTGACCGGCGTGCCCGAGAATCCCGGCACCGCCGCCATGTCCACGCTCTCGAACACGTAGCCCAGCAGCACCTGGCTCGTGAGCTCGCGGCGAAAGACCGGCCACACCGGCAGCTGCGGGTCGCGCTCGCCCACCGACAGCGGCGCCGGGAACCAGGCCGCGAGCTGCTCGCGCGTGAGGGTGGAGGCCGAGGCGCCCAGGCCCAGGCACAGCATCGCCAGGGCCCACAGGACCCTGGCCCCTGTCGACCCTCTGGAGACCAGCACGCGCGCCATGGGCGCGCAGTGTCCGCCGTGCCGGTGACGCGCCGCCAGCCCGGGTTTGCCTTGGCATCGGGCGCCATTGCGCGCTCGGCGCTGCGCGGACTGCGCCAGAGTGACACACCCCTTTGCGCGGACCGAACGCACTCTGCCAAAGGACCACCCACATCCGCGCCCGATTCCCGGCACTTCGCAACAATCGAAATCGGTAGTGCTCTCGTTGGCTGCGCAACCTTGACCGCACGCGAGAATCGTCGCCCCGGCAACGCACCTCCACGCATGCAAATCCCCTCCAAGAGATGGCTGCCGATCGGCGCAGGTCTAATGCTGGTGGCTGCAGCGGCCTACGTCGGGTCATGGGCGCTCTTCGACGGCAACAACGTCCGCCAAGGCTCGCTCGCCTACTTCGTGGGCGTGCCGGCGGCCATGAAGGACCGACCCATCATCGAAGCCTGCACGGCCGCTCGATATCGGTGGCAAGGGCGCGACGGCGAGAGCGCGCCCTTCATTGCGGTCACATATTCGAGCGGGGCACGCGCGGAAATCCTGGTCAAGGCCTACGAGAAAGACCTGAAGTCACTGTCGTGCAAGCTCATCAGCACGGACGCCAGTGGACCGCGGACGATCGCTGCGTTCGACTGCGACGGTCATGAGTTTGTATCTGCCAACCTCGCAGTGGGCAGCGAAGCACCGTGCGTGTCGGTCGAGCTGGGACTTATCGAGAGCTATTGATTGTCAAGGAGGAACCCATGTCCAGGCGAGAAGACATCGTCGATGGCTCGGAAGCCCGCAGCCGTTCATACGGGCTGGTCTACACCTGCAACCTGGGGTGGTTGGATCTCGGTCACATGAACCCCCGCGAGGTCAGACCGAACGCTGGAGCGTCGGCGCTGTGGCGCCAGATTCAGTCCGGCGGGCCGGATGCGAGTGCGCCCTGGTGCGCATGGCCGTACGGCCGCGCGTCCTGCGGCCCTGGACCAGGCAACGCGGCGCGCGGAATTGACATGCCAGTCGCTGCGCGCCGTGACACCACGATTCGGTTCCCGGACGGGGGCACGGGGTTCAAGATCGTGTCCACGCAGCAACTGGGCAAGCGGCTCGGACTGGGGATGGCCGTGCGCAGTAGCTATCAGCGTGAGTACGTCGTCCGACATCGCTTGGGTGAACTGCAGAAGCGATCCGTGGCCCTGGCGGTTTTCATGGAGGTGAGCCTCGGCTTCGAGCGCATGCAAGGCAAGTTTCCGTTCGGCTTCGTCTCAGGGGGCAGCAGCTTCAGTCTCGAAGACCTCGTGTCCAATTTGGTTGGCTTCTACATTGCCATTGGAACCGTCACAAAGGCTCACGTACTCGACGCTGCGCGCCCCGTTTCGAAGGCCGCTGCGCTGGCCATCTGGGATCGCGACGGTTCAGTCGGCTCGCGCAAGAGCCGTGAGTTCACGCCCCAGCTGACTCCCGACAGCGGCTACGACGATGGGCACGCATGCCGCGACGACTGCATTGGACAGCCCCGCTTGTTCCCGGCATTCCTGGCCAGCATCACGCCGGCCGCGAAGGGCCGCCTGTTCATGGACCTCCCCAGGCCATAGGACCATGACCGCGGGAGGTGACACGCGCAGTGTTCACTGCGCCGCGCCCCCCCTCACCCCGCCAGGTGCAGCACCGCGCCCAGGTGGCACCCGCTGCCGGCAATGACGAACAGGTGCCACACCAGGTGCCCGAAGCGCAGCCGTCGGTCGAGCAGGAAGAACAGGCTGCCGGCGCTGTAGGCCAGGCCGCCGGCGAGCATCAGCGCCAGACCCGCAGCGGGCAGGCGCTCGAGCAGCGGCAGAGCGTGGGCGGCGACCAGCCAGCCGAAAGCCAGGTACAGCACGGTGGATGCGTGCTTGCCGCGCAGGCGCCCGGTGAGCTTGAGCCACACGCCGGTCACGGCCACGCACCACACGGCCAGCAGGCCGTCGTAGGCCGCCGCCGGCAGCGTGGCCATCTGGCTCAGCGCGAACGGGGTGTAGCTGCCGGCGATGGCCACGAAGATCGCCGCATGGTCGACGCGGCGCATCCAGTCGCGGCCACGGCCGGCCGGCAGTGCATGGAACAGCGCCGAGGCCGCGAACATGAGCAGCATCGACGCGATGAAGATGCCCAGGCCCGCCCCGTGCACGGGCGAACTGCGCCAGTGGCCGGCGGCGCCCAGCACGGGCACGCTGGCCAGCACCGCCAGCAGGCCCAGGGCATGGCTGGCCGCGTTGGCTTGCTCCTCGCGGGGCGGCAGTGCGGCCGGCTCGAGTACCGGCGCGGGTGCCACCGAGGGCGGTGCGGGCGTGGCGAACGACGGCATGGCATGTGGAGGGCGAACGGTGAGGCGGGACCGCGGGGGCCGCCGGCACGGCGGGCGCGCACCTCGCGACGCCCTGATCGCTGGATCGGCGCCAGCGGTGCCGGACTTGAGGCCACACACACGTTTGGACAAACAACCACACAATTCGAGGCCGCAGACCGGTCCGCCACGTTCTTCACATTCGGTTTACCGGCCGCAGGCAGGCTGCGGTGGCAGCGCCGGCACGGGCGCCGCCCCTCCTTCGAACCCCCGGACCCAGCCCGACCCGGCCGGCCGCCCATGACCATGCCTTCTTCAGTTTCCGGCCCTGCAGTCACGCACCGGTCCGACGCGCAACCTGGGCCTGCGCCCACTGCCGTGACGGCGCAGCCCGCGCCGCCGAGCCGGCTTTCGGCGATTGCCGGCGTGTGGTGCCTGGCGATGGCCGGTGGCATGTCACACGCCCAGCTGGCCCAACCCGGCAGCGCGCCACCGGAATCCGCCCGCGCAGCGGCCCCGGCGGCGTCGGCCCCCGCCGACACCCCGCGATCCGCACCGACAGCCGCCCGCCCGCCCGGGGCCGCCGCCTCGGCGCCGCAGCAGGTGGAAGTGCGCGGCCAGGGCGCGGGCGACCCGAATGCCGAACGGCGACGCTCGACCGCTTCGCGCATCGTCTACGGCCGCGAGGAGATCGACCGCATGGGCGACAGCACGCTGGGCGAAGTTCTCAAGCGGCTGCCCGGCGTGACGATCGGCGGCCCGCCCGGGCGCGGCGGCGACATCCGCATGCGCGGCATGGGCGGCGGCTACACGATGATCATGATCGACGGCCAGCGCATGCCGTTCGGTTTCTCGCTCGACTCCATCGCCCCGGAGCAGATCGAGCGCATCGAGATCATGCGTGCGCCGGTGGCCGAGCACAGCGCTCGGGCCATCGCGGGCATCATCAACGTCGTGATGCGCGAGGACTTCAAGCGCGCGGCCAACGACCTGAAGATCGGCGGCGGAGCCGAGGGCCCTCGCGGCCAGGGCGGGGCCAACTGGATCTACAGCGGCCAGACCGAAGCCCTGGGCTACAACCTCACCGCCACCGTGCTCGACCAGCGTCTGGGCCAGCAGAGCACGAGCCGGGTGCGGTCGGTGGACGGCCAGGGCCAGCCCACGCTCGAGCAGCTGAGCACCAGCACGGGCCAGGACCATCGCCAGGCCTTGTTCATGAACGGACGTCTGCAGTGGCGCCTGGGACCGGGTCACAACCTCGAGTTGATGCCGTTCGTGAGCAGCACCCGCACGCGCAGCGGCAGCGCCGGCACCCTGCAGCAGCCGTTGAACACCGGAGCGGGCGACACCGATGCCGCCTACGACCACAGCGCCACCGCGGGCGAGGTGCACACGCGCATGGCGCGACTGAATGCCGTGTGGCTGCGACCCACCGACGGCGGCGGGCGGCTGCAGATGCGCCTGGGCACCATGCAGGCCCGCAACGAGCGCGTGACGCGCCGCCACGAGTTCGACGATGCCGACGACCTCATCCGCGACCGCCACGAGGACGGCGGGGCGCGCGACCGTTCGATCGACTTCAACGGCAAGTTCTCGCAGCTGCTGGCCGAGTCGCACAGCTTCTCCACCGGCTGGGAGTTGCAGCGCGGCCAGCGCGAAGACCGCCTGCGCACGCTGGTCAACGGCGCGCCCGTGCTCACCGAGTTCGGCGACAACCTCGAGGCCAGCACGCTGCGGCTGGCCGCTTTCGCACAAGACGAATGGGAGTGGAGCAAGACCTTTTCGTTCTACCTGGGCGCGCGCTGGGAGGGCATCGAGACCCGCGGCGATACCGCCGAGGGCAGCGTGCGCAACCGCAGCAGCGTGCTCACGCCGCTGGCGCACATGGTCTGGAAGCTGCCCGATGCGCCGCGCGACCAGTTGCGCCTGTCGCTCACCCGCAGCTACCGCGCACCCAACACCTCGCAGCTGATCGCACGGCCGACGATATCCACGCTCTACCCCGATACCTCACGCCCCAACCAGCCCACCAGCCCCGACCGCGCCGGCAACGCCGCGCTCAAGCCCGAGCTGGCCTGGGGCCTGGACCTGGCGTTGGAGCACTACCTCGATGCCGGCGGCATCGTCAGCGCCAACGTCTTCCTGCGCCGCATCGACAACCTGATCCGCACCGTGATCGCCCAGGAGGCGGTGAGCTGGGCTGGCGTGCCGCGCTGGGTGGCACGGCCGCAGAACATCGAGGGCGCGCTGTCGGCCGGGCTCGAACTCGAGGCCCGGGTGCGCGCGTCCGACCTGTGGGCCACCGAGTTGCCGCTCACCTTGCGTTCAAACGCCAGCATCTACCGCTCGCGCGTGGACGGTGTGCCCGGGCCCGACAACCGGCTCGACCAGCAGCCCACCTACACACTCAACGCCGGTTTCGACTGGCCGCTGCGCGGCACACCGCTCACCGTGGGCGGCAACTTCAATTTCACCCCCGCCTTCGTCGTCCAGCAGATCGACAGCCAGCAGATGCGCCAGGGCGTCAAGCGCGTGATCGACGCCTACGCGCTGTGGCGCTTCAGCCCGGCGGCCAGCCTGCGCCTGAACATCGCCAACGCCGGCGCGCGGGAGTACGAAACCGGCACCACCACCGTGCTGCCCGATGGGGCCGGCGAACAGCGGCGCGACACCGTCACCCGCACCTACACCACGGCGACGCTGCGTGCGGAGTTGCGGTTCTAGGCCCCTGTCTCGTACGATCGACGCATGCTGTTTCGCCGTCGGTTGCCGTTTGGGCCGCGTTTGGCATGGTTGTGTGCGTGCCTGATCGCGTGCGGTTCCGTTCACGCACAGGTCGTGCGCGAAACGGGCACACCGGTCGTGCCCACCGCAACCCAATTGCTCGACTGGGCCGAGACTGCCTACCCCGCGTACTTCCCGGGCCACCGCGCGGATCTGGTTCTCAGTCCGTACATCTATCGCTACTACCCGCAGACGGGCAACTACGCCGGCGTCAGCGGCAGCGATGTCTACATCTGGGGCCCGGTTTCCGCGAATGCGCCAGCACCCGTGATGGTCGGCACGCTGGCCGACTTCGCCTGCCAGGTGCAGCCGCAACCGTGCGGAACCAAGGCGACGCACCGAGTCCAGGTCGCCGGCCTCGAGCGCGAGTTCATCGTCTATCAGCCCTACAAGGCCGTGGCCTCGGCGCCCGCCGTGATCATGATCCACGGCACCTCGGGCGACGGGGAGCGCTACTTCAACATCTCGGGATGGCGCGAAGTCGCCGACCGCGAGGGCTTGATTGCCGTGTTTCCGTCGGCACTCGTGCATTGCTTCTTCGAGGACGAGGACCGCGACGGAGTGATCGAGTCCAGCGAGCGACAAGTGACAACGAAGTGGGCCGCCGGAACTCTGGGGGTCGAAGGCGCACGACCGCTGTGCACGGCAGCAGACCTGGCGCAACTCAGTGCCGAACGGCGCGCGTTGGCCGACCACCCGTTGGCCGACGACATGGCGTTCTTCCGCTCGATCGTCGAGTCACTGCGCACGCAGTACCCCACTGACATGTCGCGCGTTTACGTCAGTGGCTTCTCGAACGGGGCCGAGATGTCGGCGCGGCTGGCCACCGAGGAATCGACCACGTATGCCGCCGCCGCAGTGAACGCCAGCAGCCTGCACGTGCCCGCAGTGCCGGCGCCACGGGCGATGTCGGTGGTGCTCGCGATCGGCGAGATCGACCCGGGCATCGCCGCCGAGCTTGGCTATTCCACAGGCATTCCGCTGGACGGCAGCGTGGCCGACAACCCCACCTTTCGGGCCAACATGGTCACACCCTTCACAACGGTGCTGAGGCTCGACCCGGCCGTTCACTCTTATCAACCAGTGCAGCGCTACGGAACCCGACTGAGCCAGGTGGTCTACTCCAGCAGCACGGCAGGTCTGGCGAACACCTTGCGAACGGTCATCATCGAAGGCGCCGACCACCAGTATCCCAATGGGACCAATCATCCCGTGAAGATGGCAGAACTGCTGTGGGAGTTCTTCCGCGAGCAGCGGTTGCCCTGATGCCGTCGACACCGACCGGCCTGCTCCGACGCCACGCGCGGCTCGGCTCGGCCACCCAACCCGGGGGTGCGGGCCGGCGGATGCGGCGAGGTCGAATCAACGCGCCAGCGCCAGCGCGATCCACGGCTGCCAGATGACGACCGCCAGCGTGCCGAGCATCAGCACGATGAAGGGCAGCGCCGCGTGGCACAGCACGGCGAAGGGCTGCTTGAAGGCGCCCATGGCGACGATGAGGTTCAGGCCCACCGGCGGCGTGAGGAAGCCGATCTCGAGGTTCATCACCATCACGATGCCGAACAGCACCTTGTCGTAGCCATAGGCCTCGGCCAGTGGCGCCAGCAGCGGCGCGAGCACGAGGATGGCGACGTCGGCGGTCATCACCGTGCCCACCAGCAGCAGCAGGGCGTTGACCGCCAGCATGAAGGCCAGCGGCGTCGCGATCCAGCCCTGCACCGCAGCCACGAGCTGAGGCGCCACGCGGTGCTCGGCCATCACCACCGACAGGCTGACCGCGATGGCGATGATGGGAAACAGGGCGCCGCCGAAGCGCGCCGCTTCGAGCACGGTGTCGTACAGCCCGCGTAGGGTCAGCGCACGGTGCACGAACAGTTCTACCGCCACGGCATACAGCAACGCCACCGCTGCCGCCTCGATCAGGCCGAAGCGGCCGCTGTAGATGCCGCCCAGCAACAGCAAAGGCATCCCCAGCGCCCAGACCCCTTCGCGCAGGGCGCGCCACAAGGCGCCGGGGTCGAAGGGTTTTGGCGGCATGTGGCGGTGGCGCCACATGGCGTAGGCGGCGAATACGACCGTCAGCAGCAGCCCCGGGCCCACCCCGGCCTTGAACAGTTCGACCACCGAGGTCTCGGTGACCAGGCCGTAGACGATGAGCGGGATGGACGGCGGGATGATGATGCCCAGGGTGCCGCCGGCCATCACCGAGCCGAGCGCGTAGCGCCGCTCGTAGCCCGCGGCCAGCAGGGACGGCACCATGACCGAGCCGATGGCCAGCATGGTGACGATCGACGAGCCCGAGATCGATGCGTCCAGCGCGCAGGCCAGCGTGGCCGCCACGGCCATGCCACCGGGCAGGCGCGGCGTCAGCGCCTGCATCACCGCCACGATGCGCCGTGCAGTGCCGCCGCGGGTCATCACCTGACCGCACAACAGGAACATCGGGATCGACAGGATGATCTCCTTGTCGAGCGCGATCCACAGGTCCTCGGCGATGTAGTCCAGCCGCCCGGCGCCCCACAGGCCGTGCACGCAGGCGGCCAGCGCCAGCAGGATGATCACCAGGGGCTGGCGCAGCGCCAGCAGCACCAGCATCAGCAGGGGCGGCAGCAGCGGCAGCAGCGGTGCCAGCGTGGTCACGTCGCGGCCTCGTCGCGACGCGGCCGCGTGTCCGGCCAGAGGCCATGGCACAGGTGGCGCAGGGCGGCCGATGCAAAGCCCAGCGGCATGGCCAGTTGCACCGGCCACACCGGCCAGTCGAGCAGCGCGATGCGCAGCGCCGTGGCCTGGCTGCCGGCCACGAACACGGCCGCATAGCCGGCCGCGGCCAGCCACAAAACGGCGGTGAGCACTTCGCCGGCTCGCTCCACCGCCTCCACCCGGTTCGCACCCAACCAACCGTGGCCCAGACGCGGCACGAAGTGCGTGGCGGTGGCGGTGGCCACGCCGATTCCGGCATAGGTGCCCACCGCCAAGGCCACCAGCGCCAGCTTGGGTGCGGCCGGAAAGGCGAGCCGAAACCCGTCGTAGCCCAGCGCATGCACCAGCGGCACCAGCAGATCGCGGGCGGCCACGTCGGCCACCATCAGCCCGGCGATGGTGGCGAACGCCGCCACCGCGATCGCGCACTCGGCGCGGTGCCAGCCCGCCAGCAGACGCTGCACGACCGCGGGCGCCGGGTGCGTCATCGCGCCATGACGTCGTTCAGGACGGGCTCGCACAGGCCTTGCGGGCCGCCTGCAGCGCTTCGAAGAACGCAGGGCCGTCCGGCCCGCTCTCGCGGGCCACCTGCGGCCAGACGGGTTCGAACACCTTGCGGAAAGCCGCGCGCTGTTCGGGCGTGGCGACGACGATCTGCCCCCCGCTGGCCACATGCTGTTCGAAGGCCCTCTGCTGCGCCGCGCGTGTCTCGGACCGGATCTGCGCCACCTGCACTCGGGCGAGCGCCCGCGTGATGCCGTCGCGCTGAGCCGGCGACAGCCGCTCCCATGTGGCCTGGCTGATGGTGTTGACCGACGACGAGAAGTACAGGTCCAGCCGCGTCATCACCGGTGCGATCTTGTTCAGGCCCAGAGCCACGTAGTAGATGGGCACGGTCACCGTCACGTCGATCAGGCCGGTCTGCAAAGCGGTGGCGAGCTCGGCCGTGCTGACCGGCGTGGGGCGTGCGTCCAGCGCCTGCCACATCAGCACGCCCAGCCGCGACCCGTAGGCACCACCCTTCAACCCCGCCAGGTCGCCTGGCGACGTGTAGGCCTTCTTGCCAAACATCTCCATCGTGCTGCCGTCGCCCCAGCGCAGCATGCGCACGCCGCGCGCCTGCAGGCGGCGCGCCACCTCCTGCGCCAGCGGCCCGTCGAGGGTGCAGTCCATCTCGGCAGCGCTGCGGAAGTACATCGGCAGCATCAGCAACTGCAGTTCGGGCACCAGCGCCGACCAATTCGTGATGTTGGCGCCGGTCATGTCGATGCGGCCGCGCGCGACCTGCTGCACGGCGTCGCGATCGTTGGCAAGCTGGCTGCCATAGTAGATATCGAGCCGGACGCTGCCGCCGGTCTCCTCGGAGACTGCCTGTGCCAAGCGCGTGAGCTGCGCGCTGTAAGCCGACTTCTCGGGTGCGGAAGTGGCATAGCGCAGCACGACCGGCTCGGTCGACTGAGCACGCGCCGTACCGGCGAACGCAGTCATGATGGCGGCCACAGCGAGCGCGCTCGAAAGCTTCGCCAGACGGTTGTTGCTGCGCAGGGACTGGTTCATCGGGGCCTCCTCAGGTCGGCTGCATCGGGTGCTGCCAGTGTGGCGAGGCCCAGCGGCGCTGTCCTGAAGCGGCCTAAACGGTTCTAAACGGCAGCTGGCCACGCCGCTGCGCTGCGCGCCAGCCAAGACTCGAACGGCGTACCGTCGGGCTCGGCCCCGCACGCGCGCAGCGGCTCCAGCACGCAGCGCTGCCATTGCTGCACGTAGGCCCGGCTGCCGGGCGGGGTCCAGCTGAAACCCTCGGCGATTGCCGGCCGCCACTGGCGATACCACTCGGCGCCCCGCTGAACCTCGCCCATGGCTATCCATGCCGCTGCCTGCCACAGCGCCACCATCGCCGGGTTGTAGTTGGGCGGCTCTATGCATGCCCACCAAGCCAGCGCCTCCCGGGCATTGCCCAGCAGCAGGTGTGCCCGCCCAAGCCGGTACCAGGTGAAGCCACGGGTGGGATCGCGCGGTGAGACCTCGAGCGCACGCATCAGCGGAGCCAGCGCGTCCCCGGGGCGATCGGCCAGTAGCAGGGTCTCACCCAGGTTGGTGAGCGCGAGCACGAAGCTGGGCTGCAGATCCAGCGCCCGGCGCGAGGCCCTCACGGCGTCATCCAGTCGCAGCTGCAGCCGCCGCAAGAACGCCTGCGCGTAGTACCCCCGAGCATGGGCGGGGTCGATGGCCAGTGCGCGGGCGATCCGCGCCTCGGCGCGTTCGCGCATCGCCGTGGGTTCAGCCGCCGGCGCGAGGACATGGGCGAACAGCTGAATGATCGCACTGCCCACGAGCACATCTGCATCGTCAGGATCCAGCGCGTACGCCCTCTCGGCCAGCGCCAGCGGCTCGCGCCAGTCGCTCGCATTCCACGATGTGCGCCATACCGCATCGCGCGCCTGCAGCATCAGGTCGACCGCCGTCGGATCCGGCCGGCGCCGGCCGCGCTCGGCTTCGACATGGGTCAGCTCGAGGTCGAGCGCGGCCGCCAGCCGTGCCGCCACCTCCTGTCGCAGCGTGCGCAGGTCGGCGGCGTCGACCACGAAGCTGTCGGTCCAGAGCACCTCCAGCGTCTGTGCGTCGGCCAGCCGCGCGCTCAGCTCGAGCCTCTGCCCGTTGCGTTCGATGCGGCCCTGCAGCAGGTTGCGCACGCCGAGCTCGCGCGCCACTTCGGCCAGGTCGAGCCCTGGCCCGCGCAGCGCGAGGGCGGTCGACGAGGCGATGACGAACGCCCCCTGGATGCGGCTGAGCGCATTGGTCACGTCGTCGGTCACCGCGTCGGCGAAATAGGCCTGGCCCGGCGATGCTGCCGGTTCCACGAACGGCAGCACCACCAGGGACAGCGGCCGGCTGGCCGGCACCGCCGACCCGTTGTGGCCCACCGGCAAGGCGAGCCGGTAGCCGCGGCCGGACACCGTCGTCAGCGCATCGTTGCCCAGCGCCTTGCGCAGCTTGGAAACCTGCACGTGCAGGTTGGCCTCGCCGATGTCGAGGCCGGGCCACACCGTGTCGAGCAGTTCGTCCTTGCTGACCAGCTCGCCCCGGCGGTCGGCCAGGGCGCACAGCACGTCGAACGCCCTCGGGCCCAGCGGCACCGGACGGCCGTCGCGCTGTAGCCGGCGCGCAATGGCATCCAGGCGGTAGGGCCCGAGCTGCAGCATCGAGACTCCGTGGGGCGAACGGCAGAGGATTCGAGTCTAGAGGCATTGCCCGGCCGTGTCATCCCGCCTGGCACGCGGCCGGTCGCTACTGCCCGGAAGCCGTCGCTGGCGGCGCGCTGCTCCTGGACATCCGATTCCCAGGCATCGCGACACCGGCGATGACGAGCGTGTCGAATCGCGGTCATCACAACGACAATACAGAAATCTGTATCATGCTCGCATGAAGACCACGCTGAACCTCAACGATCAGCTCCTGGCCGATGCCAAGGCGCTTGCAGCGCAGCAACGCATGACCCTGACGCGCCTGATCGAGGAAGGGCTGCGACTGCGACTTCGCGCAAAGGCGAGTTCCGCCAAGCGCGCCCGGGTCCGCCTGCCTGTGTTCAAGGGCCGAGGCGGTCTGGCCAATGGTGTCGATCCGCTGAGCAACAAGGCGCTGCTGGAAGCGCTGGGCGATGACGCCTGATGTCAACGTACTGGTCGCTGCATCGCGCACCGATCATCCACATCATGCCGTGGCGCGAGTCTGGCTCGAGGAGGCAGTCGGGGCTGCCGATGCCGGCGCAGCCGTGACGCTGATGCCGATGGTGCTGGCCAGCTTCCTGCGCTTGGTCACCAGCCCCAAGATCTTCCGCATGGCGACACCGATCGACGACGCGGTAGCGTTCGTCGACGCACTCCTGGACTCGCCCGGTGTGCAACTCGCGCCATTGGGTCCGGAGTGGTCGAAGCTAAGACAGATGTGCCTCGACAAGCAACTGAGCGGAAACGACTTGCCGGATGCCTGGTTGTCGGCAGCCGTGGCACATCTTGGTGAACACCTCGTCAGCTTCGATCGAGACTTCCGGAAGCTGCTCGCGCGCGGCCAGTTCACGTTGCTTGAGCCTGTGCAGAGGCGCGCGGAATCCACCGACAAGGGTTGACCACTGCGCAGCATTGCGCAGTGGCTGTCGGACGTCGCACTCGGGTCCCGACGTGCCGACCGCCCGTCGGCCTGCAGCAGGGTCGGCCTCAAGTTCGCGCAACACCGGCCGAAAACCCATGCAGGCCAGTGCGAATCGCAGCTGGCGTTGGGAGTGGCCCATGCAGATCACCGATGCTCTGAAGACGACCGCGCTCGTCGCCAGCGGGAGCCCCGCCGCGGCGCTGCGCCCGGTCGCGCGCGCTGCCCAGACGCCGCAGGTGACGCCGCCGACCCGGCCGCTGACCGAGACCGCGCTGGCGCTGTACCTGATGCGAGTGCCAGCTTCGAGCCTGGCGCGCGCCTACAGCGAAGTGCAGGCCCTCACGGCCGAACCCACCGCGCTGTCGAGCGAAGCGCCGGCCAGCGCCGCGCCGGCTCCAGCGCCTGCGCCAGCACCCGCTACCGCACCGGCACCAGGCGGCAAGCGACTGGATGCGCGCGCCTGAGCGGGCGTTGCCGTGATCAGCGACCGCCGCTGACGTCGTAGATGGCCCCGGTCACATAGCTGGCCGCAGGTGAGAGCAACCACACGATCATCGCCGCCACCTCGTCGGCACTGCCGGGCCGCCCCATCGGGATGAGGCCTTTCGGCCGATGCGCCCGCTGCGGGTCACCACGCTCGGCGTCGATACCAGCACCGTGCCTGGATTCGTCTGCATATCTGTGCTCCCGCTCGCCCGGTGCCAGTTCTGGCCGCCACGCGCGGTGGCGCACCGGCCCGCTCAAGGGCAGGCGCGGCCCGCCGCCTGCGACGCGCAGGAATGGAAGTCGGCCAACATCACCACGCCACCCGCGGCGCGGCCGGCCAAAGCCAGCAGCTTGAAATCGGCGGCCAGTACCGGCTGGCGCCCGTTCTTCAAGGTGATCGTGGTCGTGCTCGCATCGCGACGCAGGTCGCGTTCGCCGATGCGGCCGCCGTCGCCATCGCCGCAGTGATCGGTATCGACGCACAGCATCGCCTGGTCCGGTCGGAAGCCACTGGACAGTCCGGTCCAGGCCCCGACGAAGTTGGCGCTCGCTCGCACGTTGAGAGCCAGGCGGCGAAGATCCAGCACCGCTGAGCTGCCCAGCGAGGGCCAGGGCAGCAGCGCCTGCGCGGTCGACAGCGGCGGCACGCCGTCGACATCCACGTCGAGTTCGCTGCGGCCGTCCTCCAGCTTCAGCGGCAGACGGCAGGCGGCATCGGCGAACAAGGTCACGCGCACGCTGCCGTCGTCCCGCTCGAGCGCCTTGGCGATGAGGTCACCAGCAGCGCCGTCGGGCAGCCCGAGGTACGCATCATCGACGACGCGCAGATCGCCCACTGCCGGGTTCAGCGAACGCGGCAGATCGCCTGACCCGGTGCGCCACAGCGACAGGCGCCGCACGCCCAGCCCGTCGTAGGGCTTGAAATAGGCCAGCGTGGTGCGCTCGCCCGCGCTGCCGGACTGGCTGACTCGGGCGCATGCCAGACCGGGCAACGCAGGTATGGCCATCACCAGACCGCGGCGATACTGGTCAACCGGAGCGCCGCCATCGATGCGCCGCTCGCGCTGGGCGGTGGCAAATGCCGTGATCTGCACCGGATCGGCATGGCCCAACAGCTTCCACTGGCCTGCTTCGCGCGTGACCGCCAGGTGGCCGCCCAGCCGGCGCACCGTGCCATCGGCGGCCAGCAGATCGACGTTGAGGCGGCACACGGGTTCAGCGCCCTGCATCGCGCAGCGGGTGGGTGTGGCCTGCGCCACCTGGGCACCCCACAGGCCTTCTTCGTCCAGGAAGCTGCACCAGGCGCCGGCCACGGTGGCGCGCCCACTCAGGCGGGTGTCCAGTGTGTCGTAGCGGGCCTGTGCCGCCAGCGCGTTGCCCATGCCGCTGGCAGTCGACGCGCAGGCGGCGCGGTTGGCCATGGCCGCGGTCAGCCGCACCATCAGCTCGGACACGCCGTCGGCGGCTGAAGCCGCAGGGTTGGCCTGCGTCGGCACGGGCAGGGTGCCGGGGCGTCGCACCAGGGCACCGGCTGCGCTCACTGCGGCGGCGGGCGCCCCTCGGTCGACGGCGGCCAGCGTCGGCACGGCCAGTGGGCGCGGCCCCGACTTGGCGGCCGGCGATGTGCCGTCGGCAGAAGACTCCTGCGCCGGCCATGCATCGACGGCATCGGCATCGCCACCGCCACAGCCGGCCAGCAGCGCGGCTGCGATCAGGCCTGCGGTGCAGCCGATGCGACGCCAGCCACTCAGGGCAGCGACAGAAGTGCGGTTGGGGGCGGCAGTCAAGGCGGGAACCGGTGGGCGCTGGCAAAGGCGAGCGCGACATCGACCGGAGGGGGTGGGGGATCTCAGGGTGGCCGATGTGCGCGCCCGCACGCGTGACATCGGCGCCGCGGCGGCGCACTTGAGGGCAACCGCGGGCAGACCCGAGGCGTGCACGACACCACTTCGTGCAATTCGTCACGAACCCCCTCCCGCGCGGCCTCCCGCGGCGCGACTGGAGCGGGCCAACGGTCCCCGGCCCGGGGGCACTCAGATGCAGCGGCCGCCGTCGACTTCCAGGCACACGCCGGTGATCATGGTTGCCTCGTCGCTGCACAGGAAGCAGGCCGCGTGGCCCATGTCCTCGGGCAGCGAGAAGCGCCCGATCGGGATGGTGGACAGGAACTTCGCGCGCACTTCGGGCATGTCCTGGCCCATGAAGGTCTTGAGCAGCGGCGTCTCGCCCGCCACCGGGTTGAGCGCCACGACGCGGATGCCCGCCGGGGCGAGTTCGACGGCGCAGGCGCGCGTGGCGGTGATCACCCAGCCCTTGCTGGCGTTGTACCAGGCCAGGCGCGGGCGCGGGCTCACGCCGGCGGTGGAAGCCATGTTCAGCACCACGCCGCGCTGGCCGTGCACGCCGGGCGGATTGGCCTTGAACACGGGCACCGCCTCGCGCATCGCCAGGTAGATGGCGCGCATGTTCACCGCGGTGATGCGGTCGAACTCGTCTTCGGGGAGTTCCTCCAGCGGCTGCGGCAAGTGGCCGACACCGGCGTTGTTCACCAGGATGTCCAGCCTGCCGCCGTGCTGGCACGCGGCCTGCACCATGCCGCGCACGTCGTCGGCCCGGCTCACATCGACCCGCAGCGCCAGCGCGGCGGCGCCGCAGTCATCGGCCACCCGGCGCGCCGCCTCGAGGTCGCGATCGGCCACCAGCACCCGCGCGCCCTCGGCCACGAAGCGCCGCACAATGCCCTCGCCGAAACCCGAACCGCCGCCGGTCACGATGGCCGACTTGCCCTGCAATCGCATCTGCGTCTCCTGGCTGCTGCGCACTCAATCGTGCCGGATCGCCACCGTCTTGAGCGCCGAAAAGCCATACAGCGCCTCGAAGCCCTTTTCGCGGCCGTGGCCCGAATCCTTGACGCCGCCAAACGGCAGCTCGATACCGCCGGCCGCACCGTAATTGTTGATGAACACCTGCCCGCACTGCAGCCGGCGCGCCATGCGCAGCGCGCGTGAGCCGTCGCGCGTCCACACACCGGCCACCAGACCGTAGCGCGTGCCGTTGGCGATCGCCAGCGCCCGCGACTCGGCCTCGGCAGCGGTGGCGCCGTCGAAGGCGATCACCACCTGCACCGGGCCGAAGATCTCCTCCTGCGCCAGGCGGTGCCCGGGGTCCACCGGTGCCAGCAGTGTGGGCGGCACCCAATATCCTTGTGGCGGCAAGTGCGTCGGCAGCGGAGCCTGCGCCGCAATCGCCAGCCCGCTGTCGCGCGCCAGGCCCAGGTAGCCCAGCACCACCTCGCGCTGGCGTGCCGAGATCAGCGGCCCGACATCCGGATCGTCCAACGCCGGTCCCACCCGCAATGCGCGATAGCGCTCGGCCATGCGCCGCACCACTTCGTCGTACACGCCGCGCTGCACCACGATGCGCGAGGCCGCCGAGCAGGTCTGGCCGCAGTTCTGCACGCCGGCACTCACCAGGAAGGGCAGCGCCGCATCCAGGTCGGCGTCGTCGAACACGATCTGCGGACTCTTGCCGCCCAGCTCCAGCGTCACCGGCGCCACGTGCTGCGCCGCTGCCGTCTGCACCCGCCGGCCCACCTCCACCGACCCCGTGAACGACACATGCGCGACGCCCCGGTGCACGGCCAGCGCCGCGCCGGCTTCATCGCCCAGGCCGGGCACGATGTTCAGCGCGCCCGCGGGCAGGCCGGCCTGCTCGGCCAGGCGGCCGAAGGCCAGTGCGGTGAGGCAGGCCTGCTCGGCGGGCTTGAGCACGCAGGCGTTGCCCATCGCCAGTGCCGCCCCCACCGAACGGCCGATGATCTGCATCGGGTAGTTCCAGGGCACGATGTGGCCGGTCACGCCCAGCGGCTCGCGCAGCGTGAAGGCCGTGTAGCCGCCAGCGAACGGGATGGTCTGTCCGTGCACCTTGTCCACCGCCCCCGCGTAGAACTCCAGGTAGCGCGCCAGCGCCAGCGCGTCGGCGCGCCCTTGGCGCAGCGGCTTGCCCACGTCCAGCGCCTCGATGCGTGCCAACTCGTCGGCCTCGTCCCGCACCCGCTGCGCCAGCGCGGCAAGCATACGGCCGCGCTCGGGCGCGGCGAGCGCGCCCCAGGCGCCATCGAGCGCGACCTGCGCGGCCTGCACCGCGGCGTCGATGTCCGTGGCACCGCCGCGCGCAATGCGGGCAAGCTCGCTGCCGTCACTGGGGTTTTGCAGCACCAGCGTGCGGGCGTCGGCGGCGGCACGCCACTGCCCGCCCACCAGCAGCTCGGTGGTGTCGAATGCGGTCGGGTTCATCGCGGCCATGGGGGTCATACGCCAGACGGGTTTCGGGCATGATAGACCGCATGTCCGCAACCGGTTTCGCGCGCCTGCCATGAGTGTCTTCCTGCTGCGGCGCCTGGCGGCCTTTGCGGCCACGCTGGCGGTGGCCTCGGTGCTGGTGTTCGCAGTGCTCGAGTTGCTGCCCGGCGACGTGGCGCAGGTGATGCTGGGCGACACTGCCACGCCGGAATCCCTGGCGGCGCTGCGCGCCAAGTTGGGTCTGGACCGACCGGCCCTGCAGCGCTACACCGACTGGATCGTGGCCTACGCGCAGGGCCGCACCGCCGAAAGCTACTCGTACGGCACGCCCACGGCCGAGCTCATCGTCGAGCGGCTGCAGGTCACGCTGCCACTGGCCGCGCTGGCGATGGTGCTGACCACCGTGCTGGCGCTGGCTGCGGGCGTGTACGCCGCGTCGCGCCACCACCGCCTGGGCGACGTGGGCGTGATGGCCCTGAGCCAACTCGGCATTGCCATCCCGAGCTTCTGGTTCGCCATTCTGCTGATCCTGCTGTTCGCGGTGAAGCTGCAGTGGGTCAGCGCCGGCGGCTTTCCTGGCTGGAGCGCCGACGACGGCGGCGGTTGGGTGCAGGGGCTCGCAGCGCTGGCCCTGCCGGCGCTGGCGCTGGCACTGGTGCAGGCGGCCATCCTGGCGAGGGTCACCCGCTCGGCGGTGCTCGAAGTGATGCGCGAGGACTACGTGCGCACCGCGCGCGCCAAGGGCCTGAGCCGCCGCGCCACGCTCTGGAAGCATGTGCTGCGCAACGCCATGATCCCGGTGCTCACCATCATGGGCCTGCAGTTCGCCAACCTGATCACCGGCACCATCGTGGTCGAGAACGTGTTCGTGCTGCCCGGCATCGGCCGCCTGGTCTTCCAGGCCATTGCCAACCGCGACCTGGTGGTGGTGCGTGATGTCGTGATGCTGCTGGTGGCCGTGGTCGTGGTGGTGAACTTTGCCGTCGATGTGCTCTACGCACTGGTCGATCCGCGGCTGCGCGCGGAGCGTTGAAGGCCGGGAGCGGTCGCCGATGTTGGCTGGTGCCCGTTGGAGTCCGCTCGCTCGGGCCAAAGGCGCCGACTCAGGTTTGCGGCGAAGCCCCCGGTGAACGCCGCCACCATCGCACGCCAAAGACGCCCAGCACCGCGCCCAGCGCAGCCGTGATCTCGATCAGCAGCAGCGCCGGCTCGATGAGCATGTCCGCCATGCCGGCGATGATCCAGCCGATGAAGGCCCCGGCCAGAAGTCCGATCAACGCAAACCCTGCGCCCCGCACCAGCACGCTACCGCCCCACCAGCGCGGCCAGCTCGCGTTCGAGCAGGGCGGGGTCGCCCAGGTTGGTGGCGATCAGGGTGCGCAGGTGGGTGGCGCTGTCCAGGCCCAGGGCCAGGCAGCGCAGGCCGGCGCGGTGGCCGTCGGCGTGGGCCACTTCGCACGACATCACGATGCGCAGCGGCGGGCCGCCGCCGGCTTGCAGCGTCACGCCCAGCAGGCAGGGCAGCCCGGCCATGCCCAGCCAGTTGGGCGGCACTTCGATCAGCGCGCCCTTGAAGGAAAGGTCGACCACGCGCACGTCGCAGGTCTGCTCCAGGCAGGCCCAGCGGCCGGGTGCATTGAAGGCCACACGGGCGTGATCGCGGCGTTCGTGTTGGGAGCTCACGGCAGGACCTCAGCGCAACGGCAGGGAAAACCATCCGGCTGACGCTCGGCAGCCGGATGGCGCCGAACGCACGCGCAGGCGGGACGATGGCGCCAGTGTGCACCACGCGCCGCACAGCGCGCGTGACTGACCGCACAATGCGCGCCCATGGCACCCGGATTCGCCCGCCGCGCCCTCGCGCATCCGAGCTTCCTGTTGGGGGCGGCGCTGACGCTCGTGCTGGTGCTGGCGGCGCTGGTGTCGCTGCTGTGGTCGCCGTATCCGCCGGCCGAGATCGACATTCCGGGCAAGCTGCGCCCGCCCAGCGCGGCGCACTGGCTGGGCACCGACAGCCTGGGTCGCGACATCGCCTCGCAGTTGCTGGTGGGCGCACAGAACAGCATCGTGGTGGGCGTGGTCGCGGTGGGCATCGGCCTGGTGATCGGGGTGGCGCTGGGCTGCCTGGCGTCGGCCCGCCGCGGCTGGACCGAGGAATTGGTGATGCGCGCGGCCGACTTCACCTTCGCCTTCCCGGCGCTGCTGTCGGCCATCATGCTGGGGGCGATCTACGGGCCCGGCCTGCTGACAGGCATCGTGGCCATCGGCATCTTCAACATCCCGGTGTTCGCCCGCATCACGCGCGGCGCGGCCAATGCGGTGTGGGCGCGCGAGTATGTGCTGGCCGCGCGTGCCGCCGGCTTCGGCGCCTGGCGCATCACGCTCGACCATGTGCTGCCCAACATCGCCGGCATCCTCATCGTGCAAGCCACGATCTCGTTCGCCACCGCCATCCTGGCCGAGGCGGCGCTGTCGTACCTGGGGCTGGGCACGCAGCCGCCGCAGCCGAGCTGGGGCCGCATGCTCAACGAGGCGCAGAGCCTGCTGTTCCAGGCACCCATGCTCGCGGTGTACCCCGGGGTCGCCATCGCGCTGGCCGTGCTGGGCCTGAACCTGATGGGCGACGGCCTGCGCGACCTGCTCGACCCCAAGCTGGCCCGGCGCCGCTGAAGCCGCCGTTGCTGCACCGCAGCAGTTAGACTCGCGCCGTCACAGCCCCCAGCCGTTTCGGGGCCGGATGCCCGGCACCGCTGCAGTACCCCCATGTCCGAGCGCAGACCCCTCACGCTGCATCAGCTGCGCGCGATGCACGCCGCCGGCGAGAAGATCGCCATGCTCACCTGCTACGACGCCACCTTCGCCCGGGTGGCCGACGACGCCGGCGTCGACGTGCTGCTGGTGGGTGACTCGCTGGGCATGGTGCTGCAAGGCCATGCCGACACCCTGCCGGTCACGCTGGAACACATGGCCTACCACGTGGGCTGCGTGGCGCGCGGCCGCCGCCGCGCCTGGGTCATCGGCGATCTGCCGTTCGCCAGCTACCACGCCTCGGTCGCGCAAGCGGTGGACAGCGCTGCTGTGCTGATGCGCCACGGTGCACAGATGGTCAAGCTCGAAGGCGGCGGCTGGACGGCGCCCGCGGTGCGCGCGCTGTGCGAGCGCGGCATGCCGGTGTGCGCCCACCTGGGGCTGACCCCGCAATCGGTGCACGCACTGGGCGGCTGGCGGGTGCAGGGCCGCGACGACGCCGGCGCCCAGCGCCTGGTGCGCGAGGCCCGCGAGCTGGCCGAAGCCGGCGCCGCCATGCTGGTGCTCGAGCTCACGCCCGCGGCGCTGGCCGCCCAGGTGGCACAGGCGCTGCCCATCCCGGTGATCGGCATCGGTGCCGGCGCTCGCATTGGCGGCCAGGTGCTGGTGCTGCACGACGCGCTGGGCCTGGCCGGCGCACGTGCACCCCGTTTCGTGCGCAACTTCATGGCCGATGGCGGAGGCATTGCCGATGCGCTCGAACGCTATGTGAATGCTGTGAAATCCGGTGCCTTTCCCGACGAATCGCTGCACGCCTTCGAGTGAGACTCACGGAGCCCTACATGCGCGTCATCCAGACCCTGCCCGAGCTGCGCCAGGCCTTGCAAGCCAGCGGCTGCGCCTTCGTACCCACCATGGGCAACCTGCACGAAGGGCATCTGTCGCTGGTGCGCCAGGCGGGTGCGCTTTCGCAGCCGGTGGTGGCCAGCATCTTCGTCAACCGGCTGCAGTTCGCGCCGCACGAGGATTTCGACACCTATCCCCGCACCTTCGATCGCGACTGCACCCTGCTGCGCGAGGCCGGCTGCGACATCGTGTTCGCACCGCCCGAGCGCGAGCTCTACCCCGAACCGCAGGGCTACACCGTCCAGCCGCCAGCCGGCCTGGCCGACGTGCTCGAGGGCCACTTCAGACCCGGCTTCTTCAACGGCGTGTGCACGGTGGTGCTCAAGCTGTTCAACGCGGTGCAGCCGGCGGTGGCGGTGTTCGGCAAGAAGGACTACCAGCAGCTGATGGTGGTGCGCGGCATGGTGCGCCAGTTGGCACTGCCCATCCGCATCGAGGCCGGAGAAACCTGCCGCGCCGACGACGGGCTGGCGCTGTCGTCGCGCAATGGCTACCTGAGCGCGGCCGAACGCGCCGAAGCGCCCGCCCTGGCGCGCACGCTGCGCGAGGTGGCCGCGCACCTGCACGCCGGCGCCACCGACTGCGCCGCACTGGAAGCCCAGGCCATGCACACCCTGGCCCAGCGCGGCTGGGCGCCCGACTACGTGGCCGTGCGCCGCCAGCGCGACCTGGGCGAGCCGGTGCCGGCAGAGCCGCTGGTGGTGCTGGCCGCCGCCCGGCTGGGCACGACGCGGCTGATCGACAACCTGGAGTGCATGCCGATGGCCGGCTGAGCGTGCCGCCGCGGCTCCACCCTCGGGTGTGGCCGCCAACGGACAGGCCGACCTCAGGCACTTGCCGTGCATCAACGCCGCGCCGTTCGGCAGTGCCGGGGCACTGGCGGCTGTGGTATCCATGAAGCATGGCCACGAAACGCACCACCGCCTCGATGCAAAGCCCGTCTGCACCTGCCGCCGAGGCCGCCGCTCCGCCGCCCGCTGCCGACCCCGAGGCCCGCGCCCGCGCCACCGCCGCCGCATTCGATGCCGCCTTCCATGCCCAGGCCGCCGGGCTATCGGCAGGATTGAGCCCGATCTCCCTGGCGCTGGCCTACACCGACTGGGCATTGCACCTGGGCACCCAGCCGGCGCAAAGCCTGAACCTGGCGCTGAAGGCCCAGCGCGGAGCCTGGCAGTGGTGGGCCGACACCTGGGCCCAGCGCAGTGACGGGCATGACACCGGCGAGGACCTGCGCTTCTCGCATCCGGCCTGGCACCAGTGGCCCTACGCGCCGGCGGTGCAGGCCTACCTGGCCGCCGAAGGCTGGTGGCGCGAGGCCACCGCGCTGCGCGGCATGAATGCCCATCACCAGGAGCTGACCCGGGTGTTCGCGCGCCAGTGGCTCGACATGCTGTCGCCAGCCAACGCCGGGCTGGCCAACCCCGAGGTGTGGCAGCGCACGCTGGAGCGTGCGGGCGGCAACCTCATCGAGGGCGCGGCCCATGCGCTGGACGACTGGCGCGTGCGCCAGGGTCTGCCGCCGGCGCAGCCGCCCGAGCATCCCTACCAGCCGGGGCTGGATGTGGCCATCACACCCGGGCGGGTGGTGCACCGCAACCACCTGGTCGAGCTGATCCAGTACGCGCCGACCACACCCAAAGTGCATGCCGAGCCGGTGTTCATCGTGCCCTCGTGGATCAACAAGTACTACATCCTCGACCTGTCGCCGCACAACTCGATGGTGAAGTGGCTGGTGGGCCAGGGTCACACGGTGTTCATCCTGTCGTGGCGCAATCCCGACGAGGGTGATGCGCTGCTCGACATGCAGGACTACCTCGAGCTGGGCGTGTTCGACCCGCTGGCGGCCATCGCGGCTCTGGTGCCGGGCGTCGCCGTTCATGCTTGCGGCTATTGCCTGGGCGGCACGCTGCTGTCCGTGGCGGCAGCGGCGCTGGCGCGCCCGCAACGCATCGAGCACGCCGAGCGGCTCAGCCCGCTGGCCAGCGTCAGTCTGCTGGCCGCCGAGACCGATTTCTCCGAGCCCGGCGAAATGGGCGTGCTGATCGACGAATCGCAGGTGGCGCTGCTCGAGGACATCATGGCCGAGCGCGGCTTCCTCACCGGCCGGCAGATGGCCGGCTCGTTCCAGTTCCTGCATTCGCGCGAGCTGGTGTGGTCGGCCAAGCTGCGCGAGCTGTGGCTGGGCGAGCGCCTGCGGCCCAACGACCTGATGGCCTGGAACACCGACACCACGCGCATGCCGGCGGCCATGCACAGCGAGTACCTGCGGCGCTGCTACCTGCGCAACGAGATCGCGCAGGCCCGATACCCGGTGCAGGGCCAGCCGGTCTCGCTGGCCGACATCCGCCAGCCGATGTTCGTCGTCGGTACCGAGAAGGACCACGTCTCGCCGTGGCGCTCGGTGTACAAGCTGCACCGGCTCACCGACACCGATCTGACCTTCGCGCTCACCAACGGCGGGCACAACGCCGGCATCGTCTCCGAGCCCGGCCACGCAGGCCGGCACTACGCGATCCGCACCCGCCACCGTGGCGACACCTGGCTCGATTGCGGCGCCTGGCAGCACCGCGCCGAGCGCCGCGAGGGCTCGTGGTGGCCGGGCTGGCACGACTGGCTGATGACACACGGCAGCGGCCGCATGGTTCAGGCGCGGCAGCCTGTGCCCGGGCTGGGCGCGGCGCCAGGCCATTACGTGATGCAGCGCTGGGCCGACTGAACGCCGGCGCAGGCGCCTCACGCTCGCAGCCTGCAGCGGGCCTGCCTGCGGCCCCGGGCGTGCCCGGGTATGCTGCCGCCATGCCCGTCGGGTCTCCGCTCACCGCATTGGCCGGCGCACCGATCGCCAGCGCCGGCGCGCCGGGCTGGCCGCATGCCGTGCCGCCCAGGTTGTGGCACTGTCTGGTGCTGGCCGCGCTGATGCACGCCCTGCTGGTGGCGCTGATCGGCACCGCCCCGGGCGGCACGGCAACGCCGGGCCAGGGCGTGTGGGGTCGAATCAACGTGGTTTTGGACATCGGCCTGCGCGGCCCGGGCGAGCGCGCTGGCGTCGGTGAGAGCACGCCTCCCCCCGGCCCCAGTACCGAGGGCCCGCGCGGGCCGGCCCGCACCGAGCGCGTCGGCGGCGCCGTGCGGCCGCCGCCCGTGCAGCCACTGCCGGACCAGCCGGGCGCGCAGCGCGAAGGCCGGTGGCAGGCCACCGAGAGCCCGCCCCCCGCGACGGCGGACGCAAGCCCGGCCGTGCCAGCCGAACCCCGCATCGCCGAGCCCGCCGAACGGAGCGCCCTCACCGAAGCCGCCCCGCCCCCCGCGCCCGACGCCCTGATGCCGATGCCGCCCCCGGCCATGCGCACGGCGCCAGCGGTGCAACTGGAGTCGACAGACCTGCCGCCCGCCGTGGCACCCGTGCGCCCGCCACTGCCCGGCGCGACACCCATCGCCCAGCCCGAGCCGCCGCCGGTGGCGCTGCCCACACCCACCAGGCGCACCCCAGCGCCGGTGAGGCTGAGCGACGCCGATGCCCCGCCCGCGCTGGCGACCGCCCGTCCTGCGGCACCCGAGCCACCGCCTGTGGCCATGCCCGAACCGGCGCCCCTGCCGGCACCGGCCCGGCGCGCCGTTGCGCCTGTGGACTTGGCGCCGGCCGACCGTGTCCTGCCCCCCACCTCCGGGCCCGCAGCTGCTCGCACGCTGCCAACGGTGGTCGCGGCGCCGGAGTCACCGTCGACCGCCGTTGCAGCGCCCACCGCCGCTGCCGCTCCCGCAGCGGCCGCCACTACCGCCGATGCTGAGCGTCCACCGAGACCGACGCCGAGCACCACCGCCACAGTGCCTACTTCCGGCGCCGCAGCCACGGCCGGCACGCCCGGCCCTGCCCTGCAGGCACCGGGCTCGCCGCAGGCCGGCGCGCGCGTGGGCCACGACGTGGCCACGCCGCCGTCGGTGCCACCCAGCGCGCCGCCGCGGCTGAACCTCGACTACATGCGCCCCAGCGGCGGGGCGCTGGCCGCCCAGCCCAGGCGCGGTGCGCTCGCCCTGATGCCGGCGCCGCCGGAGCGCAAGTCCAAGCTGGCCGAAGGCATCGAGCAGGCGGCCAAGCCCGACTGCCGCACCGCCTACGCCGGGGCCGGTCTGGCCGCCGTGGTACCCCTGGCCATGGATGCGGCGCGCGGCAAGGGCTGCAAGTGGTAGCGTTGCACCCCATGCCTGCCAACATCGAGATCAAGGCCCGCATCGACAGTGTCGACGCCCTGCTGCCGCGCGCCGTGGCCCTGGCCGACGACGACGATCACCCCCAGCGCATCCACCAGGACGACACCTTCTTCGTGGTGCCGCACGGGCGCTTGAAGCTGCGCGTGTTCGCCGACGGCGCTGCCGAGCTCATCCACTACGACCGCCCCGATACCGCCGGCCCCAAGCGCTCGGACTACCTCATCACGCCGGTGGCCGACGCCGACAGCCTGCGCGACGTGCTCGAGCGGGCCTGCGGGTTGAGCGGGCGCGTGATCAAGCAGCGCACGCTGGTGATGGTGGGCCAGACCCGCATCCACCTCGACCGTGTGCAAGGGCTGGGCGACTTCCTCGAGCTCGAAGTGGTGCTGCAGCCGGGCCAGAGCGAAGCCGAAGGCGAGGCGATCGCGCGCGATGTGCTGGCCGCGCTGGGCGTGGCCGACTCGGCGCTGATCCAGGGGGCCTATCTCGACCTGCTGGGTGCCACCCAACCCGGATGACCGACGCCGCCCAGCCCCTGCTGCAGGTGCGCGACCTGCGCGTGGCACTGCAGACGCCGCGCGGTCCGGCGCTGGCGTTGCGCGGGCTCGACTTCGCCATCGCGCGGGGCCAGACGCTGGGCCTGATCGGCGAATCGGGCTGCGGCAAGTCGATCACCGCGCTGGCCCTGATGGGCTTGCTGCCCGAAGGCGCGCAGGTGTCGGGGTCGATCGCGCTGGACGGCCACGAGCTGGTGGACCTGCCCGAGGACGACTGGTGCACCTTGCGCGGCAACCGCATGGCCATGGTGTTCCAGGAACCGATGACCGCGCTGAATCCGCTGCATCCGATCGGCCGGCAGATCGGCGAGTCGCTGCGGCTGCACCGCGGACTCGATGGTGCCGCCGCGCGGGCTCAAGCGCTGCGCTTGCTCGAGCGCGTGCAATTGCCGCAGGCGGCGCGCCGGCTCGACGCCTATCCGCACCAGCTCTCGGGCGGACAGCGCCAGCGGGTGGTGATCGCCATTGCGCTGGCCTGCGGCCCCGACCTGTTGGTGGCCGACGAACCCACCACGGCACTGGACGTGACCATCCAGCGCGAGGTGCTCGACTTGATCGCCGAACTGGTGGCCGAGGACGGCATGGCGCTGCTGCTCATCAGCCACGACCTGGGCGTGATGGCGCAAACGGTGCAGCACATGATGGTGATGTACGGCGGCACCGTCGTCGAAAGCGGCCCCACGGCCGAGGTATTCGCGCGCCTGGCCCACCCTTACACCCGCGGCCTCTTCGCGGCACGCCCTCGCCTGGGGCTGGCCCGCGGCACCCGGCTGGCCACCATCGCCGGGCGGGTACCCGACCTGGCCGACCTGCCCGCCGGCTGCCCGTTCGCCGAGCGCTGCGCATGGGCAACCGATGCCTGCCGCGCCGCCCCGCCGCCGGCCCTGCCCGTCGGCCCCGGCCACGAGGCGCGCTGCCTGCGCCTGGACGACATCGCGGTCGCCACATGAGCGTGAAGGGCCGCTCCCGAGCGCGAAACCCGCAGCCCGTAGGGCGGAGGGGTAGTCACATGAGCGCGCCGGGCCGCTCCCAAGCGCGAATCCCGCAGCCCGTAGGGCGGAGGGTAGTCAAGTGAGCGCGCACGGGCATCCAGTGAATGCCGGCGCGCCCGCGCCCGTCGCCGGCGGTGCCACGCCGCTGCTGCGGGTGCTCGGCCTGGGCCAGCGCTACCGGCTGCCGCGCGAGCGCCTGCTGGAGCCGGCGCCCGTGGTGCAGGCCTTGCAGGATGTGAGCTTCACGCTGCACGGCGGGCGCAGCCTGGGCGTGGTGGGCGAATCGGGTTCGGGCAAGAGCACCCTGGCGCGCCTGGTGATGGCGCTGGAGCGGCCCAGCACGGGCCAGGTGTGGCTCGATGGCACCGAGCTGCATGCCCTTTCGGCGGCGCAGCTGCGTCGGGCCCGCGCCCAGTTCCAGATGGTGTTCCAGGATCCGTTCGGCTCGCTCGACCCCCGTCTGCCGGTGGGCCGCACCGTGGCCGAGCCGCTGCGCGCGCAGGGGCTGGCCAGCCGCACCGAATGCGGTGAGCGTGCCGCCGCCATGCTGGAGGCGGTGGGGTTGCGCGCCAGCGACGCGGCACGCTATCCGCATGAGTTTTCGGGCGGGCAACGCCAGCGCATCGCCATTGCGCGGGCGCTGGTCACACATCCGCGGCTCATCGTGGCCGACGAGCCGGTGAGCGCGCTCGACGTCTCGGTGCAGGCCCAGGTGCTCAACCTGATGCAGGACCTGCAGGACCGGCTGGGCGTGACCTACTTGTTCATCAGCCACGACCTGGCGGTGGTCGACCTGGTGTGCGACGAAGTGCTGGTGCTGTACCAGGGCCGCACGGTCGAGCACGGCAGCCCCGACACCCTGTTCGCCGCCGCGGCCCACCCCTACACACGGGCGCTGATGCAGGCAGTGCCCCCGGCCCAGCCGCGACCCGGTGGCCCGCTGCGCAGCCGGTCACCCGCTGCGCCGGCGGTGGCCAGCGGCGCCGCCGCCGGCGCGGCGCCGGGCCATGCTTGCCCTTTTGCGCCGCGCTGCAGCTTCAGGCAGGATCGCTGCGTGTCCGAGGCGCCCGTCTGGCGCGAGCTGTCCAATGGCCACGCGGTGGCCTGCCACCGCGCCGAGGCGGTGCTGGCCACACCCATCGACGTCTGATCCCCTTTGAAACCCAACCCGAGGAGCCCCCCATGCGACTGACCCGACGCGACCTCACCGCCACCGCCATGGCCATCGCCCTGTTGGCGGGCGCCCTGGGCAGCACACCGGCGCTGGCCCAGGCGCGCAAGACCGGCGTCGTGCTCGGCATGGTGCTCGAGCCGCCAGGACTCGACCCCACCATGGCGCCCGCGGCCGCCATCGGCGAGATCGTGCACTACAACATTCTCGAGGGCCTGACCAAGATCGAGGTCGACGGCCGCGTGACGCCCCTGCTGGCCACCGGCTGGACCAGCGACCCCGACGGCCGCAGCTACACCTTCACGCTGCGCAAGGGCGTGAAGTTCCAGGACGGCACCGACTTCGATTCCACCGCCGTGAAGTGGACCTTCGAACGCGCCAAGGCCGAAGGGTCCACCAACAAGGCCAAGCGCGCGGTGTTCGACAACATCTCGTCGATCGCCACACCCGATGCGCATACCGTCATCCTGACGCTGAACAACGCCGATGCCACGCTGCCCTTCCGCCTGGGCGAGAACACCGCGGTGATCCTCAGCCGCACGAGCGCGGCCACCACCGCCACCAAGCCTGTGGGCACCGGGCCCTACCGCTACGCCGGCTGGCAGAAGGGCTCCTCGGTCACGCTCGAAAAATGGGACGGCTATCGCCAAGCTGCGGCGGTGAAGCTGCAAAAGGTGACCTTCCGCTTCATCAACGACCCCGCCGCCCAGGTGGCGGCGCTGCTGGCCGGCGACATCGACGGCATGCCCCGCTTCGCGGCGCTGCAGAACCTCAAGCAGTTCCAGGCCGACAAGCGCTTCACGGTGGAGATCGGGTCCACCGCCGGCAAGGGGCAGCTCACCATCAACAACAAGCGCAAGCCGCTGGACGACGTGCGGGTGCGCCGAGCCATCATGCATGCCATCGACCGCCAGGCGTTCATCGACGGCGTGCTCGAAGGTCTGGGCAAGCCGATCGGCAGCCACGCCGCGCCCACCGACGCCGGCTACGTGGACCTGACCGGCGTGTACGCCTACAACCCCGAGAAGGCCCGCGCGCTGCTGAAGGAAGCGGGCGTGACCTCCCCGCTGAGCCTGACGCTGACCCTGCCGCCGCCGCAATACGCCCGCAAGGGCGGCGAGGTGGTGGCGGCCATGCTGGCCAAGGTGGGCATCCAGGCACGCATCGAGAACGTGGAATGGGCGCAGTGGCTGTCGGGCACCTTCAAGGGCAACTTCGACCTCACCATCATCAACCACGTCGAGCCGCTGGACTACATGCAGTACGCCAACCCCAGCTACTATTGGGGTTACGAGAGTGCCACATTCAACGCGCTGGCCAAGAAGCGGGCGGAGGCGCCGCGGACGCAGCAAGACAAGCTCTACGGCGACATCCAGCGCCAGCTCACGCAGGACGCGGTGAACGCCTGGATCTTCAATCCGGCCCAGGTGGCCGTGGCCCGCAAGGGCCTCAAGGGCCTGTGGGCCAGCTCGCCGATCTTCGCCAACGACATGGCGGCGGTGCGCTGGGGCGACTGAGCGCGGCACCGGCACAGGCAGGGGGGACCATGGCTGCATGGCATGAGTGGAGCGCGGCCGGACTTGCCGCCGCCTACGCGGCGAAGGAGGTGTCGCCGGTGGAAGTGGTGCGCGCGGTCGTGGCCCACATCGAGCAGCGCGAGCCGGTCTTGCGCGCAATGTATGCATTCGATGCCGACGCTGCGCTGCAGCAGGCACGCGCCAGCGAGGCGCGGTGGCAGCGCGGCGAGCCGCTTTCGCCGATCGACGGCGTGCCCGGAACGCTCAAGGAGAACATCGCCACCCGGGGCTGCCCCACGCCGCTGGGCACTGCCGCCACCGAACTGGTGCCGGCCAGCGAAGACGCACCACCTGCAGCGCGCTGGAAGGAGGCCGGCCTGGTGTTGCTGGGCAAGACCACGATGCCCGACTGGGGCATGCTGTCGTCCGGCCTGTCCACCTTTCACGCACTGGCGCGCAACCCCTGGGACACGGCGATGAACCCCGGCGGCTCCAGCGCCGGCGCGGCGGCCGCCGCGGCCGCGGGCTACGGCCCGCTGCATGTGGGCACCGACATCGGCGGTTCAATCCGCCTGCCCGCAGGCTGGTGCGGCCTGGTGGGCCTGAAGCCCAGTCTCGGGCGCATCCCCATCAAGCCCCCCTACCCCGGCCGTGTGGCCGGCCCCATCACCCGCAGCGTGGAAGATGCCGCCTGGCTGATGACTGTGCTCGCACGGCCCGATTGGCGCGACACCATGAGCCTGCCGCATCAGGACATTGCCTGGCTGTCGTTGGAGCGCGACGTGCGCGGCCTGAAGCTCGGACTGCAGCTCGATGCCGGCTGGGGGCAGCCGGTGGATGGCCAGACCCGCGCCGTCATCGAAACGGCGGCCCGTACGTTCGAAGCCGCCGGCGCCATCGTCGAGCCTGTGCCGGCCTACAGCACCCGCGCCATGGCCGACGGCATGGACCGCTTCTGGCGCATGCGCAGCTGGCTGGACCTGCAGGCACTGCCGCCGCATCGGCGCGAGCGCGTGCTGCCCTACATCCGCGATTGGGTGGCCGCTGCGGCCACCTACAGCGCAGCCGACGTCTTCACCGGCTACAGCCAGATGGCCGCGCTGCGCGAGGCCGCAGTGGCCGCCTGCCAGCCCTACGACTACGTGCTGTCGCCGGTGAGCCCCGTACCCACCTACCCTGCGGAATGGGCGAGCCCGTTGAACGACCCGCAGCGGCCGTTCGAGCACATCGCCTTCACCCTGCCGCCCAACATGAGCGAGCAGCCCGCCCTGTCGGTCCACGCCGGCTTCACCTCCACCGGCCTGCCCATCGGCCTGCAGATCATCGGCCACCGCCACGACGACCTGGGCGTGCTGCAGCTCGCGCGCGCCTGGGAGCGCATGCGGGCACCCATGCGCGCCTGGCCGATGTAGTCTTGACGCGGTCACCCGCGCGCTTGGGGATCGGCGAGGGCGCGACGACGTGGCACGCGATGCCTTTGGTGGCCAGGTGTCGCCAGATCGCGAACCCGC
The DNA here is from genome assembly GCA_023150345.1 of Aquabacterium sp. Taxonomy (GTDB): domain Bacteria; phylum Pseudomonadota; class Gammaproteobacteria; order Burkholderiales; family Burkholderiaceae_C; genus Pseudaquabacterium. The sequence goes on from JAKLLB010000035.1 coordinate 31,586, forward strand.
ACGGCCCAGCCTCGCAGACCACGTGCAGCCGGTGGCCCTTGCTCGTGATCTTGCGCAGCGCCTTGCCCAGCGCAACCACATCGCCACCGATGGTCCCCGCGTGCCGGACCTCGCCATTGCGGCCTGCATCGGCCACCGCGAGGTCGACGCTGTCCTTGTGAACGTCCAGCCCCACGTACACAAGGCTCGATTCCTTCATGGCCCGTCTCCTTGCGAATCCGCAACGACCTGACCGACCACCGGCCCGGTGCACTTGGTGTAGCTCGGCATGCCACCGGCGTGCAACCTACGATCGTGCAGGCGGCGGGCCGCCTGGATGCACGAAGCCATCTTGTCTAGACGACGCAACGATGCCCCGGTTGACGTATTACGCCGCTCGGAATACATTTGACAGATGATCCGTTCGTTCAAGTGCAAGGACACGGAAGCTTTGTTTGCTGGCAAAGCCCCGAGGAAGTTCAAGGCTTTCGCGGCGGTAGCCGAGCGAAAGCTGGCTCAGCTTGATGCCGCCCAGACACTCGACTTCTTACGTGCACCACCGGGCAATCGGCTTGAGGCCTTGGCAGGAGATCGGAGGGGGCAGTACAGCATCCGCATCAACGATCAGTTCCGGCTGTGCTTCGTATGGACCCCGGCCGGTCCGAAAGAAGTTGAGATCATCGACTACCACTGAGAGAACTCATGGCCCAAGTACTGAACAACATGCGTCCGGTTCACCCGGGTGAAGTTCTTCGCGAGGACTACCTCGCGCCGCTTGGTATGAGCGTTAACGCGCTCGCCATGCAGCTTGGTGTACCTGCTACGCGTATCCACGAGATCGTCAAGGAGCGACGAGCTGTCACTGCTGACACGGCGGCGCGGTTAGCGCGCTTCTTCGGCGGAGACGCTGCTTCCTGGCTGGTCATGCAAGCGAACTATGACCTCAAGACCTTGCCAACGCTAAAGGACATCGAACGCAAGGTGCAAGCCAGGGAAGGCCAAGCTACATAGTGCGGCTGGAGAAAGCGTCGTCTAACCTCTCGGTCAACCGGACCGCCCGCAAGCGTTGCTTGCGGGTGTCCTCCGCGCTGCGCGCTCCGGCGGCCGGTTACCTCAAACGTCTAGGCGGCACAAGACGACCTGTCTAGGCGGCACAAGACGACCTGTCTCGCGCCGCCCGAAGAACGCCTACGCTGCCTTCACGACTACACGCGACAGCTCCGTCCCAAGCTGCCTCTTCACTCGCTCGATGACGTGAAAGCGAGCCATCATCACGGTGGTCAACGCGTATGGAGACAGTGCGTCGGCGATCTCTTTGGCCGTCCAAGTGCGTCCGTTCGCCAAGTTTCGCACCGTCATCACTGCTTCGACCAATTGAAGCGCCATCCATTCGCGGACATACTCGACTATCAGTTTTTCAATCGCTTGATCTCCGGACTGATTGAACTCTTCGCTGAAGTGGCGAACTACATCGAGATAGCCGCGGAAGTCTGCATTCGCTTTTATGAGGTCACCAGTTGCGGGGTCGCCAGGAATTTCAGCGGCCATATCCTCCAACTCGCCTTGCTCACGCCCGGCGCCAAGAGAGACCCACATCACCTCAGGCTCCCGAGGTGTAGGCGTAACCGGAATCGCTTCCTCGCCCCCAGACTCCACCAAGTCTGCGAGGTAGTCGTCGCTAGAACGGCCCCCTCGGGCGCCACCTGTGCGATGCGCGCGCGGCTCACCCTCGTCACCGCCGATTTCAGGATTACCACCCGAGACGGAACCAACCGCCAGCACCGTGCCGTCGGGAGTTCGCCTATACCTGCTAGGCCGCAAAAACTCCCTGATCCGCTTCAGACGCTCCAAGATTCGCTCCCGCAGTTTTCCCTGCGGGTCGGCGTTTGATCGAGCAATGATCTCGTCAATCTTGTCCCTAATCGCCTGAGGCAGCTGAGTTCTAAACTCCGCACCCCAGCGCTCCCACCAGTTGGCGTCTTCTACATCCTCGCCATCCAGCAGAACGCGCGACCGCGCCGTATCGGCGCGGATGTCTAAGCCTGACGTCCCGGCCCGAGGCTCAATGTAGATATTCACGTGCTCTGCGCCGAATACGATCCCAAATCCCGCCAAGATGCGACGTGACGCCGGGGGCGTTCTGAGAATGTAGACCTCATCCTGAAAAACGATTCCCACTTGGCAGGTTCTTCCACCTCGCGTGCTCATGTTCTTCGAGGCTTGTGCGCCGTCTTCGAACAACCACCAATGCGCATCTGCATTCGACAGCCGAACGGTTCCTGACGTAGCGGCGTTCTCATCAAAGAGGTGCTTTGTCCCTCTGATGGTCTGCAAGTTGAAGGTCTTCTCGGAAGGCTCCGGCTCCTCCTTGGGCCAGCGATCCATGTCCCGCGTCAACACGCGTACCTGAAGTTTCCCGGCGACAGGAAGACGGAAGTACCGACTCGTTAGGTACGTAACCAGCCAATTCATACCTACCGCTTCGACTGGAGGCAGACAGGTGTTCTGACGTTCATCGCCACCGAGGAGGGTGACTTTCGTCCCCGAGTCCTCAATTCCTCTAGGGCGAATGGCACCTTTAATCCTGGGCGTCCAATGCGGGCCATCTGCCAAGTCAAACGAGTCAAGACCGTACTCCCCGATCTTGTCATCTCGATGCAGCTTCACCATTGCCCCGCGCCCGTCGCGCCAGGACTGATAGACCAACCCGAAGCGGTTTCGGTATAGCGCGGTGATCTTCGCTCCGACGCCGAAGTTCTGAGAGATACTTTGAGTTTGGTTGGCACCCTGCACCGCGAGACTGTTGAGATAGGACGCCATCTGATCTGGCGTCATTCCATCACCGTTGTCCACTACACAGAGCTTGTACAGCCCGGTTCGGCGCAAGTGCTCCCAGTCGACATCCCACTTGATAAGACCCTCGCCCTCAACACCAGACTTCTGGCGGCGAGCGACGGCCTCGAGGGCGTTCTGGGTGAGCTCACGAATCTGTTGATTCGGAGGGGTATCGGCGGCGAGGCGATCCAAGAGGAAAGCAATATTCGCCACCGTCATCGGCTTCGTGACGGACATGGGAGACTCCTATCAAGGCGGCAGCGCCGCGTGGACACAAGCGCCGTTGCCAAGTTGGTGAGCGCGGAGGTGACCTCGGGGCTCTGAACCTGACTAGGGCCGGCGCAGTCTAAGGGTTTCCACCTGATGCCGTCAACTTCCACATTGCATTTGCTGCCTTCCGACGGCGCGGTGCCGCCTAGCGATCAAGGATAGACCGCGTTTGCCGCGGTCTGATCCGTTTGTTGGACAAGCCCGTCGAGTCGAGTTGCTGGTGGTGTGAGCGTCGGTGCGTCATGTGCGAGCGGCACTGCAGATATCGCGCAAGTGGCGCGTCCTGCGTGGAGCCTGGCGCGGCGCGCCGGGTGCTCGGTGAGCCCTGGTGGTGGGCGTGAGCGACGCCACTGCAGGCCGGGGCACGGCCGTGAACCGCGCACGGTCCATCGTAGCGCCATGCGGCAGCGCAGCGCCAGGGCCTGGAGCCGCGGGTGGCGGGTGGGATAGCCGCTGGGCGCCGGGTTCAGGCTTGCGCGCCTGCGTGCTGCGCCGAGGGCGGCGGCGGGCCGGCCGCTGGGTTTGCCCGGGCGACATCATCGGCCGAGCGCGGTGGCGCGGCCGCTGGCGGCGGCACGCTGTCAGCGATCGGCATAAACCGGCCACCCGAGAGTCGGCATGTTCAGGCCACCTGAGGCGCGAGGCGGCGTGATGCGGAGTCGGCATCTTCCGGCCAAAGCAGAGTCGGCATAAACCGGCCAGTCCGGAGTCGGCATGTTCCGGCCACGGCGGAGTCGGCATTTACCGGCCAGCGCCGCCTGCCGAGGGCGTCTCGAGTCTTCAACACCCCCAACGGTCTACCGTCCGAGCTCTTTGCTCCGGAGGGCGGGCACCGTCGGCTGCAGAAGGATCGAGATGTTCCAGTTCCGACCAGCGCTCGTGCGCCTGCGCGCCGACCAGCGGGGCGGCAAACACATCGTTGCGCTGCCAGGATGCGAGTTCATCGCACGCCTGCTGCAGCATGTACTGCCAGCAGGCTTCAAGCGCATCCGCCACTTCGGGTTGCGGGCTGCGGCGGCCAAGACCCAGCGTCTGGCCGCGGCGCGCGAGTTGCTGAGCATGCCTGCGCCCAACCCCGTTGCCATCGAGCACGCGCAGGACTTCATGCGCCGTGTCGCCAACATCGACATCGCATGCTGCCCGCACTGCAGAATCGGGCGCTGGCAACTGGTCCAGGCCATGCCGGCCGATCGGGCCGTCTTGGCCGCCACGCCCCCAACGGCCTGCCGAGGACCGCCATGAGCCGGCTGTGTCGTTCGTTGATGCACCCCGCACAGCCTCGCAAGTCGCGGCCGGCGCCGTCCTGCGCGCCAGCGGCCTCGAACCCGTCGCGCAGCCGCCCGAGACGATCTGCTGCGCCGCCGCGCCCAACCAAAGTCCCTGCGCCGCCGCGCCGCGCCGCTCGCATGCCGGGCATCGCACTGGCCGCCGTTGCCGCCACAGGCAGTTGAAACTTACACTGCCCACTACCACCGCCATCCCGGCGGTTCAGTTCAACACGGTTTATCTGACGCCATGCAGTCTCCTGGCTTCGCTCAGCGTTGGCTCGGCGTCAGATAAGCGCTGTTCGTTAGGCCTCACGACTCGTTGACTCTCGACCACCTTCCAAGTCACTGCGAAACGGGGACATCAATGAACTCACATCGCCGCATGACTGTTCGACTGGCGATTGCTGCCATGGGCCTCAGCGCGGGCCTCGCCAGCGCTCAGAGTATGGAAGTTTTCTCCCCACAATCCGGTAGCGCGCCAGGCGTCATTCTGATCTCCGGGATTTCGGGGACCGCCTTGTATCAGGACTACGCGAGAGCCGTTGCCGATCTTGGCTATACGGCAGCACTGGTCAGTGGCAGGGATGTTTCACCCCGTACTGGAGGCCCGGCAGACAACTTACGCAACATCGTTGCGACGCTGCGCCGCGACTCGAGAGTGAAGCCCGGCAAGCTGGCCGTTGTGGGATTCTCACTAGGGGGCGGAGGAGCATTGCTCCATGCCAGTGGCCAATCCGAAACCTTCTCCGCGGTTGTCGCCTACTACCCCGCCATCTCAAACCTACCGAACATCACTGAGATTGCCAAACGGGTTGGCGTGCCCACCCTCATTCTCAGCGGTGAGAAGGACAGGTACAACAACTGCTGCCTTATCGAATCGATGCGCGAGTTTGAAGCAGCAGCGAGAACAGTCGGCCTGCTGGTGGAGCTTCACACTTACCCGGAAGCAGATCACGGCTTCAATCTCAAGGTACCAACGTTTCGCGCTCACGATGCCGCCGATGCTTGGTCACGAGTACAGGAGTTCTTGCGCAAGCATCACCCGCAGTGAGGCCTAACGATCAAGGATAGACCGCGCTTGCCGCGGTCTAATCCGTTTGTTGGACAAGCCCGTCGAGGCGAGTTGCTGGTGGTGTGAGCGTCGGTGCGTCATGTGCGAGCGGCACTGCAGATATCGCGCAAGTGGCGCGTCCTGCGTGTGGCCTGGCGCGGCGCGCCGGGTGCCCGGTGAACCCTGGCAATGGGCGTGAGCGACGCCACTGCAGGCTGGGGCACGGCCGTGAACCGCGCACGGTTTATCGTAGCGCCGTACGCGGCGCCGAAGCGCTCGATCACGTGGGACAGCGCAATCACTTGGCCACCCCTGCATCGGTGCGAGTGAGCTGCTGCTGCGGCAGCGGCGGGGGTAGAGCGGGCGGTGGTGAGGATGCTGTGGTGGCCCAGGATCTTCTGCACCTGCAGCAGATCGACGCCGGCCTCGATCAGGTGCGTGGCATAGCTGTGACGCAGGCTGTGGGGGTGGATGTAGTTTTGAGGCCCATGGACTGCACCACCTCGCGCAGCGCGCGTTGCACGCCGGCGCGGTCCAGCGCCCGCTCAGCCCGCGCGGCGCCGGCCACACCGCCAGCACGGCCGGGAAACAGCAGCGTCGGGTTGCGGTGCACCCCCCCAGAAGCGGCGCAGCACGCCCAGCGTGGCTGGCGCCAGCGGCACCAGCCGGTCGCGGTTGCCCTTGGCGTCGCGCACATGCACGCGCATGCGCGCAGCGTCGATGTCGCCCACCTGCAGCGCGAGCGCTTCGCCCAGGCGCAGCCCGAGGCTGTACAGGGTGAAGAAGAACACCCGGTAGCTCAGGCAGCGGGTGGCCGCGAACAGCCCGGCGGCCTGCTCGACGGTGACGATGTCGGGCAGGCGCTGCACCTTGGGCGGCTTGATCAGCCCCGGGTTGCCGGCCCACGGTCGGCCCAGCACGTGGGCGCAGTAGAACTTGTAGCCGTACAGGTCGTGCTTGACACTGCTCCAGGAGTGGGTCTGCAGCAGCCGGCTGAAAGGCTCGGTGAGCTGCTCGTCGGTGAGCGCGCCGATGCGCCAGTCGAACCGCTCGCCCAGGCGGCGCACGCCGTGGGTGTAGGCCTGCACGGTCTTGGGCTGCATGCCCTTCAGGCGCAGGTGCTTGAGCAGGCTCGCGTAGCGTCGGTCGAACTCGCAACGGTCCGCCTCGGTCGCTGTGGCAGCGGCTTCGGCAGGGCTGGTCGCGCTGGTCGCGCCCGTGGCTCTGGGGGCGGGGGCATTGCTCATGGCTCAATCCTCACGAGTTGTGGCACAGTCACCGCGTCGCCTATCGACGCACGTGTACGTGAAGAACAGTCAAGCCAGGCTCGAGCCGTGGGTCTTGCTCCGCGCAGCGGCTTCGTTCAACTCCGCGTTAGGCCTCACAGTCTTCGCCCCTCCCCCTCTCAGCACCTTCTAGGCACATCTCAATGCGCATCCATTTCGTCTTCTTGCTGTCCGTACTGCTTGCTGGCTGCTCCACCACTCGCGTGGGGATGACCTACTCTCCGCCATCAGCCAGCCAGACGCTTGCAGGGATCCGCCCAGTGGATGTTGGCTCCTTTCTCGACCAGCGCGGAGAGCCGGCAACTTGGCTCGGCGCCATCCGAGGCGGCTTTGGGAATCCCCTCAAGACCTTGGAAAGCGACGTCCCCGTCAGCAAGCTCGTCCAGGACGCGTTCTCCAGCGCACTGAAGGCGCGAGGAGCCACGATTGCCACATCGTCGCCTGAACTTCAGTTCTCAGGGGTCATCAAGAAGCTGTTCTGCAACCAGGTCGTCCAGCGTGAGGCAAACGTCGAGATTGAGGTTCAGGTGACGGAGATCTCGTCGAAGAGAGTTCTGTTGTCACGCACGTACTCCGCGACGAACTACGAAAGCGCCTTCTTCGCGACCGGAGTCTTCGCCTCAACCGATGATCTTCGAGCGCTGACCGAACGTACCCTGAGGGAAGTCATCGAGCAGGCTCTCAACGACTCATCAATGCGCCTCGCGCTCGCGCGGTGAGGCCTAACGATCAAGGATAGACCGCGCTTGCCGCGGTCTGATCCGTTTGTTGGACAAGCCCGTCGAGTCGAGTTGCTGGTGGTGTGAGCGTCGGTGCGTCATGTGCGAGCGGCACTGCAGATATCGCGCAAGTGGCGCGTCCTGCGTG
>JAKLLB010000036.1 GCA_023150345.1 Aquabacterium sp.
CGACCGGCCCCGGGTTCAGGCTCCGGTGCCGGCGTCGCCCGGCGCAGGCGCGCGGTCGAGCTGCCAGCGCGCCAACCGGCCCGACTCCAGCTCCAGCGTGACGCGGTCACCGCCGGCGTCGCGCCAGGCGTAGCGCTCGGGGTCGTCGCCGAGCTTCTCGCCCAGGCTGCGGGTCAGCGCCAGGATTTCGAGCAGGCGCAGGCCGGGACGCAGGCGGGCGTGCAGCATCACGGCGTTGGCCACGTGCCCGACGGGCGCCTGGCCGGCAGCGCGCATCACCCGCAGCGTGCGGCTGAACTGCAGCAGCAGCCAGAACACGATGACCGACACCGCCAGCGCCACCCCGCGCCAGCCGTAGGCGTGCCAGCCCAGGGCCGTGCCGAGTACGGCCATCGCCCAGCCCAGCGCCGAACTCATGGCTGTGTCCTCGCGCAGTTCGTCACGTCGCCCTCGAAGGGGCCCATCACGCCGGTGCGCAGGGCGTGTGCCCAATCGGCGCGGCCTACCTGTTCAGCCTGCGCCGCGGCCGACGCCGAGTCGTATGCGGTGCAGCGCAGCTGCACCTGCCAGCCGGTGCGTGCATCGAACTCGAGCAGCGCCCAGCGGGCATGCGGGCTGCCCGTTTCGACCCGATGCGGGTGCGGTCGTGTGTCGTCGAAGGCCGGCAGGCCCACGCTGCCGGGGTTCACCACCAGCGTGTGCCCGCACTGCATCACCCGCGGCACATGCGTATGCCCGCACAGCACCAGGCGGGCCCGGTCGCGCACCGGCGCGCCCAGGCGGTGCGCGAGTTCCTCCGGCGTGGCGGCCCGTATGCCGGGGTCGCCGCCGCGCTGGTGTCCGGCGGTGACGGTTTCCATGAGGTAGTGATGATCGCTGGCCGGCGTGCCGTGGCACAACAGCACGTCGTCGCGCAGCCAGTGCACGGCTGGCAGGGCAGCCAGCCAGCGCCGCGTCGCGGTACCGATGCGGGCGGCCGCATAGGCATCGCTGGAAGGTGGTGCGTTGGGCACTGCGGCGTCAGCAGGCGCACTCGGCACGGCCAGGAGCTGCCGTTCGTGATTGCCCGCCAGGGTGGGCCAGCCGGTGTCCTGCAGCAGGGCAGCGGTTTCGGCCGGCCACAGCGGGCCGCTCAGTGCGTCACCCAGGTTCACCACAGCGTCGCAGCCGTCCAGCTCGTCGAGCACGGCCCGCAGCGCCGCCAGGTTGCCGTGGATGTCGGACAGCACCGCCAGTCGCCAGCGCGCGTGCCGGCCTGCGGGCGCTGCCGATGGCGGGCTGTGCGTGGCGGCATCTCGGCTCATGGCTTCGATGTCACAAGCCGCGCGCGAGCGCGATGGCCTCGTCGATGCGCTCGATGGCATGCACCGTCAGACCTTCGATCGGCTTCTTCGGGGCATTGGCCTTGGGCACCACCGCCACCGCAAAACCGAGCTTGGCCGCTTCCTTCAGGCGCTCCTGGCCGCGCGGCGCGGGGCGCACCTCGCCGGCCAGGCCCACCTCGCCAAAGGCGAAGAACCCGGCAGGCAGGGCCTTGCCGCGCAGCGAACTCTGGATGGCCAGCAGCACCGCCAGGTCGGCCGCCGGCTCGCTGATGCGCACGCCGCCCACGGCGTTGACGAACACGTCCTGATCCAGGCTGTCGACGCCCGCATGTCGGTGCAGCACCGCCAGCAGCATGGCCAGCCGGTCGCGCTCCAGGCCCACCGACAAGCGCCGCGGCGCCGCGCCCCCGGCATCGACCAGCGCCTGAATCTCGACCAGCAGCGGCCGCGTGCCTTCCAGCGTGACCAGCACGCACGAGCCCGGCACCGGCTGCCCGTGGGTGGACAGGAAGATCGCGCTGGGGTTGCTCACGCCCTTGAGGCCGCGCTCGGTCATGGCGAACACACCGATCTCGTTGACCGCGCCGTAGCGGTTCTTGATGGCGCGCACCAGGCGATAGCTGCTGTGGGTGTCGCCCTCGAAGTACAGCACCGTGTCGACGATGTGCTCGAGCACGCGCGGCCCGGCCAGCGCGCCTTCCTTGGTGACGTGGCCCACCAGCACGATGGCGCAGCCGCTGGCCTTGGCGGTGCGGGTCAGGTGGGCCGCGCACTCGCGCACCTGCGCCACCGAGCCCGGCGCACTGGTGAGCTGCTCGGAGTACACCGTCTGGATGGAGTCGATGACGCAGAACTGCGGCTGCAGGCTGGCCAGGGCGGCCTGGATCTTTTCGAGCTGGATCTCGGCCAGCACCTGCACCCGCTCGCCCGACAGGCCGAGGCGGCGCGCGCGCAGTGCCACCTGGGCGCCCGATTCCTCGCCGGTCACGTACAGCACCTGCAGAGGCGTGCCGCTGGTGCCGGGCTGCGACAGCGACTGCGCCGCCTGCAGCAACAGCGTCGACTTGCCGATGCCGGGGTCGCCGCCGATCAGCACCACGCCGCCTTCGACGATGCCGCCGCCGAGAACGCGGTCGAGTTCGTCCAGCCCGGTGGGCGTGCGCTCGACCTCGCTGGCCTCGATCTGCGACAGCAGCATCGGCGGCTGCGCGGCGGCCAGCGCCTGGAACCGGTGCCCCCGGCCTGCCGCCCGCTCCGCCACCGCTTCGTTCAGGGTGTTCCACTCGCCGCACTGGGCGCAGCGACCCAGCCACTTGGCATGGCTGGCGCCACAGGCGTTGCAGACGAACTCGGTGCGGGCGCGGGTGTTCACCTGCGGCACTGTAGCCGCACCGGAGCGCGCCGGCCGAAGCATGTGGTCAGTCGGCCGGCGCTGTGATCGTCACCGGCACCCGCCGCGCCAGTGCGCACATCAACTCGTAGCCCAGCGTACCCGCGGCGTGGGCCACCTCGTCGACGGGCAGCACGCTGCCGCCCGGGCCGCAGCCCCACAGGGTGACCTCGCTGCCCGGCGCGGCGGCTGGAACGGGCGTGAGGTCGACGGCCAGCATGTCCATCGACACCCGCCCGAGGGTGCGGCAGCGGACGCCATCGACCAGCACCGGCGTGCCGGTGCCGGCATGGCGCGGGTAGCCGTCGGCATAGCCGCAGGCGGCGATGCCGATGCGCATGGGCGCTTCGGCGCGGAAGGCGCCGCCGTAGCCCACCGCCTCGCCAGTGGCCAGCGACTGAGTCGCGATCAGCCGCGTGCGCAGCGTCATCGCCGGGCGCAAGCCCCAGTGGGCAGCGTCGTGCTGCGGGTGATCGGGTGCGCTGCCATAGCACTGGATGCCCGCGCGCACCCAGTCGCTGCGCAACCCGGGGTGGCCCAGCAGCGCCGCGCTGTTGGACACGCTGCGCTCGCCGGGCAGGTCGCGGGTGGCGGCATCGAATGCGGCCATCTGCCGCTCCACGCCACCGGGTGCGTCGGCCTCGGCGAAGTGCGTCATCAGCGAGATCTCGTCGACCTGCGGCAGCGCGTTCAGGCGCACCCAGGCCGTGCGCAGGGCGGCCGCGGTGAAACCCAGCCGGTTCATGCCGCTGTTCATCTTCAGGAACACGCGGTGCGGCTGATGGGTCTTGTGCGCGCCCAGCCAGTCGATCTGCTGTTCGCAATGCACCACGTGCCACAGGTTCAGGCGCGAGCACAGCTCCAGGTCGCGCGCCTCGAACACACCCTCGAGCAGCAGCACCGGGCCGCGCCAGCCCAGCGCGCGCACCCGCTCGGCCTCGGCCAGGTCGAGCAGGGCAAAGCCGTCGGCGGCGCGCAGCGGCTCGTACGCACGTTCGATGCCGTGGCCGTAGGCATCGGCCTTGACCACCGCCCACACGCGCGCATCGGGGGCTGCGGCGCGGGCGCGAGCCAGGTTGTGTGCCAGCGCATCGAGGTGGATCAGGGCCTGGATCGGACGGGGCATGCGTCGATTGTCCCAAACGCGCCGCTGCAACCGCGGCGCGTGGTGGAGCCACCGGCGGCACGCTGCCGTCAAGGGGCCATGCTATAACCCGCGGCCGGCGTTCGGGGTGTTTTCCCGGCGTGGGCACCGGATGCATCGACGTCGGCCAGCTGGGCCGGCGGCCAGGGCCCGGATTCAACTTGGACTGCGGGACGCGTTGGGGTGGTGGAAGACTGACCGAGCATGAAGAAGGGCTTCCACACCATCATGTCGGCGCAGTTCTTCAGCTCGCTGGCCGACAACGCGCTGACGGTCGCGGCCATCGAGTTGCTGCGGACCCAGCAGGCCCCGGCATGGCACGTGCCCGCGCTGGCCGTGATGTTTGCGCTGTTCTACGTGCTGCTGGCCCCGTTCGTCGGCGCCTTCGCCGACGCCGTTCCAAAGGGCCGGGTGATGTTCGTCTCGAACACCATCAAGGTGTGCGGCTGCCTGATGATGTTGTTTGGCGGCCATCCGCTGCTGGCCTATGCCGTGGTGGGCCTGGGCGCCGCGGCCTACTCGCCAGCCAAGTACGGCATCCTGACCGAGCTGCTGCCGCCGTCGCAGCTGGTCAAGGCCAACGGCTGGATCGAGGGCCTGACCATCCTGTCCATCATCGCCGGCACCGTGCTGGGCGGGCAACTCGTGGGCCCGCGTATCGCGCCTTGGCTGCTGGGCATGGATGTGCCTGCCATCGATACCGGCATCGACACCCCGCCGGAGGCGGCGATCGTGGTGCTGCTGCTGTTGTACGGCGTGGCTGCCGTGTTTAACCTGTTCATCCCGCGCACGGAGGCGCCGCTGCAGCCGCTGACGCTGCGCGCGGGCCAGCTGCTGGCCGACTTCTCGCAATGCAACGCCCGGCTGTGGAACGACAAGCTGGGCCAGATCTCGCTGGCCACCACCACCATGTTCTGGGGCGTGGGCGGCAACATGCGCATCATCGTCTTCCCGTGGGCCGCGGCGGCGCTGGGGTACAGCACCACCCAGGCCTCGTCGCTGGCCGGCGTGGTGTCGATCGGCGTGGCCGCAGGCGCCGTGGTCGCCTCGATGCGCATGCGCCTGGACCGCGCCACCAGCGTGATCCCGCTGGGCGTGGTGATGGGGGTGCTGCTGATCGGGTTGAACGCGATCCGCGACCTCTGGGTGGCGGTGCCCTTTCTCATCATGCTCGGCGCGGCCGGCGGCTACCTCGTGGTACCTATGAATGCACTGCTGCAGCACCGTGGCCACAACCTGATGGGCGCGGGCCGCTCCATCGCCGTGCAGAACTTCAACGAGCAGGCCTGCATCCTCGGCTTGGCCGCCTTCTACACCGGCATGACGAAGTTCGGCCTGTCGGCATTCGCGGCCATCGCCCTGTTCGGGTTGCTGGTCAGCGGCACGATGGGACTGATCTGGCGCTGGCACGCGCGCAACTGCGTGCAGCACCGTGACGAGGTGGAGCGGCTGCTGGCCATCGCCCGCACCGACAAGCATTGACCCTGGGCACGCCCGCGACGCATCGTCTGGCGATCGCGGCGCTGCTGTTCAACGCGTTCACCTGGGGGGTGTCGTGGTGGCCGTTCCGGCAGCTGCAGGCGCTGGGTGTGCATCCGTTGTGGCAGACCACGCTGGTGTTCGCCGCGGCCGTGGCGGTGCTGGTGGCGGCCTGGCCGCGCGCGGTGGTCGAGGTGGTGCGCACGCCCTCGTTGTGGGTCTTGGTGCTCGCCGCAGGCGCCACCAACGCATGCTTCAACTGGGGCGTGACCATCGGCGATGTCGTTCGGGTGGTGCTGCTGTTCTACCTGATGCCGCTGTGGTCGGCCTTGCTGGCATGGCTGCTGCTGGGCGAGCGTGCCGGACTGGCGGCCGGCATGCGCATCGCCCTGGCATTGAGCGGTGCCGCCGTGGTGCTGTGGCCCGCGCAGGGTGCGCCCGAACTGGCCCTGGGCCTGCCCGAGTGGCTGGGCCTGGCGGGCGGCTTCAGCTTTGCTCTGAACAACGTGATGCTGCGCCGCGAAGCCGGGCGCGGCGAACACGCCCGTGCGCTGGCCATGTTCCTGGGTGGGCTGCTGGTGGCCGGCGCACTGGCACTGTGGCAGGGCCGCAATGGCGTGGTGCCGCCGCCGCCCGATCCGGCTTGGGGCTGGGTGCTCGGAACGGCCGCGCTGGCGTTCTGGTTCATCGGCTCGAACCTGGCGCTGCAGTACGGTGCGGCGCGGCTGGATGCTCACACCACAGCCGTGGTGATGATCTCCGAAGTGCTCTTCGCCAGCGCGTCGGCCCTGGCCTTGGGAGCCGGGCGGCTCACGCCGCAGGTGGCCGCCGGCGGTGCGTTGATCGTCGGCGCGGCGCTGCTGGCGGCCTGGCGGCCACGAGCGAGGACCTAGTTTCGGCCGGGAGTCGGGCCTGGCACCGGCGCCGCTGAGGCGACGGCATCTACCGCCTGGACAGCCGACGGCGACGGCTCCGGGCCTCGCTCCAGGCCCTGCTGGCGCAGCCACAGGTCGAGCGCCGGCAAGTCCAGCGGCTTGGGCAGGTGGGCATCGGCGCCAGCGAGCGTGCTGCGCACCCGATCGACCGGGCCGGAGAAGGCCGACACCATGACCACCAGCGGCGCGCGGCCACCCGGGTGCACGTGTTGATGCTTGATGTGCTGGCACAGCGCCAGGCCGTCCAGTTCGCTGCGCGGCCCGAGGTCGATGTCCAGGAACACGAAGCCGAACGGAACCCGAGCCAGCAGTTCCAGCGCCTTGGCGCTGGTGGTGGCCCACTCGGTTTCCAGGCCGTAGCGCTTGAGCTGGCGGTCCAGGAAGTGCAGTGCCAGTTCGCTGTCGTCCACCAGCAGGGCGCGGCGCAAGGGGTTTGGACGCAGGCGCGCCTCGCGCTGCGCGCGCAGCGCCGCCGCCGTGGCGCGACGCACGGTCAGGTCCATCGGTCCGCTGGGCGGACCGTCATCGGCCCGGCGCTGTGGCGCCGCAGCGGCGGCGTCGGCTGCACGGCCGGCGCCCGGCGGCGAGACCAGCGGCAATGGGCCGCTGCCCGGGTTGTCGCGCTGCGTCACCAGGCCGTCGAGTTCGCGCAACACGTGATTGGGATCGATGGGACGCATCATCCAGCTGGCCGCACCACCGGGTGAGTGCGCCCCGATGAACACCGCATCGCCCACCCGCCCCAGCGCCTGAAGCAGGTCGGGCACGCCGGACTGGTCGGCATCGGCCACGATGAACCGCGCCTCGTCGATGTCCAGCACATGCTGGTAGCGCGGCTGGCGCTGCTCAGCGATGCGGAAATACGACGCCAGCGCGCTGCGCTCGAAGGCGCTGAAGCCCAGCAGGGCAACGGGAATAGGCGCTGTCATCGTGGCGGGGATTTCGGGTGACGCGAGGGCGCGCCGGGGTCATGGTGAATATGATGCAGTGTCAGACGAGGAGTTTCTCAGCAATGACAACCCCGCACATCGGCGATTTTGAGGCCCAGACGATCCAAGGCAAGCGGGTCAAGCTCGCAGCCTACAAGGGCAAGGTGCTGCTCATCGTCAACACCGCCAGCGCCTGCGGCTTCACCCCGCAGTTCGCGGGCCTCGAACAACTCTGGGAAACCTACCGCGACCGCGGACTTGTGGTGTTGGGGTTTCCGAGCAACGAGTTTGGCGGCCAGGATCCGGGCAGCAACGACGAGATTGCATCGTTCTGCCAGCTCAACTACGGCGTGAGCTTCCCGATGATGGCCAAGATCGAGGTCAATGGGGAGCAGGCCCATCCGCTGTACCGCTGGCTGGCCGCCGAGGCCCCGGGGCTGCTGGGCACCAAGGCCATCAAGTGGAACTTCACCAAGTTCCTGGTCGGCCGCGATGGTCAGGTGCTCAAGCGCTACGCTCCGCAAGACGCGCCCGAAAAGCTCGCCGCCGACATCGAAGCCGCGTTGGCCGGGTGACCCACGGCACCGACGCCACGGCTCCAGGCGAGGCCAGTGCCACGCCCGATGGGCGCCGGCGGCAGTTCCTGCACTTCGCCGACCGCGAATGCGGCGAGGATCCACTGTATGTCGCGCTGTGCCACCTGCTGGCGCTGCGGCCCGCGGCCCTGACGCTGCTCGACGCTGCGCCACGCACCCAGCAGCGGCCCAACCTCCTGCTCGCCGCGATCCACGAGCGCGTGCTCGACGGCGCTGGCGGTGCGCTGGCCGGCTACTTTCCGAGTGCCGGTGGCGACCGCATGCCTGACGCCGCCCTTGCCGCCGCCCTGGATGACTGCCTGGACCGCGAGCGCGTGAACATCCAGGCCCATGTGGCCGGCCGCAGCACACAGACCAACGAGATCGGCCGCTGCGCCGTGCTGTGGCCGCTGCTCGCACAGGTGGCCGCCGACACCGGTGCCCGCCTGCTGGCGCTGATGGACTTCGGCTGCAGCGCCGGTCTGAACCTGGGCGTGGACCACTATCGATACCGCCACGGCGACGTGGCATGCGGCGCCCCTGAAGAAGTGGGCACGCCCGAGGTCGATTGCCATCCGGTGCATGGTCGCCGTCCGCCCGCGTGCCCGGCGCCACGCATCGACAGCCGCCTGGGTGTCGACCCGGCCCCGGTGGACGTGCATGACGAGGCGGCGCTGCGCTGGCTGCGTGCCTGCCTGTGGCCGCACGACCGCGCGCGCATGCGGCGTTTCGACCAGGCCGCGGACATCGTGCGCGGTGCCGGGTGGCCGGTGCGCCAGGCGCCCGACGCCTACGCTGCCATCGAGCCCTGGCTGGACACGCTGGATGCGGGTGTGCAGCCGGTCGTCTTCAACAGCTGGGTGTTGGCCTACTTCGAACCCGAGGCGCGGGCCGCGCATGTGGCCGCCATGCGGGCGCTGGTGCAGCGCCGCGGCATCGCCTGGCTCAGCGCCGAAGGCCCGGGCCTGCTGCTGGGGCCTGCGCCTGCGGTGCTGCCCTCCGATGGGATGGTGAGCGCGGACGAGCTTGCGAACGCGACGCTGTGGTGGCTCACGCTGCCAGGTGCGGCCGGCGCGGCGCAGGCCACGCTGCGTGCGCGCAGCCATCCGCATGGCCGCTGGGCGCACTGGGAGTGAGGGCAGCGGCGGCAGCAGCAGCGGCAGCAGCGCCACCACCACCACCACCACCACCGGGCTTGATAATCGGCGTCATCGCCCCCTCCGGAGTGCCTCCCGATGTTCCAGCATGTGCAGCCCTACGCGGGCGACCCCATCTTCGCGCTCGTCGACGCCTTCAACGCCGATGCCCGGCCCCACAAGGTCAACCTGTCGATCGGCATCTACTTCGACGAGCAGGGCCGCCTGCCGGTGCTCGACAGCGTGCGCGGCGCCGAGGCGCTGATCCTGGCCGCCGGCGGTGCCAAGCCCTACCTGCCGATGGAAGGCGACGCTCGCATGCGCACCGAGGTGCAGAAGCTGCTGCTCGGCGCCGGGCATCCCGCTATCGCCGCCCAGCGCGTGGCCACCATCCAGGGCGTGGGCTCGTCCGGGGGCCTGAAGATCGGCGCCGACTTCCTGCGCACCTGGCTGCCCGACAGCCAGGTCTGGGTGAGCGACCCCACCTGGGACAACCATCGCTCGATGTTCGAGGGTTCGGGCTTCGTCGTGAATACCTATCCGTATTACGACGCGGCCAGCGGCGGCGTGCGCTTCGAGGCCATGTTGCAGGCGCTGCGCGGCTTGCCCGCGCGCAGCATCGTGCTGCTGCACGCCTGCTGCCACAACCCCACCGGCGTGGACCTCACCCGCGAGCAGTGGCAGGCGCTGGTGCCGGTGCTGCGCGAGCGCGAACTGCTGGCCTACCTGGACCTGGCCTACCAGGGCTTCGGTGACGGCATCGCCGAGGATGCCTACGCCGTGCGCGCACTGGCCGATGCGGGCCTGACATTCTTCGTGGCCAATTCGTTTTCCAAGAGCATGAGTGTGTACGGCGAGCGTTGCGGCGCGCTCACCGCCGTGTGCGCCGATGCCGCAGAAGCCGCGCTGGTGCTGGGACAGTTGCGCTATACCGTGCGCCGCGTCTACTCGAGCCCGCCGCTGCACGCCGCGCAGATCGTGGCCCATGTGCTGGGTGATGCCGAGCTGCGCGGCATGTGGGAGGGCGAGCTCGCCGCCATGCGTGAGCGCATCGCCGCCATGCGCCGGGCGCTGCACGATCGGCTGGTGCAGCGGCTGCCGGGGCGCGACTTCTCCTACTTCCTCACCCAGCGCGGCATGTTCAGCTACACCGGGCTCAGCGCGGCGCAGGTCGACCGGCTGCGCGAGGAGCATGCGGTGTACCTCATCCGCTCGGGCCGCATCTGCGTGGCCGGTCTCAACCTCGGCAATGTCGAGCGGGTGGCCGAGGCGATGGCCGCGGTGATGTCCACACGGTGAGCCGAAGGGCCGCGCGCCCGCCGCGTCTGTGCTGGCAGCGGCAGGCCCCACGCCCGCCGCCTGCGGGCGCGAACCGCGTCAGCGGGCGACCGGAAACGCGAACTCCGCGCCCTTGCCGATGCTCTGTGGCCAGCGCTGCATGACGCTCTTTTGCCGCGTGTAGAAGCGCACGCCCTCCTCGCCGTAGGCGTGCATGTCGCCGAACAGGCTGCGCTTCCAGCCGCCGAAACCGTGCCAGGCCATCGGCACTGGAATGGGCACGTTGATGCCGACCATGCCCACCTGGATGCGGCGTGCGAACTCGCGCGCGATGCCGCCGTCGCCGGTGAAGCAGGCCACGCCATTGCCGTACTCGTGGGCGTTCACCAGCTCCACGGCCTGGGCGAAGTCGGGCACGCGCACGCAGGCCAGCACCGGGCCGAAGATCTCCTCGCGGTAGATGCGCATGGCCGGCGTGACATGGTCGAACAGGGTGCCGCCGGTGTAGAAGCCCCCTTCCAGGCCGGGCACCTTCAGGCCGCGGCCGTCGACCACCAGCCGTGCGCCTTCCTCGACGCCCAGCGCGATATAGCCCTCGATGCGGTCGCGCGCCTGGGCGGTGACGATGGGGCCCATCTCGGCGGCCAGGTCCATGGGGTCGGTGATCTTCAGGGCGCGTGCCCGCTCGGCCAGCCGTGGCACGATGCGATCGGCCACATCGCCCACCAGCACCGCCACGCTGATGGCCATGCACCGCTCGCCGGCGGAGCCGTAGGCACTGCCGATCAGGGCATCGACCGCCTGGTCGAGGTCGGCATCGGGCATGACGACCATGTGGTTCTTGGCGCCGCCCAGGGCCTGCACGCGCTTGCCGTGACGGGCGCCGGTTTCGTAGATGTATTGCGCGATCGGCGTGGAGCCGACGAAGCTCAGCGCCCGCACGTCGGGGTGCTCGAGCAGCGCATCGACCGCAACCTTGTCGCCTTGGACCACGTTGAACACGCCGTCGGGCAGGCCGGCCTGCTGGAGCAGCTCGGCCATGAAGATCGACGGGCTGGGGTCGCGCTCGCTGGGCTTGAGCACGAAGGTGTTGCCGGTGGCCAGGGCCAGCGGGAACATCCACATCGGCACCATGCACGGGAAGTTGAACGGCGTGATGCCGGCCACCACGCCCAGGGGTTGGCGCAGGGTCCAGTTGTCGATGCCGGCCGAGACCTGGTCGGTGTAGTCGCCCTTGAGCAGCTGCGGTGCGCCGCAGGCGAATTCGACGATGTCGATGCCGCGCGCCACCTCGCCCTGGGCGTCGGTGAACACCTTGCCGTGCTCGGCGGTGATCATGGCCGCCAGCGTGTCGCGGTGCTGGTTGAGCAACTGCAGGAAGGCGTTGAGGATGCGCGCGCGCCGGATCGGGGCCATCTCGGCCCAGGCGGGCGCGGCCGAGCGCGCGGCGGCCACGGCGGCGGCCACTTCCTCGGTCGACGCCAGCGCGACCTGGCGCGCCACGCGTCCGCTGGCCGGATGGTAGACCGCCTGTTGGCGGCCGCTGGCGCCGCGCACGCGCTGGCCGCCGATGAAGTGGCCGATGTCGTCGGGGTTGGCGTAGGCGGTGGGCATGGGGAGTCCTCTGGCGGTGGTGCGTGTCGGCCCACAGTCTAGGCAGCGCAGGCGCGGCACGACAGCCCGCCGCGCGGGACACATTGTTCGCGATGATGAACAATCTGCCCTGAATTGTCTGAACAAACGGGTGCGCCGAATGCAGGAACGGGCGAGGATCGAGGCACTTTGGTCCCATGTGCATTGGCTCACGATGCTCGGGCAGTGCGGCAGCTACACCGCCGCCGCGCAGCGCCTGGGCGTGAGCAAGGCGGCGATGAGCGCGCGCATCGCCGAGCTCGAGCGTGCGGCTGGCGTGCAGCTGGTGCGCCGCACCACCCGCAGCGTGCGCCTGACCGAGGCCGGACAGCAGCTGGCCGACACCACCCGCGAGTCCTACGCCGCCATTGCGGCGGCGTTTGCCGGCGTGCGCGACCTTGCCGCCGTGCCGCGGGGGCGCTTGCGCATCACGGCGCCGGTGGCACTGGCGCGCCAGCAGCTGGTACCGCGGCTGCCGGAATTCCTGCGCGCCCATCCCGAAGTGCGCGTCGAGCTCGACCTGTCGGACCGGCTGGTGCCGCTGTCGCAGGAGGGCTACGACCTGGCGATCCGGCACACGCATGCGCCACCCGAGACGCATGTGGCCTGGACGCTGTGCGTCACCCGCAGCGTGCTGGTGGCCAGCCGCAGCTACCTGCGCCGCCGTGGCGTGCCCAAGACGCCGGCCGACCTGGCGCAGCACGACTGCCTGACCTACCCGCGGCCCGACGAGCCGCCGGCCTGGCAACTGGTGCCCCTCGATGCGGCGGCCAAGGCCGCGCCGGCCGCCAAGGTCACGGTGCCGGTGGGCGGCCCGTTCTCCGCCAACAACAGCGAGGCGCTGCGCGAGGCCGCGCAGGCCGGGCTGGGGATCGCGCTGCTGCCCGACTTCAGCGCCCAGGCGGGCCTGGCCAGCGGACGGCTACAGCGGGTGCTGCCGCGATGGGAGCCGGTCGGCAGCTTCGGCGCCCACCTGTACGCCATCCGGCCCTACAGCGCCTACGTGCCGCGAGCCGTGCAGGCGCTCGTGAGCTACCTGCGCGAGTCATTGAAGGGCGGGTTCGGGGTGCCCGACTGATCGGCGAACCGATCGGCGAAGCGACGGCCAAAAAAAGAGAGCCCGGCGATTGCTCGCGGGCTCTGCAAGTCCTTCGAGAAGGACGTCGTTGGGATCGCCGCGGCGCGCTCCTGGTTGCGCCGCCTGCCGCGTGGCTGCTCCCGGGGGGGGTGGGGCAACAACCGGCAATCGGGGGACTGTGCCCCAACCGGAGGGGTCTGCACATCCCTAGAACGTAGTCACAGGGGACCCGGATCTTGCAGTGCCGCCTGCGCACAGCGGGCGGCTGCCAGGTCCCACAGTGCATGGCCGCAGCTCTTGAACAGCACCGGGCCGCGGTCCTGGCGGGCGGGGGCGTCGGCCAGTGCAGGGCAGGCTGCGAGGTCGAGCCCGGCTTGCAGCAGGTCCCCGGCTTCCTGGCGGGCGCGGTCACTGTCGATCACCACCTGGCCGCGCGCGGCGATGTCGCGCACCAGTGCGGCATCGAGCTCGACCATCCCGGGGTGGAAGGAGCCGATCGCCGCGACGAAGGCGTCGTCGCGCACCCGGCCCTGCAGGCACACGGCGTGCGCCGGGGTCGCGGTCAGGACCAGCGGGCAGCGATCGAGCGCAGCCTGCAAGTCAGTGGCCACTTCGGCGTACACGCCCTGCTGGTGGAGCGTTTGTGCGAACGTGCTGGCCGATGCTGCGGTGCGGCCGCGGACCCAGACTTCGTCCACGCCGAGCGCCTGGGTGCAGGCCTGGACATGCGCCATCGCCTGCACGCCGGTGCCGATGACCAGCAGCGGCCCGACCGGATTGGGCGCCAGGTGGCGTGCCGCGTGCAGCGTCACCGCGGCCGTTCGCCGCGCCGTGAGCGCCGGACCATCGAGCAGTGCCAGCCGCTTCCCGGTGGACGTGCGCAGCACCAGCACATCGCCCAGGATGGCCGGCAGGCCGCGCTCGGGGTTGTCCGGCGCATAGGTGATCAGCTTGATCGCGGTGAGATCACCGGCGGTGGCATCCAGCCAGGCCGGCATCACGAACGCATGGGTGCGCTCGGCCAGCGGCAGCACCCAGCGATCGGGCGCATGGGCATGGCCGGCTGCGGCATCGGCGAGCGTGCGCTCGATGGCGGCGACCAGCTCGGGCCAGGGCAGGGCGAGTGCGGTGGCGGTGGCGTCGAGGATCTGCATGGGGGGTTGCGGCTGGGCCTCAAGAGATTGGGCGACGACGCCCGAGCGGGCGTGGATCGCATGATCATAGGCAGGTCACAATGCCGCATGCCCACTCGCTCCGCTGCCCGCCCCGCCGTCGGCCCTGGTTCGAACCCCGTGCCCGGCCCGCTGTCGGAGCCTGAACTCGATCGCCTGCAGGCCTTGCTCGATCGCCTGGCGCCTGAGTGCGAGCCGCTGGACATCGTGGCCATCGACGGCTACTTGTGCGGCGTGCTGCTGCAGTCGCGGGCAGTGCCTGCGGCACGTTGGTTGCCGGGCATCGTCGATGTCGATGGCCGCCCCGCGCCGGCGGCCTATCCGATCGACGAACTGCGCGCCCTGCTCGAGCGCCGGCATGCCGAGCTCGACCGCTCGATCGCGCACCGGCAGTGGTTCGACCCGTGGGTCTACCAGCTCGACGAGGACGCCACTCCATCCGAGACCGTCTTGCCCTGGGTTGCGGGTTTTGCCGCGGCGATGGAGGCGTTCCCGCAGCTGCTGGAGCAGCATGAGGCGCAGCTGATCGAGCCGCTGGCCACGCTGTACCGCCACTTCGACCCCGACGACCTCGAGGATGCCGACGCGCTGCTCGAGGAGATCGAGATGCTGGAGCTGCCCGTC
Source organism: Aquabacterium sp. (assembly GCA_023150345.1). Lineage (GTDB taxonomy): Bacteria > Pseudomonadota > Gammaproteobacteria > Burkholderiales > Burkholderiaceae_C > Pseudaquabacterium. Next base: position 14,698 of record JAKLLB010000036.1, read on the forward strand.
GACCTGCCCGAAGCGGTGGAGGACCTGGTGCGCAGCGTGCTGCTGATCGCCGACGTGTCGCGCCCGCGCCGCGAGACCGCCGGCGGCGTCAGCCGAAGACCCGGCGGGCGTGCACGCCCAGGCCCTGCGCCACGCTCGCGTAGCGGTCGCCGCGGATGACCCGCGCACGCGGACAGCGCGCGGCGATGTCGCGCACCAGGGGCGCCAGCCCGGTCGAGCCACCGGTCAGATAGAGCGCGTCGACGTCGTCGCCGGTCACGCCGGCCAGGCGCAGGGTGTCGGCAGCGGCCTGGACGATGCGGCCGAGGTCGGCCTGCAAGGCCTGCGTGGCAGTCGGTTCGTCGAGTTCGGTCTGCAGGCCAGGCTCCAGGGCGCCGAGGTCCAGGCGCGCGGTGCCGCCCTCGGCCACCGTGATCTTCGCGGCCTCGGCGCGGGCGATCAGGGCATGGCCCAGGCGCTGCTGCAGCACCTGAAGCAGCCGGTCGTGGTGGCGCGTGTCGGCGTAGAACTCGCGCATGCGGCGCAGTTCCAGCACCCGGGCCGGCGCGTACACGGTGTTGATCAGGTGCCAGGTGGCCAGGTCGAAGTACACGCGGCTGGGCACCTCGCGTCCGGTGGGGCCGCGACCGCGATAGCCGCATGCGGGCAGCACGCAGGCCAGCTCGATGTGGCGGTCGAAGTCGGTGCCGGCCACATGCACGCCGTGGTTGGCCAGGATGTCGTCCTGGCGCTCGACCCGCTGCCGGCGCTGCGGCCCGACCCGCACCAGCGAGAAGTCGGACGTGCCGCCGCCGATGTCGGCCACCAGCACGAGCTCCTCGTGCGCGAGTGTGCGCTCGTGGTCCAGCGCGGCGGCGATGGGCTCGAACTGGAAGGCCACCTCCGCGAATCCGACGGCGCGCGCCGCGCGCTCCAAGGCTGCCTGTGCGGCGGCATCGCGAACGGGATCGTCGTCGACGAAGTGCACCGGGCGGCCCAGCACCGCGCGCCCAATGGGCATCCCGGCGTCGCGCTCGGCCAGCGTCTTCAGTCGCCGCAGGTAGCCAGAGACAACGTCGAGGTAGCGCACCGAGTGGCCGGCGCCGACGTCGGTGGCCTGGTCGGCCAGGGTCGAGCCCAGGATGCTCTTCATCGAGCGCATCAGGCGCCCTTCGATGCCCTCGACATACGTGGCCACCGCCTCGCGGCCGTAGTGGCGCCGCGGCTCTTCATGCGCGGCCAGGCCCTCGACGGCATAGAACACGGCCGTGGGCATGGTGCGCTGGCCGGGCTCGAGCTCGACCAGCCGCACGCCATCGCCTTCGGGCAGCGCGATCGCCGAGTTCGAGGTGCCGAAGTCGATCGCACAGCAGGCGCCGGCGCGCGCAGGCCCAGTCGTCGATTGCGCGGCCGCCTGTGGCGGGTGATGCGGTTTGCCCATGACGAACGCCGGCCGTGCCAACGCTCGCCATGCGGCAAACGCCGCTGCGGCCAGCGGCAGGAAGTGTGGGGGGCGCGGATTCTACTGGCTCACGGCGCGGCCGCGGCCCGGCCCGTGGGTTGCGCGTGGCTCAGAGCGTGGACGCGCCGCGCGCCGCGACCGGCACATACGGGCGTGCGGGGCGCAGTGCGTCGCCGCAGAACCCGAAAGCCAGCGCCGGGCGGCGGCCGCTGATCAGCTCGGCCAGCGCCTGGCCCGATCCGGCACCATGGGTCCAGCCCAGCGTGCCATGTCCGGCGTTGAGCCACAGGTTGGGCACCCGGCTGCGGCCGATGTAGGGGATGTTGGTGGGCGTGCTGGGGCGCAGGCCGGTCCAGTAGTTGGGCTCGCTGGTATCGGCCACGCCGGGGAAGAGCTCTTCGTAACGCTTGACCAGCGCGGCGCAGCGCCGCTGCGCGGTGCGGCCCTCGAGGCTGTCGTCGTAGCCCGCCATTTCGGCGGTGCCGGCCACGCGGATGGTGTCACCCAGGCGTGAGATGGCGATCTTGCGGGTGTCGTCGAGCAGGCTCACCGTGCTGGCTGCCTCGGGACGGCGCAGCCTCATCGTGGCGGAGTAGCCCTTGGCCGGGTAGATGTTGAGCCACATGCCCAGCGGGCGCAGCAGTGGCGCGGTGTGCGAGCCCATGGCCGCCACGTAGTGGTCGGCCGAGAGCGTGCGCGTCGTGCCGTGGCGCAGGCTGCGCACCCGCACGCCGGCGATGCGGCCGCCAACGGCATCGAGCCCGTCGACAGCGGTTTCGTAGAGGAAGGTCGCGCCTCGCGCCTGGCACAGCGCCGCCAGGCGCTGGGTGAACACGCAGGCATCGCCGGACTCGTCGCTGGGCGTGTAGGTTCCGCCGTGGATGTGCGCACCGAAGGCCGCCAGCGCGGGCTCGATGGCCAGCACCTCGTCGCGGCCCAGCACGCGGCGATCGACGCCATGCTCGCGCATCAGTTGCGCGGCCTGGGTGCCGGCTTCGAAGTCGGTGGCGGTGGAGAAAAAGTGCAGGATGCCGCGCTCCAGGCGCTGGTACTCGATGCCGGTGCGGGCCACCAGGGTCTTGAGCGACTCATGGCTGTAGCGGCCGAGGGCCACCAGCTGGCGCACGTTGCGCTCGAATGCGGCGTCGGTGCACTGGCCCAGGAACGACAGGCCCCAGCGCCACTGGTGGGGATCGAGGCGTGGGCGGAACAGCAGGGGCGAGTCGTCGCTGAGCAGCCAGCGCGCCACCTTCCAGGGCGCGGCCGCGTTGGCCCAGGGCTCGCAGAAGCTCACCGAGATCTGGGCGCCATTGGCTTTGCTGGTCTCGAGCGCGGCGTCGGGCTGGCGATCGACCACCGTGACCTCATGGCCGGCCTCCAACAGATGCCAGGCGGTGCTGATGCCGATGATGCCGGCACCCAGGACGATGATCTTCATGGCGCGGTGACCCGATGGAACGTGGTGCACGCATTCTCGGAACGGGTCGCCCGGTTGTGAAGTATTCTGAATATTTTTGCGAATCAATCAGCGTTCCTAATGGCTTGATTCGAAACGCCAACACCCTCCGCGAGGGAGGGTGTCCAGGGCAGGTGCAGCCTGCCGATCGAGGTTCGAGCCGCCGCGCCGCGTTGCAGCGACTGGCGCCCGTCAGTTCAGGCGGCCTTGCGGCGGCCCAGGCTGGCGGCACCGACCACGCCCAGCAGTGCCAGGGCCAGGGTCGACGGTTCCGGCACACCGCTGGGCTTGGCGCTGAGCAACACCTGCGACGAACCGACGCCAGGCTGGTACACGGTGAACGTGAAATTCGTGACCGCCGCCAAACCGATCGCGGCCCAGTTGCCGGTGTTCAGCGCGGTGAGGTAGTTGCCGACCTGGCTGGCGAACGTCGCGTTTCCGCCGGTGTACTCCAGGCCGCCAGCCGCGGTGCTGGCCGAGTAGCCGGTGTCGCCTTCGATTTCCCAGATGGCGTACTGGAACGCGGCGGACTTCAGATTGCTGGTCAGGCTGTCGTTGTAGGCATGCTGGTACAACTCGGTGAGCTTGTTCAGCACGGTGGCGGTGTTGCGGTCGAAGTAGCCACCGGCGGCGCGGCCGTTGTCGATGGTGTCGTTCGTATAGCGCGAGGTGTCGAACAAGGCGTCGTACCCGTTGTTCGCCGTGCCGTTGCTCAGCAGCCAAGTGGACAGCGGCATCGTCGAATACGGTTGCGCCGTGCTGAATCCGGTGAGCGGATCGAGGCAGTAGACCCAGAACTCGTTGTTCGCGGAGTCCTTCACCTCGAACGAACCCATGCTCCTGACGTTCGGGGTCTCGTTGCCGAACTTCAATGTCCGGTCGTCGAGCTTGCCGTCACCGGTCATCGACAGGGATTGGGCTGCGGCAGGCAGCGCACTCATCGTCGCGAGTACGGCGGCTGCAAGTGCAAGTGGGCGCAGGGTGTAGTACTTCATATCGGGATCCCTCGATGGGCCGGCGCCAGGAATGGCCGGCCGTGATGGTGACGCAAGGTTACATGTGCCATGCGCTGCCACAACCCCGCGAACTGGTGGGTCACCCCCCTTGTTCTGGGAGCGTCCGGCGCCCACGCTCCGATCCGCACCCCTTGCGCCCCGGCAGCCTCGTCGGCGATGCGGTGTTCAGGCGCCGAGTTCGGCCTTGAGCCGGGCCACGTCGGGCGGCAGCGGCGCGCGACCGGCCGCCGCCAGCACGACGGCGAGCTCCTCGCGTGCCTCGGCTTTGCGGCCCGCCTTGTGCAGGGCAACCGCCAGGTGGAATCGGGTCTCCACATTGCCCGGTTCGCGCAGCCGCGCGTCGCGCAGGTGGCGCAGGCCGGCATCGAGCTGACCCTGCTGCACCAGGATCCAGCCGAGCAGGTCGATCGTGCGGGCGTTGCCGGGCGCCAGCTGAACGGCCCGTGCGGCGGTGGCCGCCGCTGCGGCATCGCCCAGGCGCAGCTGCAATGCCGCCAGGCTGGCCAGGGTTGCGGCATCGTTCGGATCGGCGACGAGGACCTGCTCGAAGCTCTTGCGGGCGGCCTCGAACTGCCCGGCACCTTGCTGCACTTCGGCCAAGGCCTTCAGCGCCAGCCGGTCCTGCGGATGGCGCCGGGCCCAGTCGGCCAGGAACTCCACGGGCTTGACGCGCTCGCCGGTGGCCAGCCAGGCGCCAGCCATGGCGATTGCGGTGGCCGTCGACGGCTCGCGCTCCATGGCGGTGCGGTACTCGGCCAGTGCCACTGCGGCTTGGCCCCGCGCCATCGCCAGGCTGGCCGCGGTCAGGGCCGTGGCGGCGGCCTGCGGATGCCGCGCGCGCAGGGTCTTCAGAGCGGCATCGACGGCCGCACTGTCCTTGCGACGGGCTGCCAGCTCGACCTGCAGGACCAGTGCCCCCAGGTCATCGGGGCGGCCTTTCAAGGCCTTGGCCACGCTGTAGTCGGCGCCGTCGAGGTGACCGGCGGCCATCTGCAGGCGGCCAATGCCCACCAGCATGCCAGCGTCGAACTCGGCCAGGCGGGTGGCCTCGGTGAGTGCGGCGCGGCTGGCGGCGGCGTCGCCCGCGGCCATCTGGGCTCGTGCCAGGGCGAGCGTCACCTGGATCTGGCCGGGGAACTGGGCGGTCAGCGTACGCGCCAACGCCACAGCCTTGTCGGATTGCCTCTGGGTCAGATACTGGTTGACCATGGCCAGACCCGGCCGGGCGTCCTTGCGTTGGACGTCGGTCGAGCGCTGCCAGTGCCGCATGGCCTCGGCCGGTCGGCCCGCACGCAGCTCCAGCATGCCGAGCTGGAACAGCACGTCGGGGTCGTCGCGGCGGGTGGTGAGCATCTGCGTGAGGCGGGCGCGCGCCGGATCGAAGCGACCCTCTTCGATGTCCAGCCAGCTCAGGTTGATGCCGGCCGGACGGAACTTCGGATCGCGGGCCAGGACGCCCTCGAAGGCCTGGCGGGCACCGGCCTTGTCGCCGGTGCGCCCGCGCACGTTGCCCAGGAAATTGAGCATGGTGAGGTTGGCGGGATCGGCCTTGACGATGGCCTCGGCCGTCTGCACGGCCTTGGCCGGCTGCCCGCTGCGGGCGTACACCATTGCCAGCTGCACGGCGGCGCTTGCGTCGCGCGGGTCGGCGGCCAGCGCCTTCTCGAGGTTGGCCAGTCCTGCCTTGTCCTGGCCCAGTGCCATCTGGCTGTAGCCCAGGTCGCGCAACACCTCGGGCGAGGCTTGCCGCGCCGCAGCCTGTTCGAACAGCTCGGAGGCCCGCAGGTAGTTGCGCCGACCCATCTGGATGGTGCCCATCAGGTAGGCCACGTGCGGGTCGTCGGGGCGGATGCGCTGCGCCGCCTCGAGCAGCGGCAGGGCGCGGGTGGGCTCGCGAGCGTCCAGGTGTATCGACGCCAGCAGCGTCATGGCCGCGACGTGGCGCCCGTTGCGGCCCAGCAGCGTTTCGAGGTATTCCTGGGCCTGGCTGGTGTTGCCCAGCGCGCGGTGCGCCAGCGCGCCCGTCATGAGGGCCTGCTCGTTGCCGGCACGCCATGCCGGCGGTGCCGCGTCCACCAGGGCCGCGGCCTCGGCATAGGCGGCCTTGGCAGCGGCGCCGTCGGCACGGCGGCTGGCCAACAGTCCAGTGAGGTACGACGCCCGCGGGTCGGCCTGTCGCGCTGCCTTGAGGGCGGCAAGGTCAGCCGCCGCATCTGCGTCGCGACCGTTGCCGTAGAGCAGGCTCGCCCGAACGATGCGGGCTTCGGCGAGCTGGCCATCGAGCGTGATCGACTGCTCCAGTGCCGCCAGCGCGCCGGGCGCGTCGCCCAGCGCCTGCAGCACCGTGCCCAGGGCCTGCCAGGCTGCGGCATTGCGGGGAGCCAGTTCGGTGGCCTTCTGTGCCGTCGCGCGGGCGCGGTCCCGCTCGCCGCTCTTGAGCAGCAGGGGGGCTTCGGCGATCAGCGGCAGCGGCGACTTCGGATCGAGGGTACGGGCCTGAGCGAACGCCTGCGAGGCTTGGGCGGGCTGGGCGGACATCGACAGCGCCGTGCCGCGCAGCGTCAACGCTTCGACGTGCAGATGCTGCGGCAGCCCGGGCAGGGTGACCAGGTCGAGCAGCTTGCGGGGCTCGCCCTGCAACAGGTAGAGCTGGCCCATCGGCAGCGCCACTTCGGCACGGTTCACGCCGAGCTTGAGCGCCTGCTCGAATGCGGCTTCGGCACCCTTGAGTTCGCCCTGGCGCAGCAGTGCCTTGCCCAGCAGCAAGTGGGCGGCAAGGAGTTGGGCGTCCTGCTGGATCGCGTTCTTGAGCTGCAGCACGCTGCCGGGCAGGTCGTTCTTCTCGTAGCGCTGCAACGCGTCTTCGTAGAACCGCGAGGCCTGTTCCGGCGCGGCCCAGGGTTGCGCGCTGGCCATGGCGAGCGACAGTGCGAGGCCCCATCGCGCCGCACGGGCGTGGCGGGTTGGACGGTGCGCGGTGGCGTGGTGACTGGGCATGGCAGGGACGACGGGTCAAGCGGCTGTGAGCGCGCGCAGTCTCGCCCAATCGCGGCCCCAGTGCGCGGTCCCGGGAACGATCGGTGGCTGGGAGTGTGCATTTCGGCGTGTCCGGGTGCCCCCTGTTTCGCGGGGGCCGCCGACAACGCTTGAATTGGCGGGGTCGATCCCGACTTATTTCGCAGACGGCCAAGGGTGGGCCGCGCCACACTGGCAATCAGGCAGGCCCCTGGCAGGAGAGCGACATGGCCCAGACGACGAGTGCATGGTGGCAGCGCCACACACGGCAGCGTGCGGCCACGCGCGCGCCCGATCCGGCCGATATGGGCACGGCATTCGGCCTGGAGTTCATCCTCGACCAGGCGCCGCTGCCGGCCAGTGACGTGGCCAGCGGTACCCCACGCGAATCGACCGACGGCTGGTGGCGCCGCCTGCTCGCGCGGCGGCGCAAGACGGTTTGAAGCGGCCTGCGCGTATCGCAGATCAGCGCACGATCAGCACCGGCGTCTCGCAGTGGGCCATCACCTTGGTGGTGACCGAGCCCAGCACCAGGTTGCCCAGCGAGCCGTGGCCGTGCGAGCCCATCATCAACAGATCGTAGCGACCCTTGGTCGCGACCTCGCCGATGACATCGGCCGCCGGGCCGACCTTGGCCACGAACTCGGCGGCGATCTTCTGCTTGTCGAAGAACGTGCGGATCGGCTTGAACACACGCTCGGCTTCGTCGGCGTAATGGGCCTTGAGCACGCTCTTGTCGAGCACCGCGGCAGCGCGCGCCGGCACCGCTGGCGTCACCGTGAGCACGGTGTAGCGGTGGGCGCCACCCAGCCACTCGTCGTGGGCGGCCAGGTAGGCCAGCATGCGCTTGGTGAACGGGCTGCCGTCGACGGGGACGAGGATCTTCATGGGCGCGCTCCTTTGCTGCTGCCAGTGGACTGGGCAACGAGTGTGGCATGCCCCCAGGGCCTGCGCTTGCCGGGCGTCAATCGCGCGATGGCACTTCGATCAGCCGCTGCGCGTCGTGGCCGCGCGCCTCGCCCTTGCCGGCCAGGCCGCGGGCGTGGCTGACCACGCGCGTGTGCCCGCCGCCCGGCCGCTCCACCGTGTAGTCCAGGCGGCAGTGCAGGTGGCCGTGCAGCCACAGATCGGCCGACGGGATCAGGGTGTCGTCAGCGTTGCAGAAGCTGGCGGTGCTGGGCTGCGGGCCGAAGCGCGGGTCGGCGCTGCGCAGGCTGGGCGCGAAGTGGGTGACGGCGACGGTGGCATCCCAGGCGCCGGCCGCCGGTTCGTGCAACGCCTGCTCGAGCCAGGCCCGGCAGGCCTGGGCCTGCAACCGAACCTGCCGCGCATCGAACGCGGCGCCATCGATGGTGGCGGCCATCTCGCGCTGGAAGTAGGCCGCCGCGCGCAGGGCGCGCTCGTGTCGGGCGGGCCCGAGCACATCGAAGTCGCTCCAGCGCACGGTGCCCAGGAAGCGCACACGCTGGCCGTCTGCTGCGGTGATGACGCAGGCCTGCCGTTCAAGCAGGCGCAGGCCCAGCGCGTCGCAGTGGCGGCGAAAGGCCGGCCAGGCCGCATGCCACTCGCGACCGTCGAACTCGTGGTTGCCGGCCACCACCAGCACCGGCACCGGCCAGTGGGCAAAGCGCTCGTATCCGGCCCAGGTGGCGTCGATATCGCCGGCCAGCACCAGCAGGTCGGCACCGGGCGCGGGCAGCGGATCGAACGACTCGGTCTCGAGGTGGAGGTCGGACAGCAGTTGCAGCTTCACGGCGGCGATTGTCACGGTGCCGGCACAAGCCAGAAGGGCGGCACTCAGGCCGCCCTTCATGCCCCATGGCAGGGGTTCAGTTCGCCAGCTTGTGCTCGAGGCGGTGCTTGATCGACAGCAACTCGCGCGGCAGGCGCTCGCCCAGCATGTCGAACAGCTCGCCGTGCAGCTTGAGCTCGGTGGTCCACGCGCCGTGGTCGAAGCTCATCACGCTCTGGTATTGCGCGCGGCTGAAGTCCAGCCCGGTCCAGGTGATGTCTTCGTAGCGCGGGCTGATGCCGAACAGGTTGTCTTCGCCGCCGGCATGACCGTCCACGCGCTCGAGCATCCACTTGAGCACCCGCATGTTGTCGCCATAGCCGGGCCAGACGAACTTGCCATCGGCGCCCTTGCGGAACCAGTTCACGCAGTAGATGCGTGGCAGTTCGGCGCCCGAGTCGGCGAGCTTGGCCCCCATGGCCAGCCAGTGGGCGAAGTGATCGCCCATGTGGTAGCCCATGAAGGGCAGCATCGCGAACGGGTCGCGCCGAACCACGCCTTGCGCACCTGCGGCAGCGGCGGTGGTCTCCGAGCCCATGGTGGCGGCCATGTAGACGCCCTCGGCCCAGCTGCGGGCCTCGGTGACCAACGGCACGGTGGTGGAGCGGCGGCCGCCGAAGATGAAGGCGTCGATCGGCACGCCGGTGGTCGAGTCCCAGTCGGGGTCGAGCACCGGGTTGTTCGTCGCTCCCACCGTGAAGCGGGCGTTCGGGTGCGAGGCCTTGGCGCCGGTCTCCTTGGCGATCTGCGGCGTCCAGTCCTTGCCCTGCCAGTCGATCAGGTGCGCCGGCGGCTCGGCGGTCATGCCTTCCCACCAGACATCGCCGTCGTCGGTGAGTGCGACGTTGGTGAAGATCACGTCGCGCCCCAGGCTGGCCATGCAGTTGGGGTTGGTCAGGGTGTTGGTGCCCGGGGCGACGCCGAAGTACCCGGCCTCGGGGTTGATGGCATGCAGGCGGCCATCCTTGCCGGGCTTGATCCAGGCGATGTCGTCGCCGATGGTGGTGACCTTCCAGCCCTCGAACGACTGCGGTGGCACCAGCATGGCGAAGTTGGTCTTGCCGCAGGCACTGGGGAAAGCGGCGGCCACATGGTAGTTCTTGCCCGCAGGCGAGGTGACGCCCAGGATGAGCATGTGCTCGGCCAGCCAGCCGTCGTCGCGGCCCATGGTGCTGGCGATGCGCAGCGCGAAGCACTTCTTGCCCAGCAGGGCGTTGCCGCCGTAGCCCGAGCCGTAGCTCCAGATCTCGCGGGTCTCGGGGTAGTGGACGATGTACTTGGTCTGGTTGCAGGGCCAGGACACATCCTTTTGGCCGGGCTCGAGCGGCGCGCCCACGGTATGCACGCACGGCACGAACTCGCCGGCTTCGCTCAGCACCTCGAGCGCGGGGCGGCCCATGCGCGTCATGATGCGCATGCTCACGGCCACATAGGCGCTGTCGGTCAGCTCCACGCCGATGTGCGAGATGTGCGAGCCCAGCGGGCCCATCGAGAACGGCACCACGTACATGGTGCGCCCGCGCATGCAGCCCTTGAACAGCGCCCGCTCGCCGGTTTGCAGCAACGCGCGCATCTCGGCAGGCGCCACCCAGTTGTTGGTGGGGCCGGCGTCGTCTTTCTTCTCGCAGCAGATGAACGTGCGGTCCTCCACGCGGGCGACATCGCTGGGGTCGCTGCAGGCGAGGTAGCTGTTGGCGCGCTTGGCCGGGTTCAGGCGGCGCAGGGTGCCGGCCTGCACCAGGCGCTCGCACAGCCGGTCGTACTCGGCCGGGCTGCCGTCACACCAGTAGACCTCGTCGGCCTCGGTCAGCGCGGCCATCTCGGCCACCCAGGACACCAGCTTGGCGTGCTTCACATAGGCAGGCACGTTCAAGCGCAGCCCTTCCAGCGCGGGTTGATTCATCACACGGCTCCAATGAAGTGAACAGATACGAGAAAACGGAATTGGTTCAGCCTCGGTCGCCCATGGGGACGGGCGGGGCTGGACCAATGCCGCTCGATCGGCTGACGCGAGGAGGGTGTGGCTTTCGAATGTGGATCCGCGCGGGTCCGGCGTGGGGTACCACGCGGTTACGGCGCGACCCGCACGCGCGGGTGTCGTGGGGCGGGGTAGCGGATTGTCAAACGACTGTAATTAAGCCGTAACCACCCGGCTCTGGGGATGAATATGCAAATTCCGCATAGTTTGATGCCGGGATTGGGTGGCCGTGGGATGTCTGGCCGTCAGGTGGCTCAGCCCGGCGGTGCGCAGTTTGCGACACTCCACGCCATGACTCCATCCGCCCGCATCCGCCATGTGAACGTCGCCCGCGCCGCCACCATCGACATCCAGGGCCGCCGCGTGCTCACCGCGATCGGCAAGCAGCCGGTGCTGGGCGCGGTGGCCGTGGCGCCGCTGGACCTGGCCGGTGACGAGCAGGCCGACCTGACGGTGCATGGCGGGCTCGCCAAGGCGGTGTATGCCTATCCGGCCGAGCATCTGCCGTTCTGGCAGACGGTGCGCGCCCAGGCCCGGGTGGCGGCGCACGACGACCCGGTGCCGCCAGGGCTGCTGGGCGAGAACCTCACGATCGAGGGCTTGACCGAGGACCGGCTGTGGATCGGCGACCGCCTGCGGCTGCCCGACTGCGAGCTGGTGGTCAGCGAGCCGCGGCAGCCGTGCTTCAAATTCAATGCGGCGATGGGTTTTGCGCAGGCCGCCAAGCTGATGGCGCAGTCGGGCTATTGCGGAGCCTACCTGGCCGTGCTGCACCCGGGTACGCTGCGCGCGGGCGATGCCATCGAGCTGCGCCCCGGCCCGCGCGAGGTGAACCTGCGCGAGCTGTTCCGCTCGCGCATGGGCCGCAAGGCGCCGGACTGAGCCGCGCCGGTTGGCGTCTGGCGTCTACGCCTCGAGCGCCGGGTAGTCGATGTATCCGGCGTCGCCGCCGCCATACAGCCGCGCGGCATCCAGCGGGTTCCAGGGCGCGTCCTCGCGCAGCCGGCGCACCAGGTCGGGGTTGGCGATGTAGCCCTTGCCGAAGGAGACGAGGTCGGCCGCGCCACTGGCCACGGCTTGCAGCGCCATCGCCCGGTCGTAGCCGTTGTTGACCATCCACGCGCCCGGGAACAGGCGCCGCAGCGCGGCGTAGTCGAACGGGCGCACGCCTTGCTCGGACAGGTCACGGGAGCCACCGGTCTGGCCCTCGATCACATGCAGGTAGGCCAGCCCCATCGGCGCCACCGCGCGCACCGCGGCTTCGTACAGGGCCTGGGCGTCGCTGTCCTGGCCGGCGTCGTTGACCGGCGTGACCGGGCTCAGCCGCAGCCCCGTGCGGCCGCTGCCGATCTCGCCGCAGACGGCAGCCATCACGGCCTGCAGCAGGCGCACCCGATTCGCGATCGACCCACCCCATTCGTCGGTTCGGTCGTTGATGCTGTCGCGCAGGAACTGCTCGATCAGGTAGCCGTTGGCTCCATGCACTTCCACGCCGTCGAAGCCGGCTTGCAGGGCACACCGGGCGGCGTGGCGGAACTGTTCCACCACCTGCGGCACTTCCTCCGAGCGCAGCGCGCGCGGGGTGGACGTGGGCACGAAGCCCTCGGCGGTGAACGTGCGCGACCGCGCGGCGCGGGCGGTGGACGACACCGGCACCTCGCCAGCGGGCAGCAAGCTGGTGTGCGAGATGCGGCCCACATGCCACAGCTGCACCACGATGTGCCCGCCCTCGGCGTGCACGGCGTCGGTGACGCGCCGCCAGCCCGCCACCTGCTCGGTGGTGTAGATCCCCGGCGTGTCCAGGTAGCCGTGGGCCAGCGGGGCGACCGGGCTGCCCTCGGTGATGACGAGGCCGGCGCTGGCGCGCTGTCGGTAGTAGGTGACCATGCGCTCGCAGGGCACGCCGCCGGGCGCGCGGTTGCGCGTGAGCGGCGCCATCGCGATGCGGTTGGACAGGGCGATATCGCCCATCTGCAGGGGATCGAACACGGTGGTCATCGGACGGTGCGTAGGGGGGGGGGCTGAGGGAAGCGGGTGTGACGGGGCCGCAGCCGGGTGCGGGGTCAACGGCGGTCTGTCGGTGCCGGCGAGCGCCGGCCCACGAATGCGGCCGACAACGGGGCGTCGGGATCTCGCTTGAGCTCGCGGAAGGCAGCGAACAGCCACGAACGCATGCCGATCATCAGGGTGTAGGGCCGTCGCTGGTCGGGCGGCAGCTTCTGGTCGGCCAGGTGCTGCTGCGCGAAGTCCTGGGCCACGCGCTGCAGCCGCTCGTTGAACAGCGTGGCCAGGCTGCGGCCGATCTGGCCGTGCACCAGCATCAGCATCTCGCCCTCGCCGTCGAAGCCGCCGCTGTAGTAGTCGCCCACCACACGCTCGCGAAAGTACTGCATCACCGGCCCGTCGGGCCGCCAGCGGAAGGTCTTGGCCAGCCGCAGCCGGTAGCGGTTCATCGGCCGCAGCTCGATCACCCCCAGGCGGTCGAGCTGCACCAGCCGGGCAATGCACTCGGGCTCGGTGAGCGTGTAGGTGGCCACGATCTGCTCGAGCGTCCACTGGCTGAGCACGCAGATCGCGCACAGCAGCAGCTTGGGGTCGGACACGACGGCAGCTTCCTGCTCGGGCGTGAGTTCCAGGCGCAGCGACTGCGTGTCGGCCACCCGGCGAGACAGCTCGGCGAAGTCGGTCTTCAGGACGCGGCAGATCTCGTCGATGCGCGACAGCGGCATGTCGCCCTGGGCGAACATGCGCTTGACGCTGGACTCGGCCAGACCCAGCTCGCGCGCCAGCGCGGCATAGGTCAGGCCCGCGGCCTTGAGCTCGGCCTTGAGCACCTGGATCAGCGATTGTGTGGTGGACATCGACGCACCGGGCTGAGAACGTGGCGGCTACGGTAACACCAGCACACGCCGCAGCGCGGCCGCCGCGTGTTGCGTGCGCTCCCGCGGCGGCATGCGGTGCCCCACCGAGTGGGCATGAGCGAAGTGGCAACGCCACCCCGCCCCATGAGGGTATCCCCTGGCGGTACCGATTGATTCAATTACTGCAACTGCGTCGCTTCTGGTTGAACTGCCGCTGCCGTTGCCGCACCATCGCGCCATGTTTCACCACCGGCTCGATGCACACCCATGAGCACTCCCGGCACCTCCTCCCTGATTCGCCGCGACACCGCCGCCTGGCGCCTGCAGGTGTGGCTGTCGTTCGCCCTGTCGGCATCGCTGTGCGCCATCGGCCTGGCCTGGCTTCCGGGCGACGACATCGACCGCGCGTTCATGGTGATGGGCTACGTGTTCTGCCTGTCCACCGCATTTGCCCTGGCCAAGTTCATCCGCGACAACCAGCACCGACGTGTCGACAGCCCGATGTGGAAGCTGGTGGTGTGGGGCGGCTTTCTTCTGGCCATGGCGCTGACGGGCTGGGGCCTGTGGCGCATGGGCATCCAGCCGGTGTGGAAGGCTTACCTGCTGGTGTGCTGGCTGTTCCTGATCTCCAGCGTCTTCACGCTGGCCAAGACCCTGCGCGACGCCTACGACGCCGATTTGCTCGAGGCCCGCTTGTCCGGCCGCGCCGAGGCTCAGCAGGAAGCCAGTGCCTGAGGCTCGCCCCACCGCCTGCTGCCGCAACCGATCGAAAGGACTTCCATGAACACCCTCCTCATTGCCCAGGCCGCGTCGAAGCAGGGCGGCTTGCGCCCCCCAAGGCTGCGCCAGCGCATGGGGGCCTGGGCCGCGGCCCTGGCCATGGCCTGCGCGGCGCCGGTCGCGGTGCACGCCCACGGCGGCGCCTCGGAGCTCAGCGCGATCTCGCTGCTGCCGGTGGCCGTCGTCGTCGCGGCGCCGGCGATGGTGCTGTCGGCCGGCGCCACCCTCACGGTGGTGGCGGTCGAAGCCTCGGCCCAGGGCACGGTGTGGGTGCTCGAGCGGGCCTCGGACGGCGTGCGCGCCTCGGTGGAGCTGGCCGCAGGTTCGGCCGTCGCGGTGGGCACCGCGGTGATGGTGACCGCCGTGAGCACGGGCTGGATCTTGTCCGCCGCCGGCCAGGCGATCGCGTTCGTCCCCAACGAGATCGGCGCCTCGCTGCTGTACAACGAACGGGTGACGCGATGAAACGGCCCGCGCTGCGCGCCGGCGTGCTGGCCGGCGCCGTGTGGGCCGCCACCTGGCTGGCCGCACCTGCGGCGCAGGCCGGGCGTGCCTGCGAGGAGCAACCGCTGCAGGCGGCAGCGGTGCAGCAGGGCATGGCGCTGGCGCAAGCCACGGCCAGGTCGCTGCAGTCCAGCGGCGCCCGCGTGGTGCTGCTGGCCCGCGCGGGACAGGACCTGGGCAAGTACGGCCTGCGCTGGTCGCACCTCGGGTTTGCCTATCGCGAAGAAGGCTCGTCCGGGGCTCCGGTGTGGCGGGTGGTGCACAAGCTCAACCACTGCGGTACCGCGCAGGCGCAGCTGTATCGCCAGGGGTTGGGCGAGTTCTTCCTCGACCGCCCGCACCGTTACGAGGCGGCCTACATCGCGCTGTCGCCGCAACTGCAGGCGCAATTGCTGCCACTGCTGCGCGACAACCGCCAGGTGGCGCGCATGCACCAGGCGGCCTACAACATGGTGGCCTACCCTTGGTCCACGCGCTACCAGCAGAGCAACCAGTGGGTGCTGGAAACCCTGGCCATGGCTGCCGGCGGCGCAGCCGACCGCGGCCAGGCGCAGAGCTGGCTGTCGCGCCAGGGCTACGAGCCCACCACGCTGCGACTGTCGGCCTTCACTCGTCTGGGGGCGCGCGCAACGGCGGCCAACGTCGCCTTCGACGATCACCCGAACGACAAGCGCTTCAGCGACCGCATCGAGACGGTGACCGTCGACTCGATGTTCCAGTGGCTGGTGCGCGCGGGGCTGGGGACAACTCCGGTGACGGTGTCATGAGCGGGCCGCTACAGTCGGCAGCGCCCGCTCACGGTGGCGCGGCAGACTTGGGGCCGCATGACGCCGGCCAGGGAGACCCCCGCGTGAGTGCGCACGACCATCCGAACCAGTTCGCGCTGCTGAGCCAGCGCCGCTTTGCGCCGTTCTTCTGGACGCAGTTCCTCGGCGCGGGCAACGACAACCTGTTCAAGTTCGCCTTCACGGTGATGGTGACCTACCAGCTGCAGGTGTCGTGGCTGCCGCCGTCCAAGGCGGGCCTGGTGATCGGCGCGGTGTTCATCCTGCCGTTCCTGCTGTTCTCGGCCACCAGCGGGCAGATCACCGACAAGCACGACAAGACCGCGGTGATCCGGTTCGTGAAGAACCTCGAGATCGGCATCATGGCGCTGGCGGCGCTGGGCTTCATGACGGCACATGTCGCCGTCCTGCTCACCTGCGTGTTCCTGATGGGGCTGCACTCCACGCTCTTCGGGCCGGTGAAGTACGCCTACATGCCGCAGCACCTGAACGAACGCGAGCTCACCGGCGGCAACGGCATGGTCGAAATGGGCACGTTCGTGGCCATCTTGCTGGGCAACGTGCTCGGCGGGCTGCTCATCGCCATGCCGGAGGTGGGCGCGCGCTACGTGGCCATCGGCTGTGTGCTGGCGGCCGTGGCCGGCCGGTTCACGGCGCAGCTCGTGCCGCCCACGCCGGCCACCGACCCGGGCCTGGTGATCAACTGGAACCCGGTCACCGAGACCCTGCGCAACCTCAAGCTGGCGCACGGCAACATCGTCGTCTTCCGCTCGCTGCTGGGCATCAGCTGGATGTGGTTCTTCGGCGCGGTGTTCCTGTCGAACTTCCCGGTCTTCGCCAAGGAGGTGCTGCACGGCAACGAAGGCGTGGCCTCGCTGCTGCTGGTGGTGTTCTCGATCGGCATCGGCATCGGCTCGCTGCTGTGCGAGATGCTGTCCAAGCGCCACGTCGAGATCGGCCTGGTGCCTGCCGGAGCCATCGGCATGAGCGTGTTCGCGATCGACCTGTACTTCGCCTCGCGGGCTTTGCCGCCGTCGGCGGCGATGTCGGTGGCCGAGTTCCTGTCGCATGCCACCCACTGGCGCGTGATCTTCGACCTCGGGCTGCTCAGCCTGTTCGCCGGCATCTACAGCGTACCGATGTACGCGCTGATCCAGCTGCGCAGCCAGCCCTCGCACCGGGCGCGGGTGATCGCGGCCAACAACATCCTCAATGCGCTGTTCATGATCGTCAGCTCGGTGGCCGCCGGCGCCATGCTCACGGCCGGCTTCAGCGTGCCCGAGGTCTTCCTGGCCACCGGCATCGCCAACGCCGCGGTGGCCATCTACATCTTCCTGCTGGTGCCCGAGTACCTGCTGCGGTTCGTGGCCTTCCTGCTCACCCGCTGCGTCTACCGCTTTCGCGTGCGTGGCGATGTGAACATCCCCACCGAAGGTGCCGCGCTGATCGTGTGCAACCACGTCAGCTTCATCGACGCCATCGTGCTCATGGCGGCCAGCCCGCGGCCGATCCGCTTTGTCATGGACCACCGCATCTTCCAGCTGCCGGTGCTGGGCTGGCTGTTCAAGCTGGCCAAGGCCATCCCGATCGCGTCGCAGCGCGAGAACCCGGCCACCTACGCGGCGGCCTTCGAGGCGGCCGACCGGGTGCTGGCCGATGGCGACCTGCTGTGCATCTTTCCAGAAGGCGGCATCACCCGCGACGGCCAGTTGCAGCCATTCAAGGGTGGCGTCATGAAGATCCTCGAGCGCCGGCCGGTGCCGGTGGTGCCGGTGGCCTTGCAGAACCTCTGGGGCTCCTACTTCTCACGTGTCGAGAACGGCACGGCGATGGTGCGACCCTTCCGCCGCGGCCTGTGGAGCCCCGTCGGCCTGGTGGCCGGCGAGGCCGTAGCGCCGTCGCAAGTGAGCCCCGAGCGCCTGCGCGATCGGGTGGCCACTTTGCTGGCGGCGTAACGCGGGGGCGGCAGCCATGTGGCGGGTGATGGTGATCGTGCTCCTCGCGTTCGGCGTGGTCGGCTTCGGCGCCTGCGCCCTGTGTGCGAGTGTCTACGGCCTGACGGCGCGCAACGCGTCGGAGTTCCTCGGCATCGCCGTCGCGGCGGCGGTCCTGACGGGCCTGTGCATCTGGGGCATCCGCCGCCTGCGCCTGGGGCGTGGCGCACCCGCGTCCGATGGGTCGCCGCCACCACCCGCCGGATGATCGATCACCCGGCCACGGCGGCAATGGCCCACACGGCGCTGGAGTACGCCGGCATGGCCATCGGCGTGGCGCTCTATCGGCAGAACCGCTCGGCGCAAGGGCTGGGCGGGCTGACGCAGCCCGGTGGCTTCGCGATCATCGTCGGGTTGCTCGCCGGCGCGGGCCTGGGCAACAAGCTCGTGTTCCTCATCGAGCGGCCCGATGTCGCGCAGCTGCTGTGGGCGGGCCAGTGGGTGTGGCCGGGCCAGTCCATCGTTGGCGGCTTGCTCGGCGGACTGGTCGGCGTGGAGCTGGCCAAGGCATGGACCGGGCAGACACGCTCGACCGGCGATGCGATGGTGTGGCCGCTGGCGGTGGGCATCGCGATCGGCCGCGTCGGTTGCTTCCTGGCCGGCCTGCACGACGACACCTACGGCCTGCCGACCGCTCGCGCGTGGGCGGTCGATTTCGGCGACGGCGTGCCCCGTCATCCCACCCAGCTCTACGACCTGCTGGCCGTGCTGGTGCTGGCCTGGGCGGCCACGGCCGGGCATCGGCGCCTGGCAGCGGTGCCAGGCTTGCAGTTCAAGCTGTTCCTCGCGGGCTACCTGGCCTGGCGCCTGCTCGTCGATGGCCTGAAGCCGGTGCGCGTGCCCTATCCCGGCGGGATCAGCGGCATCCAGTGGGCCTGTGCGCTGGCGCTGGCGCTGTACCTGCCGGTGTGCATGCGCGCATGGGCGCGCTTGCCCGACTCGCCGAAGGCGGCCGCGTCGTGAGCCGCCTGGGCGCCATGGCGAAGGCCCCCAGCGGCGGGCCACGACGCACTTCCGGACGCACGACACCATGACCCGCAAGACGCGCCCCTACCTCTTCTACGACACCACTGCATCGGTGTGCACCACGTGCCTGAGGCAGGTGGAGGCCAAGATCCTCTTCAAGGATGGCCATGTCCACATGGACAAATGGTGCCCGGTACATGGCACCGAGCGCGTGCTCATCAGTGACGACGAGGCCTACTACCGGCTTGGCCGCGAGGTCTTCGTCAAGGCACCCGAGTTGCCGGGGCACTTCGCCACCGCCATGCACTGGGGCTGCCCGTACGACTGCGGCCTGTGTCCGGATCACATGCAGCATGCCTGCCTGTCGATCATCGAGATCACCGACCACTGCAACCTGCGCTGCCCCACCTGCTATGCCGCCAGCGGGCCGCATCGGTTGACGCACCGATCGATGGCCGAGGTGCGGGCGATGCTCGATGCGGTGATCGCAGTGGAGGGGCAGGCCGATGTGGTGCAGATCTCCGGCGGCGAGCCCACGCTGCATCCGCACTTCTTCGAGGTGCTGGCCGAGGCCCGCGCGCGGCCGATCCGCCACTTGATGCTCAACACCAATGGCCTGCGGCTGGCCCAGGAGCCCGGGTTCGCCGAACAGCTGGCTCGAGCCGTGGATGGCGGTCGCGCGTTCGAGGTCTACCTGCAGTTCGACTCGCTGGCGCGCGATCCGCTGCTGGCGCTGCGGGGTGCCGACCTGCGTCGCGTCCGCGAGCAAGCCCTGCAGCGGCTCGAGGCGCTGGGGCTGTCGACCACGCTGGTGATGACCGTGCGCCGCGGCTTGAACGACCACGAGGTCGGTGACGTGATCCGCTACGCCACCCAATGGTCGTGCGTGCGCGGGGTCACGCTGCAACCGGTTCAGGATGCCGGCCGCAACGATGGCTATGACGCGCGGATGCACCGCCTGACGGTCAGTGAACTGCGGCGTCGCATCGTCGAGCAGTCGGGGGTGTTCACGCCCGACGACATCTTGCCGGTCCCATGCAACCCGGACAACCTGGCGATGGCCTATGCGGTGCGCACGGCCACCGGCCTGCAACCTCTGACACGCTATCTCGATGCGCGGGCGCTGGTGGAGGGTTCGGCCAATACCATCGTCTTTGAGCGCGACGAGCGCCTGAAGGAGCAGGTGTTCCGTCTGTTCGCCACCAATCACTCGCCGCAATCGCAGGCCGGGTGCCTGAGCGAGCTGATGTGCTGCCTGCCGCAGATCGACGCACCGCCGCAGTTCGACTACCGCCACGTCTTTCGGGTGCTGGTGGTCCAGTTCATGGATGCGTTGTCGCTCGACCTGCGCTCGCTCAAGAAGAGTTGCATCCACATGGCTCGGCCCGACGGTCGCCTGATCCCGTTCGAGAGCTTCAACCTGTTCTACCGCGATGAGCGCGCGGATCTGCTGGCGGGATTGCAGCGGGAGCTGGGTCGCTTCCATGAGGCTCGGCGCCGCACGGTACCGGTGCAATCGACCGGCGAGGGGGGGGCGAGTTGATCCCGCCGTCGCGCGCGGCATGGCTGCGGGCTGCGCCGTTCATGGCGTTCATGGCCATCCTGATGCTCAGGGGCCAGGCGGCGCAGTGGCTGCCCGGCGTCGATGGACGATGGCTCTACGCCGCGAACCTGCTGGTGGTGGCGCCGATGCTCGTGCTGTGGTGGCGCGAGTACGGCGAGCTGGCATGGCAGAACCGGCCGCTGGCGCGCGAAGCGGCGCTGGCGGTGGGGGTGGGGTTCGCGGTGTTCGGCCTGTGGATCGCGCTGGACGCGCCGTGGATGCAGGTGGGCGAGCCCGCGGCGAGTTTCGTGCCGCTGGATGCCGAGGGCGGCTTGGTGTGGCCGCTGGTGGCGGTGCGCTGGGCCGGCGCAGCGCTGCTGGTGCCGGTGATGGAGGAGCTGTTCTGGCGCTCCTTCCTGATGCGCTGGATCGATCGCCCCGACTTTGCAGCGGTCGATCCGCGCAGCGCCACCGTGCGAGCCGTGATGTTGTCGACCTTCGCGTTCACGCTGGTGCACACCCAGTGGCTGGCCGCTGTGCTTGCCGGGCTGGCGTATGCCACGCTGTACCGCGCCACCGGCCGGCTGTGGAACGCGGTGATCGCGCATGCGGTGACCAATGCCGCGCTGGGCACCTGGGTCGTGGTTACCGGCAACTGGGCCTACTGGTGAGCGGTGTCGTCGGGCGGGTGCCGATGCGCCCGATCGTCGCTGTCGTCAGCCCCGGCCGAGCTCGTGCAGCACCTGCGCCCAGGCCATCATCCAGCCGTGCAGCGCCTGTCCGTGCCGGAAGCCCAGTGCGGCATCCCACAGCGGCATGTCGCGCCGCGAGGCCAGGGTGTCGCACAGCGCGAGCTCGAGGCTGTGCCCGGCCACGACGTGCACCCACTGGCGGCCCGGCCATGTGGGCTCGCTGGCCTCGGGCATGCCCCAGGGCGTGCCCACGCCCAGTACCACTTCTGCCTGCGCCGGCAGCGGTTCGTCACCCACCACCCAGCAGGCGGATTCGGGCACCGAGAGCTGCGCTGCCAGCTGCGCGCGGTCGGCGAGGTTCGCGCAGGCGATCGCGATGGCCACCGGCGCGCGCGCGGCCCAGTCGTCGAGCTGAGCCTGCAGCGCCGCTACCGTGGGCGCGGCCAGCGGGCTGTGGGCGTCGCCCGGCTGTACGCGGTGGCAGGCTGCGGCCAGCCGCGCCGGCAGTGTCGCCAGCTGCCACTGGAGGGTGTCGGCCAGGTAGCCGTTGGCCTGCCAGCGCTCGATGGCCACTTGGAGCTCGCGCAGCAGCTGGTCGTGTGCCAGGCGCGGCGCCGGGCCCAGCGTGACCAAACGCGGCGTGTGCACTTGTGGCGGCAATTGCGCCTGCACCTCGCTGCGCAGACGCTGCAGCATCACGCGTGACAGCGCGTCGTCCAGGCGTTGCAACTCGGCATCGTCCAGTGCCTGGCCCTGCTCGTGCGCCGCCCGCACCCGATGCAGCGCATGCACGGCACCGCGGCGGTGGTGGTCCAGCCAGCCGATGACTTCCTCGAGCAGGGGTGACTCGGCCAGCGGCGCGCCGCACAGCACCAGCGCCTGCGGCGCGTCGGCCGCCTGCCAGCCCGGCAGGCGCTGGGGCTCGTCGACGATCACGAGTTCGGGCTCCCAGGCGCGCCGGTGGGCTTCGTCCTGCGCCAGCGTGTCGGGGTCGAGGATGCGCACTTCCGAGGCGGCTGCCCACAGCGCGGCGCGCTCGTGCAGCGGGCCCTGTACCACCGCTGGCGGCGTCGCCAGCGCGTGCCCGGCCAGACGGCTCCACTCGTGGGCCCAGTCGGCCTTTTGTGTGGCGTGGCACAGCACGAGCACGCGGCGCAGCCCGAAGTGCTGCCGCCACAGGGTGGCAGCGGCCACTGCCTGCACGCGCTTGCCCAGGCCCCGATCGTCCGCGATCAGCGCACGGCCGGCGACCACCGCGAACAGCGCTCCCTCGGCCTGGTAGTCGGGCAGCTGTGTTGCACGCAGCAGCGACTGCAGCGCCGGGCTGCGCGCACCCTGCGGGCAGGCGGCCACGAGTTGCTGCAGGCGCCAGCGGCTGTCGCGCTCGTCGGCGCCGTGCATCCACACGGCATCGTCGATGTCCAGCGGATGACCGTGCCGCCTGGCCAGTTGCACGAGTCGGGGCAGCACATCGGCCCAGGCCGGTGAGGCGGGCTCGCCATCGGTCGTGCCCAAGCTGGTGCTGGCGAGCTCGTCGAGCTCCACCGGACATCCACGGCCCGGCTGCCACACCAGGTGGCGCAGGGCGTCGCGCTCGAACAGGCGCACCGCGCTGCGTGGCGGGCGATCATCGATCGCGGACTCGACCGCGGCGGGCTCGACGGTCGTGGGGGCCACCGCTGGGGCGGACGGCACCGCGGTGCCGTCGGGGCCTGCGTCGCTGGGGGCCGATGCCGCGGCCGCTGGCATCTCAGCCGGATTCGCGACCGGGTCCGCGCCCGGGTCTGCGTCCGCCTTCGCGACCGGGCGCGGCCGGGACGGGCGCCGGCGCTGGGTGGCTGGCGCGGGCGGGGCTTCGGCCTCGGTGCTGGGGCTGGGGGCGCGGCTGGTCGGGGTCTTGCGTGCGCGCTTGGTCGCGGTCTTGGCGGCCGTGGGCAGAGGCTCGACGGCGGGCTGCATCGCCTCGGGCGCTGTCGCGGGTCCGGGGCCGGCCAGGGCTTCGTCGACCGTGACGGCCGCGGGCGGTTCGACCTCCTGGGTCTGGCGCCGACTGCGGCTCGGCCGTCTTGTCGCTGTCTTGCGAGGCTCGGTCACCTCCGGCGCGGGCGTGGTGGGCGGCGTGGGCGGCGTGGGCGGACGTGCGTCGTCGTCGCGCCCAGGGGTGGCCCGCGCTCGCGACGTGCGGCGGCGCGCCGGGGTTGCCGCGGGTGCGGTTGCGTCGGCTGGCGCGTGGCCCGGCTCGGGCTTGGCGCTGGTGGAGGCATGCGGCGCGTCGGCGCTGGCGGTTTTGCGTCGGGTGCGGGAAGTGGTCGCCATGGGGCGTGTGGGTTCCGGTTCGATGGATGCGCGCGGCGGCGACCTTCGGCGGTCGTCAGGCCCGCCCGGGGGCTCAGACGCCGCGGGCGCGGTCGGCGGCGAAGCCAACCCGCCAGGCCGCGAAACGGCCCTGTTCGAGCGCCTGGCGCATCTCGTGCATGAGGTTCAGGTAGAAGTGCAGATTGTGGATGCTCGTGAGCATGGGTCCGAGCATCTCGCCGCAGCGGTCCAGGTGGTGCAGGTAGGCACGGCTGACACCACTGGCGCAGGTGTGGCAGCCGCAGGTCTCGTCGATCGGCGCTGTGTCGGCCTTGTGGCGCGCGTTGC
>JAKLLB010000037.1 GCA_023150345.1 Aquabacterium sp.
ACCAACGCGCCGCACCTCATGTTCGCGCGCAAGGGCGTGCGCTACGGCGCCACTCAGATGTTCGACCACATGGCCATCGATGGCCTGGAAGACGCCTACGACCGCGGTCGTGCCATGGGCGTGTTTGCCGAGCAATGCGTGGCCAAGTACGGCTTCACGCGGGAGGCGCAAGACCAGTTCGCCATCGCTTCCACCCAACGCAGCAAGACCGCCAACGAGGACGGCAGCTTCTCCTGGGAGATCGCCCCGGTCACGTTGCCGGGCAAGGCCGGCGACACCGTCATCAAGTTCGACGAGCAGCCTTTCAAGGCCAAGCTCGACAAGATCCCGGGCCTCAAGCCCGCCTTCAAGAAGGATGGCACCATCACGGCGGCCAACGCTTCCAGCATCTCCGACGGCGCGGCCGCCCTGGTGCTGATGCGCGAGTCCACCGCCCGCCAGATGGGCGCAACGCCGCTTGCGCGCATCGTTGCACACGCGGTGCACGCGCAGGCGCCCGATTGGTTCACCACCGCGCCGGTGGGCGCGATCGAGAAGGTGCTGAAGAAGGCCGCGTGGGATGCCAAGAGCGTCAACCTGTGGGAGGTCAACGAGGCCTTCGCCGCGGTGACGATGGCAGCCATGACCGAGTTCAAGCTCCCCCACGAGATCGTCAACGTGCATGGCGGTGCCTGCGCTCTGGGCCACCCGATCGGCGCCTCGGGCGCGCGCATTGTCGTCACGCTGCTGGGTGCGCTGCGCCAGCGCGGCCTGAAGCGGGGTGTGGCGGCGCTGTGCATCGGCGGCGGCGAGGCCACCGCGATGGCCGTCGAGCTGTACTGATCGAGCCAGGGCCGGGCTGCGCGGTGGCGGCCTGCCCGCTGACCGGGAGGTCGAAGCGATGAACGTCCTGATCCTCGGCGCCTCGCGCGGCATCGGCCTGGAACTGGTTCGGCAGTGTCGCGCGGCCGGCGACCGCGTGGTGGCCACCGCGCGCGACGATACCGGCGCGGCACGCCTGGCCGAACTGGGCGCTCAGCCGCTGACGCTGGACGTGGCCAACGCCGCCAGTTGCGCCGGGCTGGCCTGGGCCATCGACGGCGACGCCTTCGAGCAGATCTGGCTGGTGGCCGGCGTCTACGGGCCGCGCACGGCGGGGCTGCAGACGCCCACGCAGCCCGACTTCGATCACGTGATGCACACGAACGTGCTGGCTGCCATGCGGCTGCTGCCGGTGGTGGCCGATGCCCTGGCACCGATGGCGAAGCTGGCGGTCGTGAGCTCGCGCATGGGCTCCATCGGCCTGCGCACGGCCACGAGTGGCTGGTTGTACCGTGCATCCAAGGCGGCCTTGAACTCGGTGCTCAAGGACGCGGCCATCGAACTGGCCGGCAAGGCCCTGTGCGTGAGCCTGCATCCAGGCTGGGTGCAGACCGACATGGGCGGTTCCGGCGCCGAAATCGACGCTTCAACCAGTGTGCGCAACATGCGCGCGACCGTGGCCGCGCTCACACCGGCGCATCACGGCGCGTTCCTCAACCACGACGGCCAGCCGCTGGCCTGGTGATCCCACGAAAGACCCGACGATGCTGCTCAGTGACGACCACCGCGCGGTGCAGGAGGCGGTGCGCACATACGTACAGGCCGAGATCGCACCCCACGCGGCCGCGTGGGACAAGAGCCACCACTTCCCGGCCGACCAATTGAAGGGGCTGGCCGCCCTGGGCTGCTACGGCATCGCCGTGCCCGCCGAGTACGACGGCGCCGGGCTCGACTACTTGTCGCTTGCGCTGATCATCGAGGAGATCGCCGCAGGCGACGGTGCCACCAGCACGGTGGTCAGCGTCACCAACTGTCCGGTGTGTTCCATCATGATGGGCTACGCCAACGAGGCGCAGAAGCAGCGCTTCCTGAAGCCGCTGGCGCGCGGCGACATGCTCGGCGCGTTCTGCCTGACCGAGCCGCACGTGGGTTCGCAGGCCGACGGCCTGCGCACCACGGCCGTGCGCGAAGGCGACCACTACGTCATCAACGGCGTCAAGCAGTTCATCACCAGCGGCAAGTACGGCGACATGGCCATCGTCATGGCCGTCACCGACAAGGCCGCCGGCAAGCGCGGCATCAGCGCCTTCATCGTGCCCACCGACACGCCCGGCTACCAGGTCGCCCGGCTGGAGGACAAGATGGGCCAGCACGCCAGCGACACCGCGCAGATCAACTTCGACAACTGCCGCGTGCCGGCCGATTTCCTGCTCGGCGAAGAGGGCATGGGACTGAAGATCGCGCTGTCGGGCCTGGAGGGCGGGCGCATCGGCATTGCCAGCCAGAGCGTGGGCATGGCGCGCGCGGCCTTCGAGGCGGCGCTGGCCTACAGCAAGGAACGCACGGCGTTCGGCACGCCGATCTTCAACCACCAGGCGGTGCAGTTCAAGCTGGCGGAGATGGCGATGAAGATCGAAGCCGCCCGCCAGTTGATCTGGCACGCGGCCTGCCTGAAGGACGCCGGCCGGCCCTGCCTGAAAGAGGCCGCGATGGCCAAGCTCAATGCCAGCGAGATGGCCGAGCAGGTCTGTTCTGCAGCGATCCAGGTCTTCGGTGGCTACGGCTACGTCAGCGACTTCCCGGTGGAGCGCATCTACCGCGACGTGCGCGTGACGCAGATCTACGAGGGCACCTCGGAGGTCCAGAAGATCCTCATCGCGCGGGCGCTGGGCTGAATCGGCGGTCCGGCTCAGGCATCGAGCTCGATGCGATTGCGCCCGCCTTCCTTGGCGCGGTAAAGGGCGGCGTCGGCGCGGGCGATCACGTTCTCGGCTTGCTCGTCGTCGGCTCTGGCCATTGCGATGCCGATGCTGATCGTGGTGCCCAGTGCCTCGGCGCGTACCAAGGCGCGCAGGCGCTCGGCCAGCGATAGGGCCTGCGCGCTCAGGGTGTCGGGCAGCACGAGCAGGAACTCTTCGCCGCCCATGCGGCCGACGATGTCCTCGGCCCGCACATGCCGCTGCAGCAGTGACGACAGGTGCATGAGCACGCTGTCTCCCGCGGCATGGCCCAGGGTGTCGTTGATGCGCTTGAAGTGATCGATGTCGATCAGGAGCACCGCCAGCGGTTGCTGGCCGCGCCGGTGCCGCAGCCAATGGCGCTCGAGAGCCTCGGCGATCGCGCGGCGGTTGTACAGGCCGGTGAGCGGGTCGCGCACCGAAGCTCGGCGCAGGTGGGCCACCAGCCGCTGGGTGAGCATCACCATGAACACGAAGCTGAACAGCGAACTGCCGGCCAGGTACACCACCATCAGCCAGAAGTTCACCGGGCCACCGGTCTGCATTTCGGCTGGCTTGGGCCACTGCAGCACCTGGTGTGCCGCCAGCAGCACCAGCGCCACGGCAATCGCGCTGCCAGGCACGACCACGGCCAGCATCTCGGCGCGGCCGAACTCCTGGCGCAGCGCGCGATGAATCGTGCCCATGGTGCGCAACATGATGAAGGCCTGGGCGAGGTAGGCGGCCACGACGCGCAACGGCGCGGTGGCCTCGCCGGGCCCGGCCAGCGCGATGAGCGCGACCACGGGTGTCAGCACGGCGAGCTGCTCGGCGTCGTGCCGCGGCAGCCCCATGAAGCTCTCGGTGCCCCGGCGCATCAGAGCGAAGGCCGCGATCGTGACCAGGTTGGCGCCGTTGAAGTGCAGCCAAAGCCGAGGGTCGCCACGCTGTGCCGCGAGCATCAGGCCCGCACCCATCAGCAGCAGGAAGACGGCCCAATGGGCCACGGCGCGGCGCGACTCGCGCAGCAGCAGCCCCGCGCCCAGCCACACCAGCGCATGCAATGCCATCTGGAAGGCCACCAGCCACAGCAGGGGCGTCGGATGCAGTTGCGCCATCATCTTGCGGCCGCACCGGGCAGATGGCGCCGGTCGGCACGCCACGGCACCGGCAGCGCCGGCACGGCAACGATCCCAGGCCATGGGGGGGCTGTTTCGCGCTCCCGCGCGCGCCATGGCCGCAGCGCCGCGGCCAACGCCAGCGCCAGTACAACCACGCTCAGGTCGAGTCCCATGGGCCCGATTGTCGTTGCTGCGGTGCACAGCTTGCCTGCGGGGTGTCCCGGGCCGGCCGTCGCCTGCGTGACTGTCGCAGCAAGCGGTCGCCCGGTAGCATCGGCCCCCTTTCGTGCCAGGATAGAGCGCCATGAACTCGCCCGTTGCCACGCGTGTCAATCACCAGGTTCGGCTTGCCTCGCGCCCGGTGGGCCTTCCCACCGCCGCCAACTGGCAGTTCACCGAGGAGCCGGTGGTCGAGCCGGGCGCTGGTGGCGTGCTGGTGCAGACGCTGGCGTTGTCGCTCGACCCCGCCATGCGCGGCTGGATGAACGAAGGGCGCAGCTACATCCCCCCGGTGGGCCTGGGCGAGGTGATGCGCGCCGGTGGCATCGGCCGGGTGGTCGCCTCCAGCCACCCGGAGTTCGCCGTCGGCGACATCGTCAGTGGCGGGCCGGGTGTGCAGGAGTACTGGCGCATCGAAGCCGATGCCATGCGCCGAGGCACGATCGCGCGCATCGACCTGCGCCTGGGCAGCGTGCCGCAGTGGCTGAATGTCCTGGGGATGCCCGGCATGACGGCCTACTTTGGCCTGATGGAAGTGGGCCAGCCGCAGCCCGGGCAGACGGTGGTGGTGTCCGGCGCGGCCGGTGCGGTGGGGCAAACCGTGGGCCAGCTCGCCCGCATCAAGGGCTGCCGGGCGGTGGGCATCGCCGGCGGCCGCGCCAAGTGCGACTTCGTGCAGCGCGAGCTGGGCTTCGATGCCTGTGTCGACTACAAGTCGCCATCGTTCAAGGACGATCTCAAGGCCGCCTGCCCCGACGGCGTCGACATCTACTTCGACAACGTCGGCGGCGAGATCCTCGACCTGCTGCTGACCCGCATCAACCGGCGTGCGCGCATCGTCATCTGCGGTGCCATCAGCCAATACAACAGTACCGCCGGGGTGCAGGGGCCGAAGAACTACCTGTCTCTGCTGGTCAACCGCGCGCGCATGGAGGGCCTGGTCGTGTTCGACTATCTCGATCGCTATCCGCATGCGGTGGCCGAGCTGGCCGCCTACCTGAAGGATGGCCGCCTGACCAGTCGGGAGGATGTCGTCGATGGTGGCGTCGCCGTCTTCCCGCAGACGCTGAACAAGCTGTTCACGGGCGAGAACTTCGGCAAGCTCGTGCTGAAGGTGGCCGACTGACGGGTCACCCCGTGCACAGCAGCCGCATCACCGCGGCAACTTGACGATGGTCTGTCCGCTGAGCTTCTGATAGCGTTCGAGCACATCCAGGATGCGCTGGGGCTTGTAGGGCTTCACGACGAAGCCGCTCGCCCCGTTTGTAAGCGCGGCGCGCACGTTGTCGGTGGAACTGCGGCCCGAGACGATGGCCACGAAGGCATCGGGCTGTTGCTGGCGGATCTGCGCCAGCGTGGCCAGGCCGTCCATTTCGGGCATGTCGATGTCCAGGAAGGTCACCCGCGGCCTGGATGTCTGCCACATGGCGAGCGCTTCTTGGCCGTTGCGGGCCTCGCGCACTGCCAGGCCTTCGGTGAACGTGCGCAGCAGCGCGCGCAGGATGTCTCGGCACTGCCCGCTGTCATCCGCAATGAGCACGTCGCAGCCGGCAGGCCGGGCGGCCGCGGTTTCGGGAGCGGGTGCGGTGGTCGTGTTCATGCGGTGGCCTCCGTGCGGGCGATGGTCTGGCGCGCGGCATCGATGAGCAGTGCGCATTGGGTGGATGCCTCGACCAGGCGCCCGTCCTCGATCAGCGGGTCGACAGGCTGTGACAGGCGCGTCAGTTCGGGAAATCCCACGGCGCCGGCCAGGCCCTTGAGCTGATGCACCCGTCGTCGCAAGGAGTCCCAGCGGCCTGCGGCGAGATCGCGCTCGAGCGCGTCGACAGTCTCGGGCAGGCCGGCCAGGAACTCACGGCCCAGTGTCTGCAACAGGTTGGCGGCTTGCGCCTCGAACGCGACCCGGCCGTGGGCCCGCGCGCCACCTTCGGGCAAGTGCGACTCGAGCACCTCGTACAGGTGCGCGCGGTCGATGGGCTTGGCCAGGCAGTCGGTGCAGCCGGCCTGGCGGTACTGCGCGATGTCCTTGCGCATCACGTTGGCCGTCAGGGCGATGATCGGGCCGGCATAGCCGGCATCGCGCAGCATCGTGGTGGCCTCGGTGCCGTCCATCACCGGCATCTGGATGTCCATCAGGATCAAGTCGTACTCTTCGGTCAGCGCCTGTTCCACCGCCTTCGCGCCGTTGTCCACGATCGTGACCGTGGCGCCGGTGGCCTGCACCATTGCGGCGATCAGGCGCTGGTTCTGGACCCCATCCTCGGCCAGGAGGATATGGCCGCTCAGGGCCGGCGGTTCATCGCTGCGACGCACGGGTGCGGCCAGGGGTTCGACCCAGGCCGTGCCTGGCGGCAGCCATGCCGGAGGGTGCCAGCCTTCCGCGGCCGGCACGAGCAGCGCAAAACGGCTGCCGCGGCCCAGGTCGGTCTGTACCGAAATGCGTCCGCCCAGCCGCTCGGCAAGCTGGCGGCAGATGTGCAGCCCCAGCCCGGTGCCGCCATAGCGCCGGGTGGTCGACACGTCGGCCTGCACAAAGGGCTGAAACAGCCGCGCGAGCTGCTCCTCGGTCATGCCCGGCCCGGTGTCGCGCACGGCGAGTTCGAGCATGCCGCTGCCGGCGTCGTGTCGGACCGACAGCGTCACCGAGCCGGCATCGGTGAACTTGTGCGCGTTGCTGCAGAAGTTCATCACGATCTGCTTGGTGCGTACGTAGTCGCCGCGCCAGTGGCTCGGCAAGGTGCCGGCGACGTCCACTTCGAACAGCAGACCCTTTTCGCGTACGCGCGGGCCGATCAGCGTGTCGATATCGCGCAGCAACTCGGGCAGCTCGAAGTCGGT
This sequence comes from Aquabacterium sp., assembly GCA_023150345.1. GTDB lineage: Bacteria > Pseudomonadota > Gammaproteobacteria > Burkholderiales > Burkholderiaceae_C > Pseudaquabacterium. The sequence continues at coordinate 6,917 of JAKLLB010000037.1, forward strand.
GATCTCGATTTCGAGGCATCCGGCCTCGATTTTCGACAGGTCCAGCACATCGCTGATCAGCTCCAGCAGGTGCCGGCCGCTGCGGATGATGGTGCGCAGCGCTTCATCACGGCTCACCGAGTCGTGTCGGCGATCCAGCATGAGCTCGGCAAAGCCGATGATCGACGTCAGCGGGGTACGAATTTCGTGGCTCATGTTGGCCACGAATGTGCTCTTGGCACGGTCTGCGGCCACTGCGGCGTCACGCGCCTGCAGCAGCTCGGCCGTGCGCACGGCCACCTCCCGGTCGCGGTCTTGGCTCAGGCATGCCAACTGCGCGCGCAAAGTCTCGACTTCGGCCTGGCTCGTCTCGAGCGCGGCACGCATGGCGGCCCGCTCGCACGCGAGCGCCGCCGGATCGTCGGAGAGGAGATCCCGGGTCATGGTCGGATTTCGGCAGCCCTCACGGGGTCTTGAGGGCGGGGTGGGCGGAGCGGCGACAATCGAGGGCTGTACCGATCCCGCTTTCCAGGCTGGAGTGCCGACCGATGCGACTTGACTTCCGCCGCCTGCTGCCGACGCTGCTGCTCGTCCTGGCCGCCGCGCTGGCGCCGGGGGCGTCTGCGCGGGCCTCCGTGCTGCGGGTGGCCAGCGCATTCGATCCGCAAACCATGGATCCGCACGCGCTGGCACTGCTGTATCACTCGCGGGTGGCATTCCAGGTCTACGAGTTTCTGGTCAACCGCGACGAGAAATTCAAGCTCGAGCCGGCATTGGCCGTGTCATGGCAGGCCACCGGACCCACGACCTGGCGCTTCCGCCTGCGCGCGGGTGTGAAATTCCACGACGGATCGAGCTTCACGGCCGACGATGCGGTGTTCTCCATCGAGCGGGCGCTGGGCCCCACCTCGCAGCGCAGCTTCTCGCTCAAGGGGCTGGTGGCGGTGCGCAAGGTCGACGATCTGACCATCGACTTCCAACTGGCAGCCCCCGATGCCGTGTGGCCCGAGAAGCTCTGGCTGGTGGCGATGATGAGCCGCTCCTGGGCCCGCCAGCATGGCGTCGAGAAGGCGCAGGACTTCAACGGCAAGCAGGAGACCCACACCGTTCGAAACGCCATGGGGACCGGTCCGTTCCGGCTGGAGAGCTACCAGCCCGACGTGCGCCTGGTGCTGCGCCGTTTCGATGGCTGGTGGAACCGCAGCGACGCCCGCAACGGGAATGTCGACGAGGTGGTGTTCGTCGGCATCCGCAGCGACGCCACCCGGCTGGCTGCGCTGGCCTCCGGCGAGGTGGACCTGGTACTCGACCCACCGTTCCAGGATGTGGGCCGCCTGAAGACGGATCCACGGCTGACGGTGCTGTCGGTGCCGGACATCGGCATGCAGTACTTCACGTTCGACCAGGCGCGCGACGAACTGCTGCACGGAGATGTCAAGGGCCGCAATCCGTTCAAGGACGTCCGCGTTCGGCAGGCGGTTGCGCATGCGCTGAACGTCGACCTCATCATCGAGAAAGTCCTGCGCGGCCAGGCCACGCCCAGCGGGACCTTCTTGTCTCCTCTGGTCGATGGCTACCAGGCCGAACTCGATCGCCGCATACCCTATGACCCGGCCCGCGCACGATCGCTGCTCGCGCAAGCCGGCTACCCCGGCGGGTTCTCGGTGACGCTGGACTGCGTGAACGTGGCCTATCGCGAGGCCGTGTGCCAGGCCGCCACCGCCATGCTGGCGCAGGTGGGCATTCGAGCCACCCTGCGCAGTTCCCCCACCAATCAGTTCTTCCCCAAGCTGAGCCAGGCCACGGCCAGCTTCATCGAGTTCGGCTGGACACCGGCCACCGACCCATGGGCCATGCTCAACGCGCTGTTTCGCACCTGGGACCCGCAAGGCGGCGGGACCTTCAACGCCGGTCGCTACAGCAATGCCCAGCTCGACGCGCTGATCGATGCCGTGCGCACCGAGCCCGACCTCACCCGCCGGCGCGCACGCGTGGGCGTGGCATTGCGGCTGATCCACGACGACCTGCCCTACATCCCGCTGTACCGGCGCACGCTGAACTGGGCAATGGCGCGCAAGGTGACGGCCGTGCAATGGCCCAACGACACCATGGAACTGCGATGGGTGAAGGTGCGATGAGTTTCTGTGGTGTGGCGAGGGTCAAGGTGACCGCATGCTGAGTTTTCTGCCCGGGGTGGTGCGCGGCGTACTCGCTTTCGTGCTGGTGGCGTTGAACACGGTCTTGTGGTGCATTCCGCTGTTCGCGCTGGCGCTGGTCAAGCTGGCGCTTCCGTTCGACGCCGTGCGTCGACGCATCGACCCCATGCTCAACGCCATCGCGACGCTCTGGGTCGACGGCAACGGTGTCTGGATCGCGCTCACGCAGCGCGCACAGTGGGACGTGCAGGGCGCCGAGGACCTGCGCTATGCCGACTGGTACCTGGTGAACTGCAACCACCAGACCTGGGTCGACATCCTGGTGCTGCAGCGGGTGCTCAACCGGCGCATCCCGTTGCTGAAGTTCTTTCTGAAGTACGAGCTGATCTATGTGCCGGTGATCGGGCTGGCCTGGTGGGCGCTCGACTTCCCGTTCATGCGCCGCCACTCCAAGGCAGCGCTGCGGCGCAACCCGGGCCTGCGCGAACAGGATGCCGAAACCACGCGGCGGGCTTGCGCCAAGTTCGCACTCGTACCCACCAGCGTGATGAACTTCGCCGAGGGCACCCGCTTCACCGTCGAGAAGCACCGCGCCCAGGGTTCGCCCTACCGGCACCTGCTCAAGCCCAAGGCAGGCGCGCTTGCGCTCAGCCTCAACGCGATGGGCACGCAGTTCCACTCGCTCATCGACGCCACCATCGCCTACCCCGACGGCGCCCCCACGTTCTGGCACTTCCTGTGCGGGCACTCCCCGCATGTGGTGGTCAGGCTGCGCCGTTTGCCCATCCCGGAGGAATTCTGTCGCGCCGACTACGGCACCGACTCGGCCTTCCGACGGCGATTCCATCACTGGCTCAGCGACATCTGGGCTGAGAAGGACGCCCAACTGGCCCAGTTGCTGGGGGAGCGGGCCGACACTGGCGGGGAAGCGGGCGGCCTCACGCCGAAGTGATCCATCCTTCCAGGTGGTCTACGGCCTCGGGCAAGCCCCAGCGGGGCTGCGTCGTGGCCCAGGCGGCCTGCATCAGGCACAGCGCGGCGTCCAGGGCGTCGCCGCGGGCCTCGTTGACCAGTGCGGCGCGCAGCTCGTCGCTCGTGCGCAACCGCAAGTCCAGCCGCGTGCGGCCGGCTTCCAGCGCCTCGACGATGTCCCGCCGGGCGAGTTGCCGATCGGCGGTCTGGCGCGCAGCATCGTCGCTCTTGTAGGAACGTCGGCCGATCACTTCGCGCGCCAGCAATCCGGGGTAGGCTTCGAGCGCCACCCTCGGTGCCCCCTGTTGCTCGGCCTCGTGTGCCGGAAAGTGCGCGCACGCCCAGCGCAACAGCGGCACGCCGGCGTGGAGCATCCAGGCCACCGGCGGGTTGACCCACTTCATCGACGGACTCGAACCGGCCGGACGATCGCAGGCGCGGTGGGCGAACTTCGCTCCCGCGGGACGGCTGGCGCAGAACGCCGCGAATCGCGCGCGCAGTTCGGCCCGGTCGAGACTGACAAACCGGTCGATGCAGGGGGCCCAGTCAACGGGCCAGCTCCACGCCAGCACCAGTTCGCGCGGAAGCCCGAACGGCAGGTCGAAGCCGCCCACCCAGCGCGGCTGGGCGCGCAGCCACTCGGCAAGTCCGCCCAACGTGTCGAACCGTTGCAACGCGCGCAGGACGACCACTGCATTCGAACACTCGCCCTGAGCCAGCATGACCGGCTTGCGCCGCTCGGGGCGGCTCGTGAAGTCCACGCCAATCAGCGGCATCGACGCCCACGGGTTGGGGGCGGCTGGATCGTCGTGGACGGGTCGGCTGGGCATGCCTCAGTTCCAGGCCAGCGCCATGACCCCGGCGGCCATGCAGGCCGCGCCCACCAGGCGCAGGCCGCGATCGGTCTCGCCCAGCAAGCGCCCACCCAGCACGGCGGCGAACAGCATCGAGACCTCGCGCGCAGGCGCCACGTGTGACAGCGGTGCCTGCTGGGCGGCAAAGAGCACGAGCACATAGCTCACGGGGCTGATGAGCGCGAGCAGCAGGGCCGCCTTCCACTGCGCACGCCAGTCGCGGACGAAGCCCTCGCGGTCGGCCAAAGCGCCCGGCAGCATGAAGGGTATGCGCAGCACGTTGCCGATCCAGTCGACCAGGATCGGCGAGATCAGCAGCACCTTCACCGCGTAGCCGTCGATGACCGTGTAGCCTGCAATCAGCAGCCCGGTCGTGCCGCCCCATGCCAGGCCGGCGCGGACGCGGGCGCGTTGTGCCGGATCGTGGGCGGCCGACCACAGGCGCGGGCCACCGGCGATCAGGAACACACCGGCAGCAATCGCGCAAACCCCCAGCGCACCCTGCATCCCGAGCGCCTCGTCCAGCAGCACGACGGCGCCGATCGAACTGACCAAGGGCCCGGTGCCACGCGCTACCGGGTACACCACCGTCAGGTCCGAGGCCCGATAGCCCGCCAGCAGCACGTTGAAGTACACGAGGTGCGTCAGGCCGCTGGCCAGCAGCAGCGCCCAGTGCTGCCACCCCCACTCGCGTGCCTGTTGCCAAGCCAGCATGAGGCCCAGCGGTGACCACAGCACCATGATCATCAGCGCGCCCATCAGCACGAAGTGGGCGCCGCCCTGGGTCTTCTTGGCCACCATGTTCCAGGTGGCATGCAGCAGCGCGGCAACCAGGATCAGCGCGAGGGCGGACAGTGGCATCGGGCGATTGTGGCCTTCGGCCGGCGTTAGAGTGCCACCCATGACCCGATGCCCCACCGCCGCGACCGATCCCGACCTCGTGCATGCCATGCGGGGCGGCATCGTCGAGTCGTTTCACCGAGGCGCGTTTGCCGTCGTCGATGCTCAGGCGCGCGTGCGGCATTCGGTGGGCGACATCGAGCGACCGGTATTTCCTCGCTCGGCCGTGAAGGTGCTGCAGGCGCTGCCGCTGGTGGCCAGCGGCGCGGCCGATGCGCTGGGCCTGAGCGACGCCGAACTGGCGCTGGCCTGCGCCTCCCATACAGGAGACCCGCGCCATGTCGAGACCGCGCTGTCCATGTTGGCCAAGGCCGGACTCGACGAGGCCGCCCTCGAGTGCGGCATGCACTGGCCCGGCGGCGAGGCGGCGGCGCGGGCGTTGGCGCGCGAGGGTCTGCAACCCGGGGCGCGCCACAACAACTGCTCGGGCAAGCATGCCGGCTTTCTCTGCCTGGGCTGCCTGATGGCGCGTGCCCGAGGTGCAGACCCGAGGGACTTCGTGCGCGGCTACGTCAGGCCCGATCATCCGGTGATGCGCGAAGTCGCGGCAGCACTGGCCGCGACGACCGGGGTCGACCTGGCGCGTGCGCCGATGGGCACCGACGGCTGCTCCATCCCCACCTGGGGCCTGCCGCTGCGTGCGCTGGCCACCGGCTTTGCGCGCGTGGCCACCGGCGAGGGTTTGACGGCCGCCCACGCCGCGGCAGCGCAACGCCTGCGCGCCGCCGTGGCAGCGCAACCGTGGTTCGTCGGTGGCACTGGTCGCTTCGACACCCGGGTGATGGAGCGCCTGGGCGAGCGCGTGTTCTGCAAGGTGGGCGCCGAAGGCGTGTACTGCGCCGCACTCCCCGAGGCTGGCCTGGGCGTGGCGTTGAAGATGGACGATGGAAACAACGCTCGCGCCGCTGAAGTGGTGATGGCCACGCTGCTTCTGTTGCTGGTCGATCTGTCGCCGTCGGAGGCGGCATTCGCGCAGTCGCTGGCCGTGCCGCCGTTGTTGAACTGGAACGGCATCCGCGTGGGTGAACTGCGCGCCAGCGACGCGTTGCAGGCGGCAGTGGCGCGCTGAACACACGCGCGCCGGCGCAGCGGTCACGGCCGCGGCGCGTCGGGCGACGCGCCACCCGCCCGTCAGTTGCGCGGCGCCCCCGACTGGCGGATGATCGCCGGGCCGCAGGCGTTGTGCCCGCCAGCCCCACCTGGGAAGGCTGGGTGCGTGCATGGCCCTGGGTGCGCCCGGCTTGAAAGGGGAGGCCATCATGCGCATTGCGCAACATGTCTGGGATCCGAAGACCGGCTGGCGTTTCGAGTCTGCGCCGGCGGGCGCGTCCGACGCGTCGCTCCTGCTGGTGTTCGGCGCTACGGCCGCGTTGGATCGCGCAGAGGCGGTCGATGCGCTGCGCCAGCGCCATCCGAGCGCCCATCTGGTGGGCTGCTCGACGGCTGGTGAGATCACCGGCACGCGGGTGCACGACGACTCGATCGTCGCCACGGCGATCGCCTTCGAGCGTACGGGGGTCGAAGTCGCCCGCGCCGCCATCGACGACGCCGCACACAGCGCACAGGTGGCGCGCTTGCTTGCCGACGACCTCGTTGCGCGCCACGCCGGGCTGCGCCACGTGCTCGTGCTCAGCGATGGCCTGAAGGTCAACGGCAGCGAGCTCGCGGCGGCGCTGCGATCGGCGCTGCCTGCAGGCGTGTCGGCTACCGGCGGCCTGGCCGGCGATGGCGATCGCTTTGCCCGCACCACGACCTTGGCCGATGGTGTGGCCACTTCCGCCCAGGTGGTGGCCGTCGGGCTCTACGGCTCGGCGCTGCGGGTGGGCTGGGGCTCGATGGGCGGCTGGGATCCGTTCGGGCCCTGGCGACGCATCACCAAGGCCAGCGGCAACGTGTTGCACGAACTCGACGGCCAGAGCGCGCTCGCGCTGTACAAGAGCTACCTGGGCGAACACGCGGCCGGGTTGCCGGCATCGGCATTGCTGTTCCCGCTGGCACTCGATGACGGCGATGGCGGCTGCGGGCTGGTGCGCACCGTGCTGGCTGTCGATGAAGCCACCGGTACGATGACCTTCGCCGGCGACATGCCAGTTGGCCTGCAGGCCCGGTTGATGAAGGCCAACTTCGACCGACTGGTCGACGGCGCCAGCGGCGCTGCCCAGGCCGGCGTGGCCGGTCTGCACGATGCACCGGCGGAGTTGGCGCTGCTGATCAGTTGTGTCGGCCGCAAGCTGGTGTTGCGACAGCGTGTCGAAGAGGAGACCGAGGCCGTGCAGGACGCACTGGGACCCCAGGCGCGCCTGTGCGGCTTCTATTCCTACGGCGAGATTTGCCCGCAGGGCACGATGGGCGTCTGCGAGCTGCACAACCAGACCATGACCGTCACTACGCTCAGCGAGACATGACTGCGCAGCTGCACAAGCTGCTCGTACGCCAGCTGCGGCGCGCTTATGGCTCGCCCGAGGCGGCGCCTGCCGGCATGGAGGCGCTGCCGGCAGTGGTGAGCCAGGCCTACGCCGACGCCGACGCCGATCGCACGATGATCGAGCGCTCGCTCGAGTTGATGTCGCAGGAGCTGACGCAGCGCAATGCCCAGTTGCAGGCCGAGCTCGAGGAGCGCCAGCGCGCGCGGGAGGCACTCGAGCTCAAGTCTGCCGAGCAGCAGGCGCTGATCGGGCGGCTGGAAGAAGCGCACAACCAGCTGCTGCAGTCCGAGAAGATGGCGTCGATCGGTCAGCTTGCTGCCGGCGTCGCGCACGAGATCAACAACCCGATCGGCTTCGTGGCGAGTAACCTGAGCACGATGCAGCAATATGCGCAAACAGTGGTCGCACTCGTCGACGGGCTGGCGGCGCTGGCGCCGCTGGAAGCCGGCGGGTTGCTCGAGCAGCATGAATGGGAGTACCTGCGTGAGGACATGCCGGCGCTGCTGGACGAGTCGGGCGACGGCATCCGGCGTGTCAAGCAGATCGTGCAGGACTTGAAGGACTTCTCGCATGTCGACGAGCGGGCCTGGCAGTACGCCGACTTGCACAAGGGCCTGGACAGCACGCTCAACATCGTCGCCAACGAGGTCAAGTATGTTGCCGACGTCGAGCGCCAGTATGGCGAACTGCCCGAGGTGGAGTGCCACGCCTCGCAGCTCAACCAGGTGTTCATGAACGTGCTGGTCAACGCCGCGCATGCCATCAAGGGCGGGCCGCGCGGGCGCATCGTGGTGCGCACTTCCCAACCCGATGCCGATCACGTTCTCATCGAATTCCGTGACAACGGCAGCGGCATTGCGCCGCAGCACCTGCCCCGCATCTTCGATCCGTTCTTCACGACCAAGCCGGTCGGCTCGGGAACAGGGTTGGGGCTTTCGCTGTCCTGGGGTATCGTACGCGATCATGGCGGACGCATCGATGTCGAGTCGCAAGTCGGCGAGGGCACGACGTTTCGCATCGTGCTCCCGGTGCAGCGTCTGGCCGGGGAGGCCAAGCCCGATGTCGCATGAGGGGCGGCGTCGCGAGGCCAAGTCGGCGATCGTGGACGACCGGTTCGTTGCGCCTGGGCGCAGTCGGCGCAAGCAACGGGATGGATCGCAATGTACGGACTGGTGAACAAGCTGGTCGTTGCGACGATCGAGCGGCACTATGGCGCGGACCGGTGGCGAGAGGCATCGCGTGCGCTGCCGTTCGACAGCCACCGCTATGTGGCGATGCAGCCCTATGACGACGACGAGACCTACGCGATCGTCGCGACCGCATGCAGCCACTTGTCGGTGGCGGCGGCCGACCTGATGCGCCTGATCGGGCGCGACTGGGTGGCCCACACATCGCGCCATGAGTATCGCGAGTTGTTCGCGTTCAGTGGACCGGACCTTTATACCTTTATCGGCAATCTGAACAACCTGCACGCCACGCTGGGCAATCAGATGCCGGGGCTGCGCCCGCCGTCGTTCACGGTGCGCCGCGAGCCTGTCGGCCACATCGTGGTGGGCTATTACTCGCATCGCGCCGGACTCGCGCCGCTGGTCATCGGGCTGCTCGAAGGGCTGTGCGAGCACTTCGGTGTCAGGGCAACCGTGCGCCACGCGCGCTCGCGCGTGGATGAGGGCGACCATGACGAGTTCTGCATCGAACTCGAGCCCTGAGGCGCTGGCCATCCACGGGTTGGATCCCGCGACGTTTGCTGTTGCGCACCCGTTTCACTTCGTTGTCGACCCGGCATTGCGGCTGCAGCAGTTCGGCCGGGGGTTGGAAGCGCTGGCTCCGGACATGCGTATCGGCGCGCCAGTGCACACACACGTCGAGCTGGCAAGCCCGCCGATTGCCCTCGATGAGACGGCGCTGTGCGCGCTGCACGGGCAGTCGGTGGTGCTTCGGCTGTGCGCCGGCACAAGGCTGCGCCTGAGTGGTGCCTTCTTCCCACATCGGGCTGGCCATGTGTTCATCGGGTACCCGCAGGCATCGTCGCTGGAGGACATGCTGGCCGCGGGCCTGACCCTGGCGCACTTGTCGCCCACGGATGCACTGGGGTTCTACGTCGGCACGCTGACGATCAAAGACCGTGCGCTGGCCGACTTGGCAGAGCTGGCGCGCACGCTGGAAAACCGCGTATCCGAGCGCACACGAGATCTGGAACAGGCCCGTGCCGCCGCTGAGGCGGCCAACGAGACGAAGTCGGCGTTTCTGGCAGCGATGAGCCACGAGATCCGCACGCCCATGAACGGGGTGATCGGCACCGCGCAGCTGCTCGCGACGACGGCGCTCGACGAACGGCAGCGCCGCTACGTCGAAGTCATCACGCAGTGCGGACGGCTGTTGATGACTTTGCTCGATGACATCCTCGACCTGTCCAAGCTCGAGGCCGGTCGCATGGAGGTCGAGCGCGTGCGCTTCGACCTCGTAGACACGGCCCAAGGCATGGTGGCCATGCTGCAGGCGCGTGCGGCGGAGAAGGCGTTGCCGCTGGTGCTGAGTGTGTCGCCCGGACTGCATCGCCACCGCATCGGGGATTCCTCGCGCATCGCCCAGATGCTGCTGAACCTGCTGGGCAACGCGGTGAAGTTCACGGACCACGGCCGCGTGGTTCTGTCGCTGGAACTGCCCGACGGGCCCGACTCCCCGCGTGTGCGCTTGGCCGTCGAGGATACCGGCGTTGGCGTTCCCGCGCAGGCGCATGGGCGCCTGTTCCAGGCCTTCTCGCAGGCACATGCCGGCATCGCGCGGCGCTACGGCGGCACCGGGTTGGGGCTGGCCATCGTCGCCCGTCTGGCGCAGGCCATGAACGGGGGCGTCGGGTACGCGCCTCGCAAGGGTGGCGGCAGCCGGTTCTGGATCGAGATCGACTTGCCATTCGCCCATGAGGGCCGGCCCGCCGTTGAGTCGCCGGCGCAGGCGCCCGCGACCGAGTTCGCCGGCGGCGCCCTGGAACAGTCGTTGAGTCTGCTGGTGGCCGAGGACAATCCGGTCAACCAACTTGTTTTGCGCGAGATGCTCGAAGCCGCCGGCCACCAGGTGACGCTGTGCGACGACGGCGAGGCAGCACTGCGCATCGTGCAGCAAGGAGTGCACGATCTGGTCCTGATGGACTTGCAGATGCCCGTGCTCGACGGCCTGCAGACAACTCGCGCCATCCGGCTGCTCGACGGCGCGTTGGGGCGTGTGCCCATCGTCGGCATCTCGGCGAGCGTGTTTGAGTCCGACCGCCGGGCGTGCATCGATGCCGGGATGAACGAGTGCCTGGCCAAGCCGTTCGACCAGCGCAGCTTGCTCCAAGTCGTGCTGCAGCACGCGCGCCGGCGCTGAGCGCGGGGGTTCACGCCCTGTGCTCACCCAGGGCCTGAACTGGGTGCGCCGCGCAGGCGCGTGTGGCTGGGCATCTCCCCCGTCCACTGCCGGTAGGCGCGCGCGAAGCTCTTGGCACTGGCATAGCCCACGGCCCGCGCCACTTGCTTGATGGGGCGCTGGGTGCGCGACAGCAGCGCCAGCGCGTGGTCGCGGCGGGCCTCGTCCTTGAGTGTCTGCACGGCTGTGCCTTCTTCGGCAAGCAGTCGGTGCAGCGTACGCACCGACACATGCAGCTGTGCCGCCAGCGATGCCGCGCTGTGGGCTTCGTGCGGGCGTGCGCGCACGAGCTGGCGCACGCGCTGCGCCAGCTGGCGCTCGCGGCGGTACGACCACACCGTCAGCGGCAGGGCACGCTGCAGCATCTGGTTCAGCGCGGTCTCGTCGCGGCACAGCGGCCGCGCCAGGAAGGCCGCGTCGAAGTCGAGGCCGGCAGCCTCGGCCCCGAAGTGCTGGTTGCCCGGGAACAGCAGCGGGTACACGTCGACATGCGCTGGGGCAGGGAAGGGCAATCGGGTCTCGAACAGCGGCACGCGCGCGTCGATCCACCAGCACGCCAAGCCGTGTGCGTTGCGCAGCAGCGTGACGAGGCAGAACTCGCGCAGTGCGCCCAGCGCCCGGCGCTCCTCGATGCGCAGCCGCGCCACGCGATCGTGCGTTTCGAGCGTCAGTCGCACGTCGTCGGTCAGCAACCCATGGTGACGGCACCAGCGCTTGAGTGCCAAGCCCAGCGTTGGTGCGCCGCTGGAGGCGCGCGCCAGCATGCCGTAGCTTCCCCAGGGCAGCCGGCGCGAGAACCAGCCCAGCGCTTCGTCGTCGAGCTCGCGCATGGCGTGAGCAGACACCTCTTCGAGCTGCGCGGCGGTGATGCGGCCATCGGCGCGGTACAGGTCGCTTGGCGCAATCTGTGCCTGTTTCAGTGCCGCCGAGGGATCGAGGCCGCGCTGCGCGTATGCCAGGACGACGGCCCGGACAAAGGCGATCGGCGTCGCGGCGGCGGGCTTTCTCATGACGGCCAGTGTCGATGCATATGGCACGATTTGCAACCCTGTCGGCACACCGTGCGCCACCGTGCTGCCTAAGCTCGCAGCTGTGTCCCGTGCGGCCGGAGCGGGCGACGTGTGACGCATACGGCGCTACATTGGTCTGCCCGGCGGCGCGTACCATCCGCGCCCCGCGTCGTCCCCCCAGGGTGCTAGGAGCTCCACGATGTCCGTCCTCGAGGCCAAGGTCAACCCGCGCAGCGAAGAATTCAAGGTCAATGCCGCCGCCATGCGCGCACTGGTCGACGACCTGAACGTGCAGCTCGCGCGCATGACGGAAGGCGGCGGCGCCGAGGCCCGCGCCAAGCATGTGGCCCGCGGCAAGCTTCTGCCACGCGAGCGCGTGGAGCGCCTGCTCGATCCGGACACGCCGTTCCTGGAGATCGCGCCGCTGGCCGGCATGGGCGTCTATCTCGAGAAGGACGGCAGCGACGCCGCGCCGTCGGCCGGCGTGGTTGCGGGCATCGGCCGCGTCAATGGCGTCGAGTGCATGATCGTCTGCAACGACGCCACGGTAAAGGGTGGCAGCTACTTCCCGCTCACCGTCAAGAAGCACCTGCGCGCGCAGGAGATCGCGGCGCAGAACCGACTGCCCTGCGTCTACCTGGTCGACTCCGGCGGCGCCAACCTGCCCACGCAGGACGAGGTCTTCCCCGACCGAGACCACTTCGGCCGCATTTTCTACAACCAGGCCAACCTCTCGGGCGCCGGCATTCCGCAGGTGGCGGTGGTGATGGGCTCGTGCACCGCCGGCGGCGCCTACGTGCCGGCGATGAGCGACGAGACCATCATCGTCAAGAACCAGGGCACCATCTTCCTGGGCGGCCCGCCGCTGGTAAAGGCGGCCACCGGCGAGGTGGTGAGCGCAGAGGACCTGGGCGGAGGCGACATCCATACCCGGCTGTCCGGCGTGGCCGACCATCTGGCCGAGAACGACCTGCACGCGCTGGCACTGGCACGCCAAGCCGTGGGCCGGCTGAACTGGCGCAAGCCGCAGCAGATGCTGCTGCAGCCGCCCAGACCGCCGAAGTACGCGGCCGACGAACTGCACGGCATCGTGCCGGCCGACACGCGCAAGCCCTACGACGTGCGCGAGATCATCGCCCGCATCGTCGACGGCAGCGAGTTCGACGAATTCAAGTCGCGCTACGGCACCACGCTGGTGTGCGGCTTCGCCCACATCGAGGGCATGCCGGTGGGCGTCGTCGCCAACAACGGCATCCTCTTTGCCGAGAGCGCCAACAAGGGCGCGCACTTCGTCGAGCTGTGCTGCCAGCGCAAAGTGCCGCTGATCTTCCTGCAGAACATCACCGGCTTCATGGTCGGGCGCAAGTACGAGAACGAAGGCATTGCCCGTGCCGGCGCCAAGATGGTGACCGCAGTGGCCTGCGCCGCAGTGCCCAAGTTCACGATCATCATCGGCGGCAGTTTCGGCGCCGGCAACTACGGCATGTGCGGCCGCGCCTACAGCCCACGTTTCCTGTGGATGTGGCCCAATGCCCGCGTGAGCGTGATGGGCGGCGAGCAGGCTGCCAGCGTGCTGGCCACGGTGCGCCGCGACGCCATCGAAGCCAAGGGCGGCACCTGGCCCGCTGACGAGGAGGAGCGCTTCCGCGCCCCGATCCGAGCCCAGTACGAGCGCCAAGGTCACCCCTACTACGCCAGCGCCCGCATCTGGGACGATGGCGTCATCGACCCCGCGGACACGCGTCGCGTGCTGGCGTTGGGGCTCAGTGCGAGCCTGAATGCGCCGATTCCAGAGACCAAGTTCGGCGTGTTCCGCATGTAGGCGGATACAGTGGCCGCGACTGCCCACGTGCACGACACCTGGCGCCGACTCCGGCGCCCGCTCGCCGCGCTCATCGTGGCGTCCGTCGGCGCGGCGGCCGTGGCGTCCGACGACATCGCCTCGCTGGAGCCATCGCTGGGCGAACAGGTCCTGCGTGTGCCTGCGACGGGTCTCACCGAGCCCGAGCTGGAGGTCACCCTCTACAAGCCGCCCGGCGACGGGCCCTTCCCGGTGGTGATGCTCAACCACGGGCGCGCGTCCGGCAACCCGCGGCTGCAGCCGCGCTGGCGCCCGCTGCTGGCCGCGCGCGAGTTCGTGCAGCGTGGCTATGCGGTGGTGGTGCCGATGCGCCAGGGGTTTGCGAACTCGGGTGGCGCCGAGATCGTGGGCGGTTGCAACGTCGCCTCCAATGGCCATGCGCAGGCTCGCTCGGTGCGCCGCGCGGCCGACTGGCTGGCCTCCCAGGGCTGGGCCGATGCGAGCCGAGTTGTCGTGATGGGGCAGTCGCACGGCGGCCTGACGACGCTGGCCTATGGCACCGATGCGCACCCGGGTACGCGGCTTCTCGTGAACTTCGCTGGCGGTCTGCGCCAGGACCAATGCCCCAACTGGGAGGACGCCCTGGTCAGTGCAATTGCCGGCTACGGCAGGCGCACCAGACTGCCCACACTGTGGTTCTACGGTGACAACGACAGCTTCTTCCCGCCTGCGATCTCTCGCGCCGCTCACGAGCGCTATGTGGCTGCGGGTGGCGTTGCCGAGCTGGTGGCGTTCGGCACGTTCGGGCACGACGCACATGGCATGTTTGCCAGCCGGGCCGGGCTGCCGATCTGGGTGCCGCGCGTCACCGCGGCCATGGCTGCGGTCGGACTGCCGGTGGCCAAGGTGCGGTTGATCAGTCCGCCCGGTGACTTGCCAGCACCGCCGGCGGTTGCCCTGGCCCCGATCGGCGACCTGGAGCGCCTGCCCGCGCGCAACGACCCATTGCTCGCCGGATACCGGGAGTGGTTGCAGTCGCCGCCACCCCGGGCTTTTGCGATACATCCGCAGCGCGGCGCCTGGGGGGCGGCGTGGGGCAGTGCCCAGCCGCTGGCCAAAGCCCTGGAGAACTGCAACCGCCACGCCGGGGCAGGTTGCCGGCTCTATGCCGTGGACGACGCGGTGGTGTGGAAGGATGAGTGATGAGTGACCTGATCGACCTGCGGCGCGAGGGCGCCGTGGCCCATGTCTACCTGAACCGCCCGGACGTGCGCAACGCGTTCAACAGCGACGTGATCGCCGAACTGACGCGCGTCTTCTCGGCGCTGGGCCGGGACGAAACCCTGCGCGCGGTCGTGCTGGGCGGACACGGGCCCGTGTTCTGCGCCGGCGCCGACCTGAACTGGATGCGCTCGATGGCCGACTACACCTGGGATGACAACCGCGCCGACGCCCAGGCCCTGGCCGACATGCTGTGGACCCTCTACCGCTGCCCAGTGCCCGTGGTCGGGCGTGTGCATGGCGACTGCTATGCCGGCGGCATGGGCCTGGCCGCCTGCTGCGATGTGCTGGTGGCTGCCGACGGCGCACACTTCTGCCTCAGCGAGGCCAGGCTCGGGTTGCTGCCGGCCACCATCGGTCCATATGTCGTGCGGGCGCTGGGCGAGCAGGCATCGCGCCGCTACTTCATCACGGCCGAGCGCTTCTCGGCGGCGCAGGCGCACCGGCTTGGGTTCGTGCATGTGCTGAGCGCGCCCGAGGCGCTCGATGAGCAGGTCGGCCAACTGACGCAAGCCTTGGTGGCGAACGGCCCGGCGGCGGTGCGCGCCAGCAAGCGGCTGGTGCAGGATCTGTCCGGCCGAACGATCGACGACGACCTGCGCGCCGACACGGCGCGCCGCATCGCCGACATCCGCGTCAGCCCCGAAGGTCGCGAGGGCATCCAGTCGTTCCTGGCACGTCGCAAACCGGCCTGGCTGGCACCCTGATGTCGCTCGATCGCACCTGATCCTGGAGTCTTCGCACATGCAACCGCAAACCTTCGATACCGCGCAATTGCTGGCGCTGGCCGCCGCGCTGGGCTGGGCCAGTGGACTGCGGCTGTACGCGGTGGTGTTCCTCACCAGCCTGGCCGGCTTCGCCGGCTGGGTGGCCTTGCCCAACGGCCTGCAGGTGCTGCAGCAGCCGCTCGTGCTGGGCGCGTCCGGTCTGATGCTCGCCGCGGAGTTCTTCGCCGACAAGATTCCAGCGCTGGACACGCTGTGGGATGCGGTGCACACCTTCATCCGCATTCCCGCCGGGGCGGCGCTGGCAGCTGCCGTGTTCGGCGGCGATCACGCGGCCTGGGCTGCAGTGGCCGCACTGATGGGCGGCACTCTGGCCGCCACCAGCCATGTGGCCAAGGCCACCACACGTGCCGCGATCAACACCTCGCCGGAGCCGTTCTCCAACATGCTGGCCTCGCTCGCAGGCGATGCCGTGGTGCCGGCCATGCTGTGGCTGGCCTGGACCCAGCCACTGGCGTTCGCGATCGCACTGGGTCTGGCACTGGTGCTGATGGTCTGGCTGATCGTGCGCCTGGGCCGCTACCTGCTGGCCGCCGTGCGTGCGCTGCGCCAGCGTTGGGGCGGCGCTGCGGCGGCCTGATCGACCACCACGCCTGTCCACCACACTGGCCGATCGCCACCCTGAACATCGCCTCGCACCCGATCCGTCGACCCCGAAGGACATCTCCATGTTCAAGAAGATCCTCATCGCCAACCGCGGCGAAATCGCCTGCCGCGTCGCAGCCACCGCGCGCCGCCTGGGCATCCGCACCGTGGCGGTGTACTCCGAAGCCGACGCCCAGGCGCAGCATGTGCATGCCTGCGACGAGGCGGTGTGCATCGGCGGTGCAGCGCCCCGGGACAGCTACCTGCGAGCCGAGCGCATCCTGGAAGTGGCCCGCGCCACCGGCGCCGAGGCGGTGCACCCGGGCTATGGTTTCCTGTCAGAGAACGAAGCCTTTGCGCAGGCGTGCGCCGACGCTGGAATCGCGTTCATCGGCCCGCCGCCCTCGGCCATCGCCGCGATGGGCAGCAAAGCGGCGGCCAAGGCGTTGATGGAGCGGTCCGGCGTGCCGTTGGTGCCGGGGTATCACGGGCGGGACAACGATCCGGCGCTGTTGGCGCGGGAGGCGGGGCGCATCGGCTATCCCGTCCTCATCAAGGCCAGCGCCGGCGGTGGCGGCAAGGGCATGCGCCGGGTCGACCGCGCCGAGGACTTCGATGCCGCGCTGGCGGCGTGCCAGCGCGAGGCCCGTTCGAGTTTCGGCGATGACCATGTCCTGGTCGAGCGCTACGTCACCCGGCCGCGCCACATCGAGATCCAGGTTTTCGCCGATACCTTGGGGCATTGCGTGCACCTGTTCGAGCGCGACTGCTCGGTGCAGCGTCGCCACCAGAAGGTGCTCGAGGAGGCGCCCGCGCCCGGCATGAGCCCGCGGCGCCGCGAGGAGATGGGTGCCGCCGCGGTGGCCGCTGCCCGCGCGGTGGGCTATGTGGGTGCGGGCACGGTCGAATTCATCGCCGAGGAGGTCGACGACGGCGACTTGCGCTTCTATTTCATGGAGATGAACACCCGGCTGCAGGTCGAGCACCCGGTCACCGAGGCCATCACCGGCCTGGACCTCGTGGAGTGGCAGCTTCGGGTGGCCGCCGGACAGCCTCTGCCGCGTGCGCAGCACGACCTGCAGATCCACGGCCATGCGATCGAGGCGCGCATCTGCGCCGAGAACCCGGATGCCGGGTTCCTGCCGGCCACCGGAACGATGGACGTGCTGCGCTGGCCCGCTCACGTGGCCTTCCGGCGCAACGCCGACGCCGATCCCCACGGCGAGCCGGCTGCGGTGCGGGTGGATGCCGGTGTCGTCGAAGGCAACGCCATCAGCCCGCACTACGACTCGATGATCGCCAAGCTCATCGTCTGGGGCGAGAACCGCGCGCAGGCGTTGGCACGGCTCGATGCGGCGTTGCGCGCCACGCACATCGTCGGCCTGCATACCAATGCGGCCTTCCTGCGGCGGGTGGTGAACAGCCGTGCCTTCTCCACTGCCGACCTGGACACCGCGTTGATCGAGCGCGAGCGCGCCGCATTGCTCGATCAGCCCACGCTCGCCCTGGAACTGGTGGCAGCGGGTGTGGTGGCCCATGCGCTGGCCGCCGAGGGGGCTCCCGGGTCGGCGGAGGCAGCGGCCGCGAACCCGGCTTCAAACGGGGGGGCGTGGCGCGACCCGTGGAGCTGCCGTGACGGTTGGCGGCTGCATGGCGGCGCGCGCCGGCACTTCGATATCGAGCTGGCGAGCACCCACCACGCGGTGGCGCTGGCGCGCCTGCACGACGGCGCGCTCGAACTGCAGATCGGTGAGCAGCGCTGGCCCTACACCTGCCAGCAGCGTGGGGCCTCGAGCCATGACATCCAGCTCGGCACGCGGCGCCTGTCACTGGCGGTCTACGCCCACGGCGAGCGCGTGGCCGTGTTCGCCGACGATGGCATGGCCATCGCGCACGAAGTCGATGTGATTGCACATGCAGGTGATCACGCCGCGGAGGGCGGCCGGCTGACCGCGCCGATGCCAGGCAAGGTGATCGCCCTGCACGCGCAGGCCGGGCAGCGGGTGAGCAAGGGCCAGCCGCTGGCGGTGATGGAGGCCATGAAGATGGAACACACGCTGCACGCGCCGCGCGACGGCGTGGTGGCCGAAGTGCTGTACTCGGTGGGCGACCAGGTGGCCGAGGGCGGAGAGTTGCTGCGGCTCGAAGACGTGTCTGCAGCGTGAGCGTGGCCGCGGTTTGCCTTTCGGGCGGCTATCGCTGGAGCCAGCGTTGCAGCCAGCCGCGGCGTCCCGCCCCGTCGACGGGAGGTGGCATGTCGGTGGTCAGCATGGGCCGCGATTCGGTTGCGGCGATGTCCAGCGGGCGTGAGTCCAGCGAGGCGGACTCCAGCGGACGCGACGCGCCGAAGCCTGTGGACTCACGCGGCCATTCGGTGGGCGGCCCACCCGCGGTGGCCAGAGCGGCCTCGCGGTGCTCGAGGCGCCGATACAACGCGCGCACCTCGCGGTACTGCAGGGCCAGGGTGGCCAGTTCGGTGCCCTTGCAGGCGTCACACACCAGCAGCACGTCGCGCTCATACCGCCGATGGGTGAGCATGCGCTCGACGTCGATGCCCTGGCCCAGCTCGCGCAGCAGGAAGAAGTGGATCTTGGTGGCGATCTGCAGGGGGCTGGGGCTGTGGGTCACGACAGGCTCTCGGCAGGTGGGGTACAACTCGGCGTCGATTCTGTGCGCTCGGGCCGCCTGCGGCACCCCCCAATTCAGGCGAAGCGGTGCCTGTTTGAAAACCCGTGTAACTGGTCGCTATTCCGACCCCCTGTTTGAAGGTGACGCTGATGTTTCCCAACCGAGTGACGCTGGTGGAAGTCGGCCCGCGCGACGGCCTGCAGAACGAGGCGCAACAGGTGGCCACGGCCGCCAAGGTCGAACTCGTGCACCGACTGCAGGCTGCGGGCTTGCGCGAGATCGAGGTCACCAGCTTCGTCAGCCCGAAGTGGGTGCCCCAGATGGCCGACAACGCACAGGTGATGGCGGCCATCGCGCGGCCTGCCGGTGTGCGGCATTCGGTGCTGGTCCCCAACCTGCAGGGCCTGCAGGCGGCGCTCCCCGGACGCGTCCTGACTGCAGAGCCGGCCGCGGCTGACGGGCCACGGTCCGCCCCGTGGCCCGACGAGGTGGTGGTGTTCGGAGCCGCCAGCCAGGCCTTCAGCCGGCGCAACATCAACTGCAGCATCGAGGAGAGCGTCGAGCGCTTCGCACCGGTGGTGGCCGCGGCTCGAAGCGCGGGGGTGAAGGTGCGCGCGGCGGTGTCGTGCGCGCTGGGTTGTCCCTACCAGGGTGACGTGAGCGCCGACGACGTGGAGCACGTCGTGCGCCTGATGAAGGGCATCGGAGTCCAGCACTGCGGAGTGGCCGACACCATCGGCGTGGGCACGCCTCGGCGCGTGCAGGCGGTGATGGAGCGGGCGCTGCGGCACTTCCCGCTCGACGAAGTGAGCGGGCATTTCCACGACACCTACGGCCAGGCGTTGGCCAACATCTATGCCTGTCTCGAAATGGGCCTGCATGTGTTCGATGCCAGCGTAGCCGGGTTGGGCGGCTGCCCGTATGCCAAGGGCGCCACCGGCAACGTGGCGACCGAGGACGTGGTGTTCATGCTGCGCGGCATGGGCATCGACACCGGCATCGACCTCGACGCACTGGTTTCGGCCGGCGGCTACATCTCGGGCGTTCTGGGGCGGGCGCCGGTCTCGCGCGCGGGCAAGGCGCTGCTGGCGCGGCGCACGCCGGAGGCGGCATGACTCAACCGACTGTCTTGGACGACATGGACGCCGCACGCCCGGAGGGGTTCCGTCGCGTGGCGCAGGTCCTTCAGGAGCGGGGGCATCCGCATGCTCCCCTGTGGCTGGATGTCGCTGCCCGCACCTGCGCCGAGGCCGCGCAGGCGTTGCAGGTGCAAGTCGGGCAGATTGCCAAGAGCGTGATCTTCCGTCGGCGTGCGGACGATGCGGCGGTACTGGTGATCGCCAGTGGGGACCGGCGGGTCGACGAGCACCGCGTGGCCGCGCAAGTGGGGCCCATCGGCCGTGCCGATGCGCAGTTCGTCAAGACGCGAACCGGCTTCTCGATCGGTGGCGTCTCGCCGGTGGGCCATGTGCAACCACCGGTGGTGCTGATCGACCACGACTTGTTCCGCTTCGATCGCATCTGGGCTGCGGCTGGGCACCCCAACGGTGTGTTCTGCGCCACACCGGCGCAGTTGGTGGGGCTCACCGGCGCGCCGGTGGCCGATGTGGTGGTGGCCGCAAGCGCCGATGGTGCCGGCACCGCCGGTGCCATGCCCGCTTGAACCAGGAGTTCGCCGTGACCCCGATCGTGTTCTGGTTCGACGTGGTGTCGCCATATGCCTGGCTGGCCTTCGAGCGGTTGCCCCAGGCGCTCGAAGGCCACAGCCATGTCGTCGAGTACCGCCCGGTGCTGTTCGCGGGGTTGCTGCGCGCCTGGGGGCAGAAGGGGCCGGCGGAAATCGAGCCCAAGCGCGCATGGACCTACCGCCACGTGCAGTGGCTGGCGCACGAGCAGGGCACGGTGCTCGAGCTGCCGCGACCCCATCCGTTCAATCCGCTGCCGCTGCTGCGGCTCGCGCTGGCCGCCTGCGAGCCCGGCACCATGCCCAACCGGCGCATCGTCGAAGCCGTCTTCCGTCACGCCTGGTGTCGCGCGGGCGCGGACCCCACCGATCCCCTTGCGTTGGCCGAACTCGCCGAACGACTGCCTCTTGTCCGACCGCCGGACGGCGCCGCCGTCAAGGAAGAGTTGCGCTCGCTCACAGACGCCGCGGTGGCGCATGGCGTGTTCGGCGTACCGACGCTGGTCGCACACGGGCGCGCGTTCTGGGGCCAGGACGCACTCCCGATGCTCGCCGCGTGCATCAGCGGCGCGCCCTGGTTCGACGGCCCGCAGTGGGACGAGGCTGGGCGGCAGCCGCAGGGCATCGTGCGCGCAGGGTGACACGGGCCGAAGGATCAGGGTAAATCCGGATCGGTCCAGCCCGTTCGGCCTGGCCGGCGGCGAGTGCCAGCGCAGGCGCCGATCGCGGCTCACTCCCGCATCGTGGAATCCGGGCTCAGGGTTCAACCCGAGTTCGTCAGCCCGGGTTGGCTGCGCGTCAGCCCGTGTTGGCTCGCTGTCAGCTTGCGTTGGTTCGACGTCAGGAGACGTTGGGCCCGCGTCAGAGGCAGGTCAGAGCTTCCATCGATAGTGCGCGGCAGAGGCCACCGCATCGGGTGGCTCCATCGCAACGAGGAGTTCGACGCATGGCTACATCAGCCGCCATCAAGGTCTCGGGTGCCAGTGCCCCGATGACCCGCGAGGAGAAGAAGGTCATCTTCGCCTCCTCGCTCGGTACCGTGTTCGAGTGGTACGACTTCTATCTCTACGGATCGCTGGCCGTGTTCATCGGCAAGCACTTCTTCGCGGCGCTGGATCCGACGGCGCAGTTCATCGCCTCGCTGCTGGCCTTCGCGGCCGGCTTCATCGTGCGCCCCTTCGGTGCGCTGGTGTTCGGCCGGCTGGGCGACATGATCGGCCGCAAGTACACCTTCCTCGTCACCATACTCATCATGGGCCTGTCGACGTTCATCGTCGGTATCCTGCCCAGCTATGCCACTATCGGAGCGGCCGCACCCATTATCCTGGTGGGCCTGCGCATCCTGCAGGGCCTGGCGCTCGGTGGCGAGTACGGCGGTGCAGCCACTTACGTGGCCGAACATGCGCCCCACGGCAAGCGCGGCGCCTACACGGCGTGGATCCAGACCACTGCGACGCTGGGCCTGTTCCTGTCGTTGATGGTGATTCTGGGCGTGCGCACTGCGCTGGGCGATGCCGCCTTCGCCGAGTGGGGCTGGCGCATCCCGTTCATCGTGTCGATCCTGCTTCTGGGCATCAGCGTGTGGATCCGGCTGTCGATGAACGAGTCACCCGCCTTCAAGAAGATGAAGGAAGAGGGCAAGGTTTCGAAGGCGCCGCTGTCCGAGTCGTTCGGCCAGTGGAAGAACCTGAAGTTCGTCCTGTTGGCGCTGTTCGGCCTGGTGATGGGCCAGGGCGTGGTCTGGTACACCGGCCAGTTCTATGCGCTGTTCTTCCTGACCTCTGTGCTGAAGGTCGACGCCGCCACCACCAACATCATGGTGGCCGTGTCGCTGGTCATCGGCACGCCGTTCTTCGTCGTGTTCGGATCGTTGTCCGACAGGATCGGACGCAAGCCCATCATCATGGCGGGCTTGCTGCTGGCGGTGCTGACCTACTTCCCGCTGTTCAAGGCGCTCACCAGCGTGGCCAACCCCGAGCTCGCCCGCGCCCAGGCCGTGGCCCAGGTCACCGTCAGTGCCGACCCGGCCAGCTGCTCGTTCCAGGGCAGCCCGATTGCCCGTGAGGTCGACTTCACTTCGCCGTGCGACATCGCCAAGCGTGCGCTGACGCAGAACTCCGCCAGCTACGAGAACCTGGCGGCCGCTCCCGGCACACCGACGTCGATCAAGATCGGCGACAAGGTGCTCACGCCACCCTCGGCCACCACGACGGCCGGCGGACACAAGTTCGATGACGCCTCGGCGAAGGCGATCGGTGCGTTCAAGAAGGAGCTGTCCGAGGCGCTCAAGGCCGCTGGCTACCCGGCCAAAGCCAAGCCCATCGAGTTCATGGGTGGCCAGTGGTGGTCGATCGTGGCGATCCTGACCGTCCTCGTGATCTACGTCACCATGGTCTACGGCCCGATCGCGGCGATGCTGGTGGAGCTGTTCCCGACCCGCATACGCTATACATCGATGAGCCTGCCTTACCACATCGGCAACGGCTGGTTCGGTGGCCTGCTGCCATCCATCACCTTTGCGATGGTGGCGTCCAACGGCAACATGTACCACGGCCTGTGGTATCCGATCGTGATTGCGGCGGTCTGCTTCGTCATCGGCATGCTGTTCGTGCGCGAGACCAAGGACGTCGACATCTACGCCCGCGACTGAGTCGCTGAGCCCGGAGACGCAAGGTCCCGCATGGGGCCTTGCGCCTGATCGAGGACCGCTGGCTGGCAGTCAGCGGTCCGATGACTTCCAGGAGAACCTTGCATCATGTGGAAACTCGCCCTTGGATTCGTCGTTTTCGCGGCGGCCGGCCTGTTCGTCTTGAAAAAGGCCGGTGGCGACGTCGACATGGGTGGCGAGAAGCACTCGGTCGAAACGCACGGCCCAGTTGAAGCTGGACATGCGGCGTCGGCCGTCGCTCCAGCCGCCGCCGCGTCGAAGTGAGCATGGCGCCTGCGGCCGCGGTGACCGTCGCAGACGCGCGGACAGCGCCGCGGCGTTAGAGTTGACGCCCTGGACTTCAACGGGGCCCACCGCATGTACCGCAAGCTCTTCGTACCGATCGACGGCAGCGAGGTGACGCCGCGCGCCATCGCCGCCAGCATCGAGCTCGCCCAGCAGTTGGACGCTGCCCTCTTCGGCTTCATGGCCGTTCCGCAACCGCCGCTGCCGGGCATCGGCAACCTGCTCGACGAATACGAGCGCACCGAACAGTCTCACCTGGCGCGCACCGACGCCTTTGCCCGCGACTGGCTGCAGCGCTTCGAGGTCGAGGCCGCGCAGGCCAGCGTGCCGTTCACGGGCCTGCACGTGCAGTCCGGCGACATCGACCAGACCATCGCCGACCATGCCCAGGCCACCGGCTGCGACATGATCGTCATGGCCACCCGCGGCCGCGGCCCGCTGGGCGAGTGGCTGTTCGGCTCGCACAGCAAGGCGGTGCTGGCCAAGACGACACTGCCTGTGCTGATCGTGCGCTGAGGTGGACATGGCGACGATCCTGGTCCTCAATGGCCCGAATCTGAATCTGCTCGGCACGCGTGAGCCGCAGGTCTATGGCAGCGCCACCCTGGCCGATGTCGAGCAGCTTTGCCGCGATACGGCTGCCGGCCTGGGCGCGCAGGCGCAGTGCCGGCAGTCCAACCACGAAGGCGTGCTGATCGACTGGATACACGAGGCCGGACGCGAGCACGCTGCGGGTCGCGTGATCGGCGTGGTGCTCAATGCCGGCGCCTACACGCACACATCGGTGGCTTTGCACGATGCGATCAAGGGTGCGGGCGTTCCAGTGGTCGAGGTGCACATCTCGAATGTGCATGCCCGTGAGGGCTTTCGCCATCACTCGTATCTGTCGCCTGTGGCCAGCGGGGTCGTGGTCGGCTTCGGGATCCACGGCTACGCGCTGGCGATGCAAGGGCTGGTCGCGCGGCAAGGACGGGGCTGATCTGCGGCGCGGTGCCCGGCGGGGGTGTCTTGCGCGCAAATGGCGCGGCGTTACCGGTAACCCTCTTGCCAAACCCGGCGCAGGCCCTATGCTGCGGCCCTGTATCGGCGTGCCGGCAGGGCGCGCCGGCGGACAGGGGGTGCACGATGACCATGATCGATGCCTTTGCCGCAGACGCCGCGACCGCGTTGCAGGGCACGCTTCTGTACATCGAGGACGAGCCCACCAACGTCGCGCTGGTCGAGGCTGCACTGCTGGCGCACCCCGGCGTGCGCCTTGTTCACGCCGGCAGCGGCGCCGAGGGCATCCGGCTGGTCAGGGCCGAGAAGCCGGATTTCGTACTGCTCGACATGCACCTGCCCGACATGTCCGGGCTGGAGGTGGTGCGCCAGCTCAACACCGAGATCGCCGCGCGCGGCCTGCGGGTGACCATCCTGACCGGCGACAGCCTGTCGATGGACATCATCAAGGCGATGAGCCTGGGTGCCTACGAGTACTGGGTGAAGCCGCTGAACTTGAAGCTGTTCCAGGATGGCCTGCGACGCGCGCTCACCGGGCGCAAGCCCGATCCGGCGCGCCGCTTGCCGACGCGGTGAAGCGGGCGGGCCGTCAGGGCTGTCCCATGACATCGATCAAGCCGCTGCGCAGGATCTGGACCTAGCCTGTCGGGCTGCCCCTCCGACCGCAGGGTGGCGTCATGCCGCCGCCTGGATCACCGCCCATGTCCGCATCTTCCGCATCCCCCTGGGGCATCATGCCCGACCTGCTGCCGCGCCTGACGGGCAGCGGACTGCTCCCTCTCGAGATCGCTGGCCGCAAGTTGCTGCCCATCGTGCAGGGAGGCATGGGCGTGGGCGTGTCGGCCCATCGCCTGGCAGGTGCCGTGGCGGCGCTGGGTGGCGTGGGCACGCTGAGTTCGGTCGACTTGCGCCGCCATCACCCGGATCTGATGGCCCGCACCGAAGGCTTGTCCGCCCGCGCCGGGTGCGATGCCGATACCAAGGCACGCATCGACGATGCCAATCTCGAGGCCCTGGAGCGCGAAGTGAAGGCTGCCCGTGCCGCTGCTGGTGGCCTGGGCCTGATCGCGATGAACGTGATGCGCGCGGTAAGCGATTACGCCGCCCAGATTCGCCGTTCGCTCGAGGCGGGTGTCGACATGGTGGTCGTGGGCGCGGGCCTGCCGCTGGATCTTCCCGATCTGGCGGCCGACCATCCCGACAAGCTGCTGGTGCCCATCTTGTCCGACTCCCGCGGCGTCTCGCTGCTGGTGCGCAAGTGGGAGC
Source organism: Aquabacterium sp. (assembly GCA_023150345.1). Taxonomy (GTDB): domain Bacteria; phylum Pseudomonadota; class Gammaproteobacteria; order Burkholderiales; family Burkholderiaceae_C; genus Pseudaquabacterium. The sequence continues at coordinate 32,601 of JAKLLB010000037.1, forward strand.
GCAAGAAGCGCCTGCCCGATGCCATCGTCATCGAGCATCCGCGGCTGGCCGGAGGCCACTTGGGTGCGGCGCGCATCGCCGACCTGAACGACCCGCGATTCGACTTCGAGCGCGTGCTGCCGGAGTCGATCGACTTCCTGCGGCAGGCCGGTATCGAGCGGGAGGTGCCGCTCATTGCCGCCGGTGGCATCCGTTCATGCGAGGACATTGCGCGGGTGCAGGGCCTGGGTGCCGCAGCTGCGCAGCTGGGCACGCCGTTCGCAGTGACCACCGAGGGAGATGCCAGCGACACGTTCAAACGGGTGCTGGCCGAAGCGCGCGAGGAAGACGTGATCGAGTTCACCAGCGTAGCCGGCCTGCCCGCGCGCGCGGTCGCCACACCGTGGCTGAAGGCCTACCTGAAGCTCGAGCCCAAGCTGCAGGCCGTGGCCCACGTGCGGGCGCGCTGCACCAAGGCCTTCGATTGCCTTGCGCAGTGCGGCCTGCGCGACGGGCTGAAAGACTGGGGCCAGTTCTGCATCGACAACCAGCTCGCTGCGGCGCTGCGCGGCGACCTGAAGAAGGGACTGTACTTCCGCGGCGTCGGGGCACTGCCCTTCGGCGAACAGATCCGCAGCGCACGCGATCTGGTCGAGAGGCTGCTCACCCGCGGCGTGCCGGTGCCGCAGCCGATGCCGGCCTGAGCATCGAGGTCCCCCGTGAGCGGCACCGGGCGGCCGCAGGCGAGGGCGCAACCGAGCCGACGCTCGTTGCGCGTGCTGCTCGATGCACCCCATCGCCTGGCCTTCTTTGCCGGCGCCCTGATGCTGGCCGCTACGGCGCTGTGGTGGCTCGCGGTGCTGACAACTCGGGCTGCGGGCGTTGCGCTGCCCTGGGCCGTGCCGCCCCCCGGCGCGCACGCCCTGTTGATGGCGCACGGCTTCATGCCGTTTTTCTTCCTGGGTTTCGCCTGTACCGGTGCGCCGCGCTGGATGGGGCTGGCACCGGTGCCTGCGCGCCGGCTGCTGGTACCGGTGGGCGGCATGTTGGCCGGCTGGGCACTGGTGTTCGCGGGCGTGCACGTGGCCAAGGAGGCCGCCGCTGCTGGATTGACGCTGGTCGCGCTCTGCCTCGCGGCGGCGCTCTGGCGGCTGGCCGCCTGGATCCGCGCCAGTCGCAGCCGCGACCGCTTGCATGTGCGTCTGCTGGTCCTGGGGCAGGCCACAGGCGTTGCGGCGCTGGTGGCCGCGGCTGTGTGTGTGGCCGCGGATCGGGAATCGGCGGTGCCGCTCATCGTGCGTGCCAGCCTGTGGGCGGGTCATGGCGTCGTGTTCATGGCGGCGGCGCATCGCCTCGTTCCGTACTTTGCGGCCGGCGCGTGGCCCGCGCTCCAGCATCGCCGGCCCGCCGCCATGCCCATCGTCCTCGCCAGCCTGGTGGCCCTGCAGGCGCCGGGGGTCTGGTTGCCGGTACCTGGTGCGGCCGGCGGGTCGCCCATGGTCACCCTCGTCCGCGGTGGATGCGCCCTGGCCGCCGCGGTGATCGTGGCCGTCCTGGCCGGGCACTGGGCCTGGGTGCACACCGTGCGCATCCGGTTGGTGGCCATGCTGTACGCAGGCGTGCTGTGGCTGGCCATCGCGCTGGCACTGCTGGCGCTCGGTGACCTGGGTGCCGGCACGCCATGGGCGGCAGGCGCCGGGCTGGCGTCGCTGCACGCACTGGCCCTGGGCTTCATGGGCAGCACGATGCTGGCGATGGTGACGCGGGTCGCCTGCGCGCAGCACGGGCGTGCCGTGGTGGCCGACGGGTATGCCTGGGGGCTGTTCGCGCTGGCGCAAGGGGCGGCAGTGGCGCGTGTGCTGGGCGCCTGGGTTGCACCGGCCTATCCCTGGGTAGGGGCGTCAGGCATGCACCTGGCCGCACTGTTCTGGACCATGGCCGCAACCGGCTGGGCATTGCGCTACGGGCGCTGGTTCGTGACTGCTTCCGCTGGCGCCCGGTCGCGGCCGTAGGCGGATGCAGCGGGCTTGGGCGAGGCCCGGTCACACGAGGCAGAATCACAAACTTGCTACGCCGCAAAATCTTGACTATTATCAAGAATCGACCGGCGGCGGTCGATGCGGACCGTCGTTCATCACCGCCCGACACGGCCAGGAGTCCCGGTTCATGGAGTCCCGCTCATTCGACCTGCCGCGCTACCTGTCGGTGCTGCCCCTCTTCAATGAGATGAGCCCGACGGAGCTCGAGCGTCTGGCGCTGAGCTGCCAGCTGCGCCGGCTGGCACGCGGCGAGATGGTGTTTCACGTCGGGCAACCGTGCGAGGAGTTCCATGTCACGGTGATCGGCCAGGTCAAGCTGTTCGCCATCTCCCCGTCCGGGCAGGAAAAGGTGATCGAGCTCATCGGGCCGGGCAACAGCTTCGCCGAGGCGCTGATGTTCACCGGCAAGCCCTACATCCTGAACGCCCAGACGCTCACCGATTCGTTGCTGTTGGTGGTGAAGAAGCAGGCCGTGCTGGCGGAGATCGAACGTGAACCGAAGTTTGCGCTGCGCATGCTGGCCGGCATTTCGCGGCGTCTGCATGGCTTGGTGCACGATGTCGAGGCCTATGCACTGCACAGCGGTACCCAGCGCGTCATCGGCTACCTGCTGCGCGAGCAGGAGGTCGAGGACTGCGCGACGCACGAAACCATCACCGTGTCCCTGCCGGTCAGCAAGGCCACCATCGCGTCCCGCCTGTCGCTCACGCCCGAGTACTTCTCGCGCGTGCTGCACGAACTCGAGACTGCCGGCCTGATCGAGGTCGACAAGCGCGACATCCGCATCCTGGACGTGCGCCGCCTGTCGACCTACCAGGTGCAGTAGCGGCGCACCCACCGGCGGTGGGCCGTTCAGTGTGGTGCCGCCCCCGGCCTGGCAGCCGGTGTGAAGGCGTCGGAGAAGCACGCATCCTCGCCCAGGCCCTGAGCCATGAATGCCGGCTTGGCGGCCTCGACCATGCGCAGCGAGCCGCACGCATACACGAGGTGTCCCGACATGTCGGGGAAGTCTTTCAGGATGGCCTCGTGCACCAGGCCGGTGCGACCCTGCCAGCCGTCGCCGGGCTGCGGCTCCGAAATCACCGGAACGAAGTGGAAGTTGGCATGTTCACGTGCCCATTGCTCGGGAAGCTCGCGCATGTACAAGTCCTGCGGCCGGCGTACGCCCCAGTAGAAGTGCATCTGCTTGCCCAGGCCGTTGCGGAAGGCCTCCTCGAGCAGGCTCTTCACCGGCGCGAACCCGGTCGCCCCGGCCACGAAGATCAGCGGTCGCGGACTGGGCTCGCGCAGGACGAAGTTGCCCAGGGGGCCTTCGATCTGCAGTTCGTCGCCCAGCTTCATCGACTCGAACACCCGCGTGGTGAACAGGCCGCCGGGCATCAGCCGGATGTGCAGGTCGATGCGGTGGGTCTCGCCACTGGGCACGGTGAACGAGTAGGCGCGGCGTTGCCCATCCTCGAGCACCACCTGGACGAACTGGCCGGCTTCGAACTGCATGCGCCGCCCTTCCAGCAGATCCAGCCCCACCTTCATCACATCCGATGACAGCCGGGTCAACTCCACCACCCTGGCGCGATAGCCTGCCGCTGCCGCCTGGGCCAGAACACTGCCGGCATCGAGTTCGATCTCGACATCGGACTCGGCGCAGCTGCAGCACAGCAGGATGTCGCCCTGGCGGCGCTGCTCGGCCGTCAGTGCGACGGCCTGGTCGCCGCCGTCGTCGACCTGACCGTTGAGCAACCGCGCCCGGCACAGCCCGCAGCCGCCGGCGCGACAGCTGAACGGGATGGGCAGCTCCGCACGCAGGCCCGCCTCGAGCAGCGTCTCGCCGGGCCGCGCCGACAGCGTCGTGTTGCCGGGATGCACCTTCACCTGCCAGGCCTGAACCTGGCTGCGTCTCTTGGGCGGCAGCCAGGGCAGCAAGATGCCCAGGACGGTTGCGCCGCCGACGGCCATCCACAGCGCCATCGGATCCCAGGACTGCACCAATGGCAACACCATCAGGTAGAACCAGTCGATCTCGAGGGTCAGCGGCATGCTCAGCATTTCGGCCGGGCCCTGGCTGGTCACCGGCTTGGCGACCGACAGCACCAGCATCATCGCCAGCAGGCCGATCAGCAGCGGCTTCGGGGGCAGGACACGGGCGCGCGGCACGCGCTGGATGTGGATCCACAGCCCGGCCAGCGCCGCCAGCGGTATGCCGATGTGGAGGAACTGCAGCAGCGAGAAGAAGCGATCGGTGATCGCCTCGGGCAGGATGAAGTTGCGCACCAGCGTGCCGCGAAATGCCGGCAACGCGTCGATCCACTCGGCGGTGGCCGTCACGGTGAACTGGGCCAGCCGGTCCCAGGGCAGCATGTAGCCGTTGACGCCAGAGACGTACACCAGCCACAGCAGGATCATGCCGCTGACCCACGAGAACGCCCGGAAACCCCGGTAGTGGTCGAAGCTGAAGTGGCGCGCGAGGTGCAGCAGCATGGTCAGCACCATCGCATCGCTGGCGTAGCGATGCACGCTGCGCATGATGCCGCCGACCCAGCGTTGTCCATGTGTGACGGCTTCGACCGACGCGTAGGTGGTGTCGATGCCGGTGTCGTAGAACGCGTAGAGGTAGAACCCGCTGATCGTGACCAGCGCGAACATCAGACAGCTGATGGTTCCGAGGTAGTACAGCGGGTTGAATGCATCACCGAACAGGCGGTTGAACACCTTGTCGGCAGTCAGGAACAAGCGCCGCCCCGCGGCCGGAATCAGTCGCAACACAGTGGAAACCCTAGAGGCAATGCGACACGCTAGCGCCGCCTAGCTGTTTACCCCCTTGATCTGGATTAAGAATCCGGACAAGGTGTCGGAGGGCCGCCGAACCTCCCTATTTCTTGACGCATTTCAATTCCATGAGGGTCTCGGGCCCTTAGATTGGCGCCCACCTTTCGGGTCACAGGAGAACGCGTCATGGCCAATGACAAAGAAGCCGCTACGAACGAGGAAGAACGCATCCCCGCGATGCAGCAGTTCCTGGAAAACCCCTTCCTACTGCTGTTTGTCGGGGTTGCCCTGCCCACCGTGCTCTACACGCTGTGGGGTGTGATGGAAATCGCGGGCATCCCCATC
>JAKLLB010000038.1 GCA_023150345.1 Aquabacterium sp.
CTATCCGGGTTGGTGGGAAGGCGGCCCGCAGCTCGAGCTGCACGTCAACAGCAAGGCCTACGACGGTCTTTCGGCCGAGTACAAAGCCATCATCGAGGCGGCCGCGACCTACGGCCACGTCGACATGCAGGCCAAGTACGACGGCAAGAACGCCCAGTCGTTGAAGCAACTGGTGGCCGGTGGCGCCAAGCTGTTCCCGTTCCCGAAGGACTTCATGGATGCGGCGTTCAAGGAGGCCATGGCGCTGTACAGCGACATCGCCGGCAAGAACCCGAACTGGAAGAAGGTCTACGACGACTACTCGGCGTTCCGCCGAGACGCCAACCTCTGGTTCCGCTTCACCGAGGCCAACTTCGACAACTTCATGCAGCGCCAGAAGCTGTGATGTGAGATGGGCTGATCGGCCTTCCGGGCCGGTCAGCGGCACCGCGTCGGCGGTGCCAGCATCAGCAACGGGGCCCCGACGCCAAAGGCGTGCGGGGCCCCGATTTCTTTGGCGGTGCGATCGACGGCCGCACCGCCTGCAGGCGCTGTCCTACTTCTTGCCCTTGGCGTTGTCTTCCTTCACCGCTTCGAGCAGTGCCTTCATCGGGTCCTCCTCCTTCTCGGCGGCAGCGGGCGCCGCGCCGGAAGCGCCCGTGGCACCTGCGGCGGGCGTCGCCGTGCCGGACGCACCGGGCGACGCAGGCGCGGCGGGCAACGCGGGCGCCGTTGCGGGCTCTGGCTCGGAGGGCAGTGGCACCGACAACTGCTCGATGGCCTTGTCCAGGTCGACCTTCTGACCGCTGTCCATGCCGTCGATCACGAGCTTGGGCCAGGCGATGATCACCGCGACCATGATGATCTGCAGCACGATGAAGGCGATCGAGCCCTTGTAGATCTGGCCGGTGGTCACGGCCGGTATCGTGGCGCCGGTGATGCGGTCCTTGTAGTCGGACTTGGCCGCCACGCTGCGCAGGTAGAACAGCGCGAACCCGAACGGCGGCGTGAGGAACGAGGTCTGCAGGTTCATCGCGATGACGACCCCGAACCAGATCATGATGCCGTCCACTGGCGTGCCGGGCGGGAACATGCCGGGCAGCAGCTTCTCGGCCACCGGCGCCAGCATCGGGATCACGATGAAGGCGATCTCGAAGAAGTCGATGAACATGCCCAGGATGAACACCAGCAGGTTCACCACGATCAGGAAGCCCAGCGCACCGCCGGGCAGCTGCGAGAACAGATGCTCGACCCACACATGGCCGTCCGCGGCGTTGAAAGTGAAGCTGAAGACGGTGGAGCCGATCAGGATGAACAGCACGAACGTGGCCAGGCGTGTGGTGCTGTCCAGCGCTTGCCGCATGAGCGTCAGGTTCAGCTTGCGGCGGCTGCCGGCCATGATGAGTGCCCCGGCAGCGCCCATGGCGCCGCCCTCGGTGGGCGTGGCCACGCCCAGGAAGATGGTGCCCAGGACGAGGAAGATGAGCACGAGCGGCGGAATCAGCACGAAGGTGACGCGCTCGGACAGCCGCGACAGCAGACCCATGCCGGTGAACTTGTTCACCAGCGCCAGGGCGAGCGCCAGCAACGACGACACGGTCATCGACATGATCACCACTTCGTCGCCGGGCGCTGCGCTGGTGCGGCCGGTCCAGGCCTTCATCATGCCGTCGTGTACCTGGGCCCAGGCAAAGCCTGCCGCGGCGCAGATGGCCAGCAGCAACAGCAGCGAGACATGGCCGCTGCTGCCGTTGGTTTCGCGGTAGATGCGCGCTTCAGCGGGCAGTGCCGGTACCCATGCCGGGCGCACGATGGCCACCACCGCGACGAACAGCAGGTACAGGCCCACCAGCAGTAGGCCGGGCAGCATGGCGCCGGCGTACATGTCGCCCACCGAGCGGCCGAGCTGGTCGGCCAGCACGATGAGCACCAGGCTGGGTGGTATGGCCTGCGCCAGGGTTCCCGATGCGGTGATGGTGCCGGTGGCGATGGTGCGGTTGTAGCCGTAGCGCAGCATGATGGGCAGCGAGATCAGGCCCATCGAGATGACCGCCGCTGCCACCACGCCGGTGGTGGCGGCCAGCAGCGCTCCGACCAGGATCACCGCGATGGCCAGGCCGCCGCGCACCGGGCCGAACACCTGGCCCACGGTTTCGAGCAGGTCCTCGGCCATGCCCGAGCGCTCGAGGATGATGCCCATGAAGGTGAAGAACGGGATGGCCAGCAGCGTCTCGTTCGACATGATCGCGAACACGCGTTGCGGCAGGGCCTGGAACAGCGTGGACTGGAACAGGTCGACCGACATGCCGATGTAGCCGAACAGCAAGCCGGTGGCCGCGAGGCCGAAGGCCACCGGAATGCCGGTGAGCAGGAAGACCAGCAGCCCGGCGAAGAGCAGTGGTACGAAGTTCTGGACGATGAAGGCGGACATGGTCACTTGCTCGCGAGTGCGTGTTTCTCGGCCTCTGCGGCCAGTTCTTCGGCGAGCAGTTCCTCGGCCGACTTCTCATGCTCCACGCTGAACGGCTCGCTGCGGTGTCCCGTGAGGAAGGCCACGCGCTTGATCAGCTCGGAGGACGCCTGCGCCAGCAGGATTGCAAATCCCACCGGCACCAGCATCAGCACCGGCCAGCGGATCAGTCCGCCGGCGTTCTGGCTCATCTCGCCGGTGGACAAGGCCTGCTGGGCCAGCGGCCAGCCCAGCTTGATCATGATGATGGACAGCGGGATCGTGAACACGACGATGCCCACGGCATCGATCGTGGCGTTGGTGCGCTTGCTCAGGCGACTCGAGATGAAGTCGATGCGCACATGGGCGTTCTTCAGCATCACGTAGCCCACGCCCAGCATGAACACCGCGGCGAACAGATACCACTGCACCTCGAGCCAGGCGTTCGAGCCGATGTTGAAGAGCTTGCGAATGATCGCGTTGCCGGCGCTGATGAGCACCGCGGCGAGCACGAACCACGACATCGCGCGGCCCAGCAGCTCGTTGACGCGGTCGATCAGGCGGGAGAGTTGCAGTAGGGCTGTCACCTTGTCTCCGATCGAGTGGATTTCCAAGCCCGATAGCGGTGCTGCCAGTGGATGGGGCAGCATCGCCTCGGGTAGAAGCGCTACTGTAAGGAGGGGTGGCTGAAAGCCCTCTGAAAGCAGGGCCGCACCTCGGGTAACCCCTGATGCCGTTTGCACCCGGGCGATCCCGGTGCGGTCAGTCGCGCAGTTGCAGCGCAGCGACGTACAGCCGGGTGGAGCGGGCGCCGCTGCGGCAATAGGCCAGCACCGGGCCCGGCAGTTCATCGAGCAGAGCGGCCATGGCCGCGACTTCGTCGGGCGAGTGGTAGCCCGGTGGCACCGGCAGGTAGCGATAGGCGAGCCCGGCGGCCTGTGCCGCGGCGCGCACGGCGGCATCAGTGGGTTGGTCGGGTCCGGCCTCGTAGTCGGGCCGGTTGTTCACCACGCTGCGAAAACCCAGCGCCGCCACCTCGGCCATGTGCTCGGGCCCAAGCTGTGCGGCCACGAAGAAGCCGGCATCCACCGGTCGCAAGGGCAACGACGTGTTCATCGCTGCTCCGCGCTCACCGTGGGGTCAGGGCCGCCTTCACGGCGGCCGATACGACGGCCATGTCGGCCTGACCGGCCAGACGCGTCTTGGCCAGCCCCATCACCTTGCCCATGTCGCCCGGGCCGCTGGCACCGAGTTCGGCCACGATGGCGGCGATGGCCGCGGTAACCGCCTCGGTCGACAGGCGCTGCGGCAGGTAGCCTTGCAGCACCGCAAGCTCGGCCGACTCCTTGTCGACCAGATCGGTGCGGCCGGCGGCCTGGAATGCGGCGATCGAGTCCTTGCGCTGCTTCACCAGCTTGTCGACCACACCCACCACGGCGGCATCATCGAGCACGATGCGCTCATCCACCTCGCGCTGCTTGATGGCTGCCAGCAGCATGCGGATGGTGGACAGGCGATCGGCCTGGCGGGCGCGCATGGCGTCCTTCATGTGCTCGGTGATCTGGTCTTTGAGGCTCATGGTGGGCAAAGAAGGGTACGTGAAAAGCACAACGCCCGCAGCGGCGTCCCGTGCGGGCGTGGTGAACTCGGGGTCATTCGCGGCGCAGGCGGCGCAGGCGGCGCAGGCGGCGCAGGCGGCGCAGGCGGCGCGGGCGGCGCAGGCCGCGGCACGGCGCTTTCAGTACAGCTTCTTGGGCAGCTGCATGCTGCGCACGCGCTTGTAGTGGCGCTTGACGGCCGCGGCCTTCTTGCGCTTGCGCTCGGAGGTGGGCTTTTCGTAGAACTCGCGTGCGCGCAGTTCGGTCAGCAGGCCCAGCTTTTCGATCGTGCGCTTGAAGCGGCGCAGGGCCACATCGAACGGCTCGTTTTCCTTGACGCGAATGGTGGTCATTTAACGGTTGGATCCTAAGGTTTGCGCTCGGTGTTCCTGTCTCGGCCTTGCGACGCGATGGCACCGTGCCCATCCGGCGCACGCCAGGGGTGGATGCCCCGGGGTGCGTACAGGGTGTCGCCCGGGTGCTACCCAGGCACGCCACCCGCACAGGTGGGCCGACTCATCGCGCAGCATCAGCAATTCCGGACTTGCCAGGCCGGGGAATCGACACGCGGTTTGCCAGCAAAGACTGCGATTCTACTGCGAATGCAAGGGCTTTGCCAATCCGTCGGCACAGGCTGCCGCGCTGGACCACGCCCACTGGAAGTTGTAGCCACCCAGCCACCCGGTCACGTCGACCACCTCGCCGATGAAGTGCAGCCCAGGCTGGCGCCGGCTGCCCATGTGGCGCGAATCCAGCTCGCGCGTATCCACGCCACCGGCGGTGACCTCGGCCTTGCGAAATCCCTCTGTGCCGGAGGGCGCCAATGACCAGCGCGCCAAGCTGGCGGCCAGCCGATCGAGGTCGCGGTCGCGCATTTCGGCCACAGGTCGTTGCCCGTCCAGCCCTTGCTGCTGCACCCAGGTCGAGGCCAGTCGCTGGGGCAGCCACTGGGCGAGTTCGCTGCCGAGCTGGCGCCGCGACACGGACTTGGCATGGCGCAGTTCACCCGCCAGGTCCCGGGCTGCGCCGAGGTCGATGTTCAACGGCTGCCCGGGCCTCCAGGCGGTGGAGATCTGAAGCACCGCTGGGCCACTGAGCCCGCGATGCGTGAACAGCAAGTCCTCGACGAAGCGGGTGCGCGCGCGACCCTGGCCGGTCTCGATGGCCACTTCGAGCGAGACACCGGCCAGCGCCGCGAAAGGCGCCCAAGCCTGGGCGTCGAAGGTCAGCGGCACCAGTGCCGGGCGCGGCTCGACGATGCGATGGCCGAACTGGCGCGCCAGTCGATGGCCGAAGTCGCTCGCACCGACCTGCGGCAGCGACAACCCGCCGGTGGCCACCACCAGCTGTGCCGTGCGCACGGGCCCGCGGGCGGTGTCGAGCTCGAACCCGGCAGGTCCATGGCGCACCTCGTGCACGGCGCAGGGTTGGCGGTGCTCGACCCGGCCGGCCCGGCACTCGGCCAGCAGCATGTCGATGATGCGCTGACTGGTGTCGTCGCAGAACAGCTGGCCGCGGTGCTTCTCGTGGTAGCCGATGCCGTGGGCCTGGACCAGCGCGATGAAATCTGCAGCCGGGTGACGCGCCAGGGCCGAGCGGCAGAAGTCGGGGTTGGCGCTGAAGTAGTGCGCCGGTGCCGCATCGCGATTGGTGAAGTTGCAGCGACCGCCGCCGGAGATGCGGATCTTCTCGGCCACGCGGGTGGCGTGGTCCAGCAGCAGCACGCGCAGGCCCTTCTGCCCGGCGCGGGCGGCGCAGTACAGGCCGGCCGCGCCGGCACCGATGACGGCAACATCGAATGCGTCGGCCATGGGCGCGGATTATCCGGGGCGCCGGCCGGTGACCGGCCGCGCGCAAGACCGACCGCCGATCGGCCGGTCAGGCTTCGGCGCAGGCGCACGCGCATGCACGCGGCCCGGCGGTCGGCGCGCAGGCGTCGAGTGCCCGCTGTGCCAGTTCGTCTGCGTCCAGGTACACCACACCCGTTTCCACCCGGCAGGCGAAAGTCGGCGTGCGGCCTTCGTCGGGCGCTTGCGCGCTGCCGTCGGCCAGGCCGATCGTCCAGCCGTGCAGGGGGCAGGTCACGCGGTCGCCCGCGACCAGGCCCTGGCTCAGCGGGCCACCCTTGTGCGGGCAGCGGTCGAGCAGCGCGTACACGCGGTCGTCGTGGGCGCGGAACACCGCCACCGGCAGGCCCTGGGCGCGGGCGATGCGTCGCGCGCCCAGCGGCGGCAGGTCGTCGAGGGAACAAACGGCGGTCCAGCGGGTCATGTCTCGGGCTCCAGGGGTGGGTTCACTGTCAGGCCACGGCATCGGCCGGCTTCGACGTGGTCGCGGCGCTGGCCGGTGCGGCAATCGCATTGAACTGGCGCAGATCGACCCGCGCCGGTGCGTGGTCGAACCATGGGTCGGGTTCGCCTTCGAGCGCGTGCTGCAGGCGGGCCCACAACGCGCGGCGGTTGCCGGCATCGTCGACGACGCGCTTGCGTACATGGTCCAGGCCCAACCGGGCGACGTAGTGGCAGGTGCGTTCCAGGTACCAGCCCTCTTCGCGGTAGAGCTGGAGGAAGGCGCCGGCGTGCTCCAGCACCTCGGCGGCTGTCTTGACCTTCACCAGGAAGTGGGCGACCTCGGTCTTGATGCCGCCATTGCCCGCGATGTGGATTTCCCAGCCGGAGTCGACCCCGATCACGCCGACGTCCTTGATGCCGGCCTCGGCGCAGTTGCGTGGGCAGCCGCTCACGGCGAGCTTGACCTTGTGCGGCGCATACATGCGCCACAGCGCGCGCTCGAGGTCTTGCCCCAGGCCGGTGGAGTCCTGGGTGCCGAAGCGGCACCACTCGCTGCCCACGCAGGTCTTGACCGTGCGCAGCGCCTTGGCGTAAGCGTGGCCACAGGGCATGCCCAGGTCGCGCCAGACGCCCGGGAGGTCTTCCTTCTTCACGCCCAGCAGGTCGATGCGCTGTCCGCCAGTCACCTTGACAGTGGGGATGTGGTACTTGTCCACCACGTCGGCGATGCGGCGCAACTCGCTGGCGTTGGTCTCGCCGCCCCACATGCGGGGCACCACCGAGTAGGTACCGTCCTTCTGGATGTTGGCGTGGCTGCGCTCGTTGATGAGCCGGCTCTGCGGGTCATCGGCAGCCTCGTGCGGCCAGGTGCTGATCAGGTAGTAGTTGACGGCGGGCCGGCAGGTCGAGCAGCCGTTGGGGGTGCGCCAGCCCAGCTGGGTGAACACGCCGCCGATGGTGAGCAGGCGCGTACCGTCGGGCAGCGGGCGGCGGATGGCGTCGCGCAGCTCGTCGTGGCTGACGTCGGTGCAGCCGCACACGGCCTTCTTCTTGGGCGTGGCCGAGTAGTCGCCACCGGCGGTCGCCATCAGCAGTTGCTCGACCAGACCGGTGCATGAGCCGCATGAAGCGCTGGCCTTGGTGTGCTTGCGCACTTCCTCCAGCGTGAACAGGCCCTTGTCCTTGATCGCCTTGCAGATCTGGCCCTTGGTCACGCCGTTGCAGCCGCAGACCTCGTCGCTGTCGGCCATCGCGGTGGCCTTGTTGTGTCCCTGGTGGCCGGCATCGCCGATGTTGGACTCGCCGATCATCAGGCGGTCGCGGATGTCGGCGATGCTGCGTCCTTCGCGCAGCAGCTTGAAGTACCAGCTGCCGTCGACCGTGTCGCCATACAGGCAGGCGCCCACCAGCTTGTCGTCCTTGAGCACCAGCTTCTTGTAGACGCCGGCGGCGGGGTCGCTCATCAGGATCTGCTCGGTGCCGGCACCGCCGATGAAGTCACCTGCCGAGAACAGGTCGATGCCCGTGACCTTGAGCTTGGTGCTGGTCTGGCTGCCCGCGTAGCGGCCGATGCCGAACTGCGCCAGATGGGTGGCGCACACCTTGCCCTGCTCGAACAGCGGCGCCACCAGGCCGTAGGCCACGCCGCGGTGTGCGGCGCACTCGCCCACCGCATAGACCCGCGGATCGGTGATGGTCTGCATGGTGTCGTTGACGACGATGCCGCGCTGGCAGTGCAGGCCTGCGCTCTCGGCCAGCTGCGTGTTGGGCCGGATGCCGGCGGCCATGACCACGAGGTCGGCGGGGATTTCCTGGCCGTCGGTGAACTGCACCGCCATGACACGCCCGCCCTTGCCGCCGTCGCCGTCGCCGATCAGCGCACTCGTCTGGGCGCCGATGCGGAACTGCAGCCCGCGCGCTTCGAGCGAGCGCTGCAGCATGCGTGCGGCGGCCTCGTCGAGCTGGCGCTCCATCAGCCAGGGGGCGATGTGCACGACCGTGACCTGCATGCCTCGAAGCATCAAGCCATTGGCCGCCTCCAGGCCCAGCAGGCCACCGCCGATGACCACGGCATGCCGGTAGCGAGTGGCCGCGTCGATCATCGCCTGGGTGTCGGCGATGTCGCGGTAGCTGACCACGCCGGCGAGCTGGTGCCCGGGCACCGGCAGGATGAAGGGGTTCGAGCCCGTGGCCAGCAGGAGGCGATCGTAGGTGGCGCTGGTGCCGTCCTCGGCGATCACCTGGCGGCGCGGGCGGTCGATGCGGATCACCTTGCTGCCCAGGTGCAGGTCGATGCCGTGCTCGGCGTACCACGGCAACGGGTTGAGCACGATCTGCTCGAGCGTCTGTTCGCCGGCGAGCACGGGGCTGAGCAAGATGCGGTTGTAGTTGGGATGAGGCTCGGCGCCGAACACGGTGATGTCGTAGAGGTCGGGCGCGATGCGCAGCAGCTCTTCGAGCGTGCGCACGCCTGCCATGCCGTTGCCCACCATGACCAGCTTCATCTTCTTCATCGGTGCATCTCCAGGATTGCCGATGTCTGAGCAAGCCTTGTGCCAGCCGGCGCGTGCCGGCGTGCGCACCGCTGGAAGCGGGCGATCGGGTGGACTGCACCGAACGGGTGCGTGTGGCCCGCAGACGGTGCGTTCGCGCGCCGGCGGATGAACCGTTATCCTTGGCGGTCCGACACAGGTCGTGCCGTCACCAAGTCCTTGCCATGTCGTTGCTGGTTGCCGCTGCGGATGAATCGCGTGCCCGTGGGCTGGCCGATGCGCTGGCGTCGGCAGGGCTGCCCGTTGCCGGCTGCACGGTCTGCAGCGCCATGGTGCGAGAGTCGGTCCGATGCGCGCCCGAGCTGATCGTCGTCGACCTCGGCGTGGCCGACCAGGCGGTGCTGCATGAGCTGTCCCTGGTTCAGACCGCACGTCCGACTGCCGTGATGCTGTTCGCGCTCACCTTCGAGGACGACTGGACGCGGCTGGCCGACGCGGCCGGCATCTGGCACGCGGCACCTGGGCCGTGCACGCCCGATGCAGTGGCTGCGGCCTGGCCGCTGGTTCGCCTGCGCGCCAAGCAGTGCCGCGAGCACGGCCGAGCGCTCGAAGGCGCTCTGGCGCGCCTCGAAGAGCGCAAGTGGGTCGACCGCGCCAAGGGTGTGCTGATGACCGCCCAGGGCCTGACCGAGGCGGATGCGTTCGCGCTGCTGCGCACGGCATCGATGCAAACCAACATGCGCGTGGGCGAGGTCTCGCGTGCGGTCTACGAGGCGGCTTCCGCGGCCAGCGCGCTGAACCGCGTGGGACTGCTGCGCATGCTGTCGCAGCGCGTCGTCAAGTCTCTGGCCTTGCTCGTGGCCGGGGTCGACCGCGCAGCTGCGATGGCGTCCCTGGAAGACTCGCTGCAGCGGGGGCAGGCGACCATCGACCACCTGGACAAGCTCGACCTGCCCGCTGAGCTGAATCCCGTTTGCGATGCGGTGCGAACATCCTGGCGGGAGCTGCGCAGCTCGATCGACGTGGGCCCTCGGGCACAGGCGCCCGACTTGCGAGCGATCGACCTGCTCGCACAGACCCTGCTGGACGATGCGCAGCGCGTCACCGACGAGCTGCAGCAGGTGCTGGGTCGCCCGAAGTTGCAGATCGTGAACCTCACCGCCCGTCAGCGCATGCTGGCGTTGCGCGTGGCCAAGGAGGCCCTGCTGCGCAGCGTGGCGGGCAAGGGCGTTGAAGCGACCGCGCAGCTCGACGCGGCGGTGTCGGAATTCGAGGCGGCGTTGGCACAGATCGAACGCTCGCAACTGCATGGCGAAGAGATCCGTGCCACCCTGGCCGTGGCGCGGGCGCAGTGGCAGCGGCTGTTGACTGCCACCCGCGATGCGCCGGGTCGCGGCGCTCGGGACAGCCGTGTCGTTCTGGCGCGCGAAAGCGAAGCGCTGCTGGAGAGCTTCGAGCACCTCACCGGGCTGGTCGAGCGCAGCATGCAGGTGCTGATGTCCTGAACGAGCGTGGTCGCCGGATGCGCGCTGGTTATGATCGCCGCCTGCCCTTTGTCCACATCCCGATGACATCGCCCATGAGTCCCGTCGACGCCCCTGCCGATGCCCGACCCGGCGACCTTGCCGCCGAGTTGGCACCCGCGCTGGCCGAGTTGGCACGCGGTCTGGGCGAGCGCGCGGGCTGCATGCTCGCGGTCAAGGACGCGACCGATGGCCGCTACCGGTACGTCAACGATGCCATGGCCGAGTTCCTTGGTCGGCCAGCGGCGGCCATCGTCGGATCGAGCGATCCCGAACTGATCGACCCGGCCATCGCCACACTGTTGCGCACGGCCGAGCAAACGGCACTGGCAATGGGCCGGCCACTGGCCAGCGAGCACCGCTTCGACTGGCGAGGCGAGAGGCGCGAGTGGTCGGTCTTGAGGACCAGCGTGATCGACGGCCCGCGGCGTTTGCTGTGCAGTTTGTGGGAGGACCTGGGCCCGCAGCGCCAGCGCGAGGCTCAATTGAAGGCGGCGCTCGAGCAGCTCGAGCAGGAGCAGAAGGCCAATGCCGCGCTGCGCCGCGAAGGTGGCGAGCAGCGGCTGCGCGATGTCGCCACCGGCCTGGCCACGCGGGCCCACTTCGACGACCAGATGCGCCGCGAGCTCGACCTGTCCACCCGCGAGCACCGGGAGTTCGCGCTGGTCCACATGGAACTCGACCCTCTCACGGAGCGCGCGGCCGCCTTTGGCGATCGCGCAACCGAGCGCATCCACGAGGCCATGGGTCGCCTGCTGCGCGGCAACACCCGCGCCATGGACGCATCGTGCCGCGTCGACGAGCGGCGCTTCGCCGTGCTGCTCTCCGGCGTTGGGCTGGCCACCGCCCACTCGCGCATGGAAGGCCTGCGCCGGCAGTGCGCCACGCAGCTGGTGGTGATCGATGGCCAGGAGTTCGGCTTCACCATCTCGATGGGAGTGGCCAGCTACCCGCACACCGCGCACACGCAGGATGAGGTGATGGCGGCATGCGACGCCGCGCTGCTGGAGGCTCGCAAGCGCGGCGGCAACAACGTTGCCTTGGCGGCGATCCGGTTCGGTACCTGATGGCCGCAGCCGCAGCCCCCGCGGGGCCTGCGGGCAGCGCCAGAGCTGGCAGGCGGTTGGGCTGCTACAGCAGGGCGCGGACGGCGCGCCACTCCTGCGGTGTGACGGGCGTGATCGACAGCCGGTTTCCGCGCTGCAGCACCCGCATGCTGGCCAGTTCGGGTCGCCCGCGCAACTCGACCAGTGGCAACAGGCGGGTCTTGCGCTCCAGCCTCACATCCACCAGCACCCAGCGCGGCGCCTGCGGGCTCGACTTGGGGTCGTGGTAGGCACTGGCCGGGTCGAACTGCGTCGGGTCGGCGTAGGGCGCGCTCGCCACTTGCGCAAGGCCGGCAATGCCGGGCTCGGGGCATGACGAGTGATAGAACAGCACGCCATCGCCCACGCGCATGACATCGCGCATGAAATTGCGGGCCTGGTAGTTGCGCACACCCGTCCACGGCACGGTCTGGTTGGGTGCCCGGACCAGATCATCGACCGAGCACTCTCCCGGCTCGCTCTTCATGAGCCAATATGACGCCATACGCGGACGCTGTGTGACGCGCCACGGTGCGGCTGCGGGCCGGTGGCGCCGGTGGATCGACGGGGGTGTCCGACAGGCGCCGTGGGCCGCATTCCTGAACCCTTATGGTCAGATCCAGGTGGGCGAGGTCAGAGTGGCTTCGGGTTCATCTGACGCGAGACGATCACACCAGCCCCACGATGTTCCAAGCCCTTGCTCAACGAGCATCGGTTCAAGGAAATATAAAACCCACGCACACCTGCCGGACGAGGACCATTCTACGGAACGCGCGGACGTCCCGCATGCGAATTTGGTCTGGTCCCGGATGCAACCCGCGTCAGTCTCGGGTACTGCGCGCGCAGACCAGTGGCGCACCGTTGCCGGCTACAGCAGCAATCCGTCCTGGTTGAGCGCCGCATCGATGCGGCGCACCAGCGCATCGATGTCTGCGGATCCCGGCGCCACGCCACCGGCTGTCGCTGCGCCCGGGCTGGCTTGGGCCGCAGGCGCCGCCGGCACGGCTGCCAGTTCGGCCCGCTGGTAGGCCAGGTTGAGCGCTGCCAATACCGCCATGCGCTCGCGGGCCTTGACCTTGCCGGCATCGCGGATGGCGCTCATCTCGCGATCGACGATGTTCACCGCTTCCAGCAGCAGGGCTTCGCCTCCAGGGGGGCAGGCCAGGACGTAGCTTTGGCCGAGGATCGTCGCTTCGATCTGTTTCATTCGGAGGGCAAGTGGCTTTCGGCGGCAGCCGGAGCGGGAATGCGTTCGAGCAGTGCGTCGACCCGCTGGCGTGCCGTCGACAGTCGGGCGCGCAACTGGTCGCGCTCCTGGGTCACGGCTGCCAACTGATGCTCGAGCAGGGCGTTGGTCCGCTTGAGCTCCTCGTGTCGCAGCACGAGACGCTCGATGCGTTCGGCAAGATCGTCGAGTGTGGACATGGCACGCCCGCAGCCAGCTGGTGGTGGAGGTGCATTGTAGGGGGTGCGTCGCGCTGCCCGGCGCGGTCAGCGCTTGCCTGCGTTGGCCGCGGGCACAGCTTCGCGTCCGGTGTCGCACCAGTCGCGCACGCTGCATGCCGTGCACCGGGGCGCGCGCGCCGTGCAGACATAGCGCCCATGCAGGATGAGCCAATGGTGGGCATCGAGTCGGTACTGAGCGGGCACACGCTGTTCCAGACCCTGCTCCACGCGCAACGGGTCGGCACCGCGAGCCAGGCCTGTGCGATTGGCGACCCGGAAGACGTGGGTGTCCACCGCGCAAGTGGGTTCGCCGAAGGCGACGTTCAGCACAACATTGGCTGTCTTGCGTCCCACCCCAGGCAGCGCCTGCAGCGACGCGCGATCGCGCGGCACTTCGCCAGCGTGGCGTTCGACCAGGATGCGACAGGTCTGCAGGAGGTGGCGGGCCTTGGTGCGATACAACCCGATCGTGCGAATGGCCTCGCACAGGCGGTCTTCGCCCAGCGCCAGCAGCGCCTGCGGCGTGTTGGCGTGCGCGAACAGCTTGCGCGTCGCCTTGTTGACGCTGGCGTCGGTGGCTTGTGCCGACAACAGCACGGCGGCCAGCAGCTCGAACACGCTGGTGTACTCGAGCTCGCTGGCCGGCTGCGGGTTGGCCGCGGCCAGGGTTGCAAAGAAGGCTTCGATATCGGCGTCTGTCATGGCAATGCGGATCGGGTGGTCGACGACCTCGCGCCTTCGCGCGGGCATCAGGCCGACAGGCGCCGACCCAGCAGCGGCAACACTTGCACGGCCACGATGCACGCGAGTATGAGCCCGGCCCCGGCCAGGCCGAGCATGCCCAGACGATCGCCCATGAACCAGGCGCCGAACAGCGCGGCGAACACCGTTTCGGACGACAGGATGATGGCCGCATCGGCAGGGTGCGCATGACGCTGCCCAACCACCTGCAGGGTGTAGCCGACGCCCACCGACACGAACCCGGTGTACGCGATCGACGCTGCGGCACGCCCCAGGCCGTCCAGCGTGAGCGTCTCGAGTGACAGTGCCATCAGGCCGCTCCAAACCGCACACACGGCAAACTGCCCGCAGGCCAGCACATAGGCCCCGCGCAGCCGGTTGGCCAGGTGTCCGACCAGCAGCACGTGCAAGGCCCATGGACCGACGCTGCCCAGCAGCCAGAGATCCCCGCGCTGCAGCGCCTGCAGCGACGCTCCGGTGAGCATCCAGGTGCCCACCAGGCATCCGAGCGCCGCTGGCCATACGCTCCAGTGGGGCAGCTGGCGATAGGCCAGCCAGGCCAGCACCGGCACCAGCGGCACATACAGCGCAGTGAGGAAGCCGGCGTTGGTCACGGAGGTGGTCATCAGCGCGATTTGCTGCATCACCACGCCGGCACACAGCAACGTGCCCATCACCACGACCGCGCTGACCTGCTGGCGTCCGAGTGGGTGTCCACCCGCCTGCAGCTGGTGCCACTCACGCCATGCCAGCGGCAGCACCACGAGCGCGCCGAGCATGAACCGGATGGCGGTGAAGGTCAGTGGGCCCACGCCATCCATGCCCAGCGCCTGGCCGACGAAAGCCGAGCCCCAGATCAAGGCGGCCAGCAGCAGCAACGCGCCGGATTGCCAGCGTGTGAGCCCCGCCGAAGCCGTGGCGCTGATCGGGCGATGCACCACGCCGGCGGCGATTTCGGGGGAGCTCACCGGCCCGGTTCCTTCTTGGGGGCACCAGCGCGCGCCAATGCCGCGTCGATCACCGCTTGCTTCGCCGCGACTGCGTCGTCGTCGATGGCCGGGCCGAGCGCCTGCAGCTGCGCCAGGCGCGCTGCCGCGCGTGCAGCCAGGCGTGCATCGTTCTCCTGGCGTTCGCGCAGGCGCCTGGCGTTGCGCGCCTCATACCGCTGCAGAGCATCCGCAGCCTGCTCATGCGACCAGGCGGCCCAGCCGGTCTGCTCGCCGGTCACCGGCTGCATGGAGATGCAGTCGACCGGGCACGCCGGTACGCACAGCTCGCAGCCGGTGCACTGGTCGTCGATGATCGTATGCATCCACTTGGAGGCGCCGATGATGCAGTCCACCGGGCAGGCCTTGATGCACAAGGTGCAGCCGATGCACCAGTTCTCGTCGATCACCGCCAGTTGGCGTGGCCCTTCGGCGCCGTGCTGTGGGTCCAGCGGCACGACCGGCTGGCCGGTCAGCGCGGCGAGCCGCGCGATGCCCTCGGCACCGCCAGGGGGGCAGCGGTTGATGGCCGCCTCGCCCTGGGCGATGGCCACGGCATAGCCGTGGCAATCGGGGTAGCCGCAGCGGGTGCACTGAGTCTGGGGCAGGGCGGCGTGGATGCGCTCGACCTGCGGGTCGCGGGCAGGGGATTCGGGTGGGACACTCACCGGCACGATTATCGGTGCGCCGGCGGGTACCCCTGACAGGCTATCGCGCGCCGCGCGTGGCCGATCGGGGCTTCTTGGCTGCCACGCCGGCCGTGCGACCGGCCTGTGCGACGCGGGCACGCTGCGGGCGCGCGGCTGGCGCGACGGCCTGCTCGCGCGCCTCGCGGTCGTAGCGCGAAATGAAGGCCTTCACTTCGGGGTAGACCATCTCGCGCCAGCGCCGCCCGGAGAAGATGCCGTAGTGGCCGGCGCCGTGCACGTCGTAGTGGAACTGCCGCGACTTCGGGATGCCCGTGCACAAGTCATGGGCGGCCCGCGTCTGGCCGGCGCCGGAGATGTCGTCGAGCTCGCCTTCCACGGTGAGCAGCGCACCGGTGGTGATGTCCTGCGGCTGCACCCGCGTGCCGTTCACGTCCCATGTGCCTTCGACCAGCGCGAAGTCCTGGAACACGGTCTTGATCGTGTCCAGCGTCGCCCGGCGCCCGGGAAGTTGGGCGGCACGCGGTAGATCACGTTGTTCTCGAACCACTCGAAGCTCTTGTTCATCGCCAGGTTGTTGACCGCCGTGGGCGACTTGCGGGCATCGATGGGGCCGCCCATCATGGTCAGCGTGCGCGGCGTGAATTCGCCGTGCGTGGCCATCAGCGACACCGCGGCCAGTACCGGCACGGTGGGCTGGCACACCGAGATCACATGCACCTCGGGGCCAATGTGGCGGATGAATTCCTGCACGTAGCCGACGTAGTCGTCGAGGTGGAACGGCCCTTGTTCGACGGGCACGTTGCGAGCGTCGATCCAGTCGGTGATGTAGACCTTGTGGTCCTGCAGCAGCGCCCGCACGGTGTCGCGCAGCAACGTGCTGTGGTGGCCCGACAGCGGTGCGACGACCAATACGGTGGGCTGCTCCTTCATGGTCTGCAGCACCACAGCATCGTCGGAGTAGCGCTTGAAGCGCAGCAGGTGGCAGAAGGGCTTGCGGATGGGTACCTGCTCCTGCACGGCCACCTCGACGCCGGCGACGGTCACGCTGCGTATGCCGAACTCGGGCTTCTCGTACTCCTTGGCCAGGCGGTGCACCAGGTCAAAACCGGCCGACACGCGCTGGGCCATGGGCGTGTGCGTGAACGGCGACAGCGGATGGTTGTACAGCTTGGCGGTCGCGCTGGCGAACTCGGAAAACGGCGCCATCAAGGCGCGCTGGGTCTCGTAAAGCTGATACAGCATGGCAGGGCTACTCCGGTGGGATGCCGTCGGGTCATCCAGGGGCCGGATTGGATCGAAGGCCGCTGAATACGCGCTGAACGGCACCAGTTTTTGTGCAGTGCAGCATTGACGAATAGTAACGCCTTCATCATCGCTTGCACAGCCCCAGGGAATGGCCAGAAAACACGGACGCCACCCCTGCAATTGCCTTCGGGAGCCATTCGCATCGGTCACCAGGGCGACCAATTCCACATCGCGAAATTTCGGCCGAACCCGACCGCCGAAGACCGAGCCACCGGTTCCGTTCGGAACCGGGGATTCGTCGAACCGCGGAACCATGTCGCTGGGCGGGCGCAACGACCCCGCCCGTGCGGCGAGCGATCAGAGCACGCGGGCGATCGACGCGACCACGTGGTCGATGTTGCGGCTGTTGAGTGCCGCGACACAGATCCGCCCGGAATCGACGCCATAGACACCGAATTCGCTGCGCAGGCGCTGCATCTGCGCGGTGCTGAGCCCGGAGTAGCTGAACATGCCGCGCTGGCGGGTGATGAAACTGAAGTCCTGCGCCACGCCGGCATCAGCCAGCTTGCGGGCCAGCAGCGCGCGCATCTGCTTGATGCGTTCGCGCATGCCGGCCAACTCCTGCTCCCACAAGGCCCGCAACTCGGGTGTTTCCAGCACAGTGGCCACCACTTGGGCGCCGTGCGTGGGTGGGTTGGAGTAGTTGGTGCGGATCATGATCTTCAGCTGCGACAGCACCCGCGCGGCATCGTCGGCGCTCGCACACACCACGCTGAGCGCTCCCACGCGCTCGCCGTACAGCGAGAAGCTCTTGGAGAACGACGTGGCGACGAAGAACTCGAGCCCGGCGGCCAGGAACTGCTGCACCACCGCGCCGTCTTCGGCAATGCCGTCTCCGAAGCCCTGGTAGGCCATGTCGAGGAAGGGCACCAGCGCGCGGCTCTTGAGAATGGCAATCACCTGGTCCCACTGCCCCGCATCGAGGTCGTATCCAGTGGGGTTGTGGCAGCAGGCATGCAGCACGACGACGGTGCCGGCCGGCGCGGCCTGCAATGCCGCCAGCATTGCCTCGAAGCGAATGCCGCGCGCTTGTGCATCGTAGTAGGGATAGGACTCGACGGCGAAGCCGGCCTGGCTGAACAGCGCGCGGTGGTTCTCCCAGCTCGGGTCGCTGATCAACACCTTGGCGCCAGGTTGCAACCGGCGCAGAAAGTCGGCTCCGACCTTCAGTCCGCCGGTGCCGCCCAGCGCCTGGATGGTGGCCACGCGGCCGGCCTGCAGCACAGGACTGCCAACGCCAAAGACCAGGCCCTGCACGGCACGGTCGTACGCGGCGATGCCGTCGATCGGCAAGTAGCCGCGGGGCTTGTGCGCCTGTACCAACTGCTGCTCGGCAGCCTCGACACAGCGCAGCAGCGGCAGCTTGCCGTTGTCGTCGAAATAGACGCCGACGCCCAGGTTCACCTTGGCGGGGTTGGGGTCGGCGGCAAATTGCTCGTTCAGACCCAGGATCGGGTCGCGCGGTGCCAGTTCTACGGCAGCGAAGAACGTCATGTCGGGTGCATCCAGTCGGGGGTGGCGGCCCGGCATTCGCGCCGGGCGGGCGGGCGGCGCGCCGGCCCGGGCTGCGCTACCCTGCGGGGTTGCGCGCAGGCAGCCGGCCCATGCCGGGGCGACGCGCGATTCTAACGGCGCCAGGGTTTTCCCCATGAACACGACACCTGACCAGGGCGACGCTGATGCGCCCACCGACGGCGACTTCGTCACCTTCGACGATTCGCCGTTCCAGCTCTTCCAGCCCTACCCGCCGGCGGGTGACCAGCCCGCGGCGATCGAACAGCTCGTCGAGGGCGTGCGCGATGGCCTTGCGTACCAGACCCTGCTGGGCGTGACCGGCTCAGGCAAGACCTACACCATGGCCCATGTGATCGCGCGGCTGGGGCGGACGGCAATCGTGTTCGCGCCCAACAAGACGCTTGCCGCGCAGCTGTACAGCGAGTTCCGCGAGTTCTTCCCCCGCAACGCGGTCGAGTATTTCGTCAGCTATTACGACTACTATCAGCCCGAGGCCTACGTGCCGCAGCGCGACCTGTTCATCGAGAAGGACTCGTCCATCAACGAGCACATCGAGCAGATGCGCCTGTCGGCCACCAAGAGCGTGCTCGAGCGGCGCGACACCGTGATCGTCGCGACCGTCAGCGCGATCTACGGCATCGGCAAGCCCGAGGACTACACGCAGATGCGCTTCATCGTGCGGGTGGGCGACCGCATCGGCCAGCGCGACGTGATCGCGCAGCTGGTGCGCATGCAGTACAGCCGCAACGACATCGACTTCGCGCGCGGCAGCTTCCGCGTGCGCGGCGACACCATCGACGTGTTTCCGGCCGAGCACAGCGAGCTGGCGGTTCGCATCGAGTTGTTCGACGACGAGATCGAGACCCTGTCGCTGCTCGATCCGCTGACCGGCCGGGTGCGGCAGAAGATCCCGCGCTTCGTGATCTACCCGTCCAGCCACTACGTGACGCCGCGCGAACGCATCCTCTCGGCGATCGAAACGATCAAGGCGGAGCTGCGCGAGCGGCTGACCGAGCTCACCGCTGCTGGCAAGCTCGTCGAGGCCCAGCGGCTGGAGCAGCGTACGCGCTTCGACCTGGAGATGATGCAGGAAGTGGGGCACTGCAAAGGCATCGAAAACTACACGCGGCACCTGTCGGGCGCGCGCCCGGGCGAGCCGCCCCCTACGCTGGTGGACTACCTGCCCGACGACGCGATCATGTTCCTCGACGAAAGCCACGTGCTGATCGGGCAGCTGGGCGGCATGTACAACGGTGACCGCTCGCGCAAGCAGGTGCTGGTGGAGTACGGCTTTCGCCTGCCCAGTGCGCTGGACAACCGGCCGCTGCGATTCGAGGAGTTCGAGCGCAAGATGCGACAGGCGGTGTTCGTTTCCGCCACGCCTGCCGACTACGAGAAGCGCCATGCTGGGCAGGTGGTGGAGCAACTGGTGCGCCCGACCGGGTTGATCGATCCGGTCGTCGAGGTGCGGCCCGCCGGCACGCAGGTCGACGATGTGCTGCAGGAGATCCGCGAGTGCGTGCAGCTCGGCCAGCGTGTCCTCATCACGACGCTGACCAAGCGCATGGCCGAGCAGCTCACCGACTACCTCACCGACAACGGCGTGAAGGTGCGCTACCTGCACTCGGATGTCGACACCGTCGAGCGCGTCGAGATCATCCGTGATCTGCGGCTGGGTGCGTTCGACGTGCTGGTGGGGATCAACCTGCTGCGCGAAGGCCTGGATATCCCCGAGGTGGCGCTGGTGGCCATCCTCGACGCCGACAAGGAAGGCTTCCTGCGTGCCGAACGCAGCCTGATCCAGACCATCGGGCGCGCGGCGCGCAACGCGGCGGGCCGCGCCATCCTCTACGCCGATCGCATCACCGACTCGATGCGGCGCGCCATGGACGAGACCGAGCGCCGCCGGCAACGCCAGATTGCCCACAACCTGGCTCACGGCATCACGCCGCGCAGCGTCGTCAAGCAGGTGCGCGAGATGATCGACGGCGTGGTCAGCGCCCAGGACGACAAAGGCAAGGTGCAAGCGCTGGTCGAAGCGACCGAGGTCGAGGCCCTGTCCGAGAAGGACCTGTCGCGCCGCATCCGGCTGCTCGAGAAGCAGATGCTCGAACATGCCCGCAACCTCGAGTTCGAGAAGGCGGCCCGCGTGCGAGACCAGTTGGCACACCTGCGCGAGCTGGCATTTGGTGCCGGTGCGGAGCACGACGCCCAAGTGGTGCCGCTGCCCGGGCGCGCCGGCCGGTCCTGAGGTGCCGGCGCCATCGACGACATGGATCGTCGCCCTGTGCAACAGTCACCACCCATGATTCGAGCCTGGAACTCCTTGTCGCGCCGCACCGAGCCGGCGCAGGCCCGGGTGCTGATGGTGTGCCTGGGCAACATCTGTCGCTCGCCGACGGCCGAAGCCGTGCTGCGGGCCCGGCTGCACGCGGCGGGGTGGGGTGCACGCATCGCGGTCGACTCGGCCGGCACCCATGCCGATCGTGGCCATCCTCCGGATCCACGGGCGCAGGCCGCTGCAGCCCGACGTGGCTATGACCTGTCGGCACTGCGCTCGCGCCCCATGGCACGCGATGACTTCGAACGCTTCGAGCTTGTCCTTGCGATGGATCAGGACAACCTCGAGTGGCTGCAGCGCCGCTGTCCGCCGCCCTTGCGGCATAGACTGCGGCTGTTGCTGGCGGTGGGCTTGCCCGGCCAGGACATGCATGAGATTCCGGACCCCTATTACGGAGGTCCCGACGGATTCGAGTGCACGCTCGACCTGATCGAGCAGGCCTGCCGTGGGCTGATCGTGGAGCTGGACGCGGGGCGTTTGTCCATCCCCTGTTCGGAACAGGGCTGAGCCAATGTCGACAAAATTAGTCGGGATCTGATATACTTGACAACAGCACTCGGGTAAACCGGTTGTTCGGGATATTCAGGAGAACTCCCCATGCGTCTGACCACAAAAGGCCGTTTCGCCGTGACCGCCATGATCGATCTGGCCCTGCGATCGAACAATGGGCCCGTGGCGCTGGCAGCGATCAGCCAGCGCCAGCAGATCTCGTTGTCGTACCTGGAGCAGCTGTTCGGCAAACTGCGCCGCCACGATCTCGTGGAGAGCACCCGGGGGCCCGGCGGTGGCTACTCGCTGGGCCGGCGGGCCGATGAGATCACCGTGGCCGACATCATCGTGGCAGTCGACGAGCCGCTCGATGCCACGGGCTGCGGTGGCAAGGAGAACTGCATGGGCGAGGACGCCGGTCGGTGCATGACCCACGACCTGTGGTCCAGCCTGAACCAGAAGATGATCGAGTACCTCGACTCGATCTCGCTGCGCAAGCTCGTCGACGATCAACTCGCCAAGGGCGTGTCGATCGAGGAGGCGCCGATCAAGCGTGCGATCTCCAGCGTGCCGGTGGTCAAGCCCATCAAGGTGACCGCGCCGAACTCGGTCTTCGCCCTGGGTGGCGCACTCACCAAGTGAGCGCGGCGCCACTCGCCCCCTAACGCCGTCTGTGTCGATCCCAGCATCCTGCCAGGCCCAACCATGACCCCGCATTTGCCCATCTACCTCGACTATGGCGCAACGACGCCAGTGGACCCCCGCGTCGTCGACGCCATGATTCCGTGGTTGCGCGAGCACTTCGGCAACCCGGCCTCGCGCAGCCACGCCTGGGGCTGGGAGGCCGAGGAGGCCGTCGAGAAGGCGCGGGTGCAGGTGGCCGAGCTCGTCGGCGCCGACCCGCGGGAGATCATCTGGACCAGCGGCGCCACCGAGTCGAACAACCTCGCCATCAAGGGCGCCGCGCAGTTCTACAAGACGCGGGGCAAGCACCTGGTCACCGTCAAGACCGAGCACAAGGCCGTGCTCGACACAACTCGCGAGCTCGAACGCCAGGGCTTCGAGGTCACCTATCTCGAGGTCAAGGAGAACGGTCTGCTCGACCTGGATCGGTTCAAGGCCGCGCTGCGCCCGGACACCATCCTCGCGTCGGTGATGCTGGTCAACAACGAGATCGGTGTCATCCAGGACATTCCGGCCATCGGTGCGATGTGCCGCGAGCGCGGCATCGTCTTTCACGTCGACGCCGCGCAGGCGACCGGCAAGGTGGCCATCGACCTCGCCCGGCTGCCGGTGGACCTGATGAGCCTGGCCTCGCACAAGACCTATGGGCCCAAAGGCATTGGCGCGCTGTACGTGCGCCGCAAGCCGCGGGTGCGGATCGAGGCCCAGATGCACGGTGGCGGTCATGAGCGCGGCATGCGCTCGGGCACCTTGCCCACCCACCAGATCGTCGGCATGGGCGAAGCATTCCGGATCGCCCGCGAGGAGATGGGCACCGAGCTCGAACGCATCCGCATGCTGCACGACAAGATGCTGCGTGGCCTCTCCGATATCGAGCAGGTGTTCGTCAACGGCGATCTGGTCGCGCGTGTGCCGCACAACCTCAACATGTCCTTCAACTTCGTGGAGGGCGAGTCGCTCATCATGGGCGTCAAGGGCATCGCGGTGTCGTCCGGCTCAGCCTGTACGTCGGCCAGCCTGGAGCCGAGCTACGTGCTGCGTGCGCTGGGTCGCAGCGACGAGCTGGCTCACTCGAGCCTGCGCATGACGATCGGCCGCTTCACCACCGAGTCGGACATCGACTACGCCGTCAACGTGCTCAAGGATCGCGTGGCTCGCTTGCGCGAGCTCTCGCCGCTTTGGGAGATGTACCGCGACGGCGTGGATCTCAGCACCATCCAGTGGGCGGCGCACTGAGCCGGCCCCCATCGCCTGGAGTCACAACATGTCGTACAGCAACAAAGTCATCGAGCACTACGAGAACCCGCGCAACGTCGGCGCCTTTGAGAAGGGCGACGACACCGTGGGAACCGGCATGGTGGGCGCGCCCGCCTGCGGCGACGTGATGAAGCTGCAGATCAAGGTCAATCCGTCCACCGGACTGATCGAGGATGCGCGATTCAAGACCTACGGCTGCGGCTCGGCCATAGCATCGAGCTCCCTGGTGACCGAGTGGGTCAAGGGCAAGACGCTGAGCCAGGCGCTCGAGATCAAGAACACCGACATTGCCGAGGAACTGGCACTGCCACCGGTCAAGATCCATTGCTCGATCCTGGCCGAGGACGCGATCAAGGCGGCCGTCAGCGACTACCAAGCCAAGCACGGCGAGCCGGCCGCCGCCGAACAGACGCCGGCACAGGCGGGCTGATCACGATGGCTGTCACTCTCACGGAAGCCGCAGCACGGCATGTCACGCGCTACCTGAGCCGTCGCGGCAAGGGCGTGGGCGTTCGGCTCGGTGTGAAGACCACCGGCTGCTCGGGCATGGCCTACAAGCTCGAGTACGCCGACGAGGTCGGTCCCGAGGATCACGTCTTCGAGGAGCACGGCGTGAAGGTCCTGGTCGACCCGAAGAGCCTGCCCTACATCGACGGCACCGAGCTCGACTTCGTGCGCGAAGGTCTGAACGAAGGCTTCAAGTTCCACAATCCGCGCGAGAAGGACCGTTGCGGCTGCGGCGAGTCGTTCCGGATCTGAACTTGAAGATCGACGACGACGACTTCACCCTGTTCGGCCTGCCGCGGCGCTACGCGCTCGATCCGGCTGAACTGGATGCGCATTGGCGTGCGCTGCAGGCGCAGGTCCACCCCGACCGGCATGCCAGCGGGGGTGTGGCCGCGCAGCGGGTGGCCATGCAATGGGCCGTCCGGGTCAACGAGGCCTACCGTCGTCTGAAAGACCCCCTGCGTCGCGGCGCCTATCTGTGCGAGCTGGGCGGTGCGACGATCGATGCGCACAGCAACACCGCCATGCCGGCGGCGCTGCTGCACCAGCACATGCAGTGGCGTGAAGACCTCGAGGACGCACGGGGTGTCGCGGAAGTCGAGCAACTGGACGAGCAGGTCGCCCGGCATCAAGCCGAGCAGCTGGCGCGCCTGGCCGAACTGATCGACCGAGACGCCGACTTGCCCGCGGCCGCGGCCCAGGTGCGCGCCCTGATGTTCCTGTCCCGCCTGCGCGACGACATTCACCATCGGCTTGAGGCGCTCGACGCCTGACCGCCGGCGACTCAACCTGACCGCACGCGCCGAACTGCGCCGTCTCACATGGCCCTGCTGCAGATTTCAGAACCCGGCCAGTCGCCGGACCCACACGCCAGGCGCATCGCAGTGGGCATCGACCTGGGCACGACGCATTCGCTGGTGGCAGCGGTCCGTCACAGCCTGCCCGAATGCCTGCCCGACGGTCAGGGCAGGGTGATCCTGCCGTCGATCGTCCGCTACATGGGTGAGGGTCGCCGGCAGATCGGCCACGATGCCCAGGCCGAGCAGGCACGTGACCCCGAGAACACGATCGTCTCGGTCAAGCGCTTCATGGGCCGCGGCCTGGCCGACATCGCGGGACATGAGCGCCTGCCGTATCGTTTCGTCGACCAGCCGGGCATGGTGGCGCTGGAAACGCGTGACGGGCGCAAGTCGCCGGTCGAAGTGTCGGCCGAGATCCTCGCCACGCTGCGCTACCGCGC
This sequence comes from Aquabacterium sp., assembly GCA_023150345.1. GTDB lineage: Bacteria > Pseudomonadota > Gammaproteobacteria > Burkholderiales > Burkholderiaceae_C > Pseudaquabacterium. Next base: position 24,579 of record JAKLLB010000038.1, read on the forward strand.
CGAAGACACCTTCGGCTCCGAGCTGTTCGGCGCCGTGATCACGGTCCCGGCCTACTTCGACGACGCCCAGCGCCAGGCCACGAAAGACGCGGCCCAGCTGGCTGGCCTGAACGTGCTGCGACTGATCAACGAGCCCACGGCGGCCGCGGTGGCCTACGGGCTCGAGAATGGCAGCGAAGGGCTGTACGCCGTCTACGACCTCGGCGGCGGCACGTTCGACATCTCCTTGCTGCGCCTGTCGCGCGGCGTGTTCGAAGTGGTTGCCACCGGCGGCGATGCGGCCTTGGGCGGCGACGACTTCGACCGCGCGCTGGCCGACTGGGCCCTGCACCGTTGCGGCCTGGTCGCGGTCACGCCGCAGGACAAGCGTACGGTGCTGGTGGCTGCACGGGCGACCAAGGAGCAGCTCAGCGACGCCGATCGGGCAATGCTGCGCTGCGAGGTGGGCGGGCGGGCGATGGAGGTGGAAGTCGAGCGTTCCACCCTCGAGTCGATCACCCGTCCGTTGGTCGATCGCACGCTGGCTGCGGTGCGCAAGGTGCTGCGTGACGCCCGACTGCGGCGCGACGAGGTCCAGGGCGTGGTGATGGTCGGGGGATCGACCCGCATGCCCGCCGTTCGCACGGCGGTGGGCGAGTTGTTCGGCCGCGAGCCCTTGATCAACCTCGACCCCGATCAGGTGGTGGCGCTCGGTGCGGCCGTGCAGGCGCATGCGCTGGCCGGCAACACCCGCGACGGCGAGCTGCTGCTGCTGGACGTGATTCCGCTGTCGCTGGGCCTCGAGACCATGGGTGGCCTGGTCGAGCGGGTGATCGAGCGCAACACCACGATACCGGTGGCCAAGGGCCAGGACTTCACCACGTTCAAGGATGGCCAGAGCGCAATGGCCATCCACGTGGTGCAGGGCGAGCGCGAACTGGTGAGCGATTGCCGCTCGCTGGCCCGGTTCGAGCTGCGGGGCATTCCGCCGATGGTGGCCGGTGCAGCTCGCATCCGCGTGACGTTCCAGGTTGATGCCGATGGTCTGCTCAGTGTGGCAGCCCGCGAGCTCACGTCCGGCGTAGAGGCATCGGTGGTGGTCAAGCCCAGCTACGGCCTGGCCGACGACGACATCGCCCGCATGCTGCGCGAGGGCAACGCCAGCGCCGAGGCCGACATGGCCGCACGCGCGCTGCGCGAGGCCCGGGTGGAGGCCGAGCGCATGCTGCTGGCCACGCGCTCGGCGCTCGATGCCGACGGTGAGCTGCTCGACATCGACGAGCGCGATTCGATCGATGCGCTGATGAACACGCTGGCCTCCCGCGCGCGTGGTGAACTGCCCGAACCCATCCACCAGGCTCTGGAGGCGCTGGCCAAGGGCACCGAGGCCTTTGCCGCCGCCCGCATGAATCGCGGTATCCAGGCCGCGCTCACCGGCCGCAAGGTCGACGACATCTGACAGCCTCACGCCTTCCACTCGCCATGCCGGTCATCAAGATACTGCCCAACGCCGAGTACTGCCCGCAAGGCGATGCGATCGAAGCACCCAGCGGCACCTCGATCTGCGAGGCCCTGCTCGAAAACGGCATTGCGATCGAGCATGCCTGCGAGATGAGCTGTGCCTGCACCACCTGCCATGTGGTGGTGCGTGAGGGCTTTGACACCCTCAATGAGCCCGACGAGAGCGAAGAGGACATGCTCGATCGTGCCTGGGGCCTCGAACCCCGTTCGCGCCTGAGCTGCCAGGCCATCCTGGGCAATGCCGACGTGACCATCGAGATTCCGCGTTACTCGATCAACCACGCCAAGGAAAACCACTGAGTCCGGACGCACGGGCCCGGAAGGGTCCTTGCGCCTGACGAAGGACGTGCCGAAACAACTGCGTCAGGCGTGCGTGATCCAGTCCTGCCATTCGGGCCCGTCGAGGTGGGGCAGCGAGTTGTAGGTCACCAGGGTGTGGCGCTTCGGGTTGAACGTGAGTTCGGTCACCGCACTGTTGCGGATGCGCATGTTCAGGTCGATCGTGACCTGCGGCGGTGTCGACAGCAGCAGGCCCACGGCGGTGGAGATCGGTCCGCCACTGGACACCATCAGCACATCGCCCTGATAGCGCTCGCGAACCAGGTCCAGCGCGGCCGCCACGCCGGCGACAAACGCGCGGTACGGGGGCATGCCCTGCGGTTGCGCCTGCGCGTCCATCCAGCGCCGCAGCCCTTCGCGCAAGAGGCGGAAGTGGTGGCGGTACTCGGCGTCGTTGGTCGGTCGGGCCAGGGGCTGCGGGTGTACGGTGGCAATCACCGCCAGACTGTCGTACTCGTCGAGCCCTGGCAGGGTCAGCGCGGCCTGGGTGCTGCCCAGGCCCTGCGCGATCGCGTCCCAGGACTGGCGGTGTCGACGCAGCGTTCCGGTGAGTACCGCCTCGAAGGCCCAGTGGCGCTCGCGCAGATAGTCGCCCAGCCGCCGGCACTGGCGATGGCCAAGCTCGCTGAGGTGGTCGTAGTCGTCGGCCCCGAACGAGGCCTGTCCATGTCGCACGAGCAGCAGTCGTCCCATCGCCTGCATTGTGTGCGGTGGCTCCGTTGCATGCCTGTCGCGCCGGTGTCACCGCCGCTGACCCAACCGCGTGCCCGGCGGACGATAGCCGGGTGGCAGACCACTACACTGACCACATCATGAAGGTGCTGGGTATCGAGTCATCGTGCGACGAAACCGGGGTGGCGCTGGTGGAGACCGCCGATGCCGGCGTGCCCATCCTGCGCGCCCACGCCCTGCACAGCCAGGTGCAGCTTCACGAGGCATACGGCGGCGTCGTGCCCGAACTGGCCTCGCGCGACCACATCCGGCGCGTACTGCCGTTGACTGCTCAGGTGCTGGAGCAGGCGGGTTGCACACTGCGCGACCTCGACGTGGTGGCCTACACGCGCGGCCCCGGGCTGGCGGGCGCGCTGCTCGTCGGCGCCGGCGTGGCCTGCGCGCTGGCTGCGGCGCTGGGGCTGCCCACACTCGGCGTGCATCACCTCGAAGGCCACCTGCTGTCGCCGTTCCTTTCGGCCGATCCGCCGGGTCTGGGCTACCCGGGCGGGCCGGCCCTGGCGGAGCTGGCGGCTCACGGTGACCCGGCGGCCTACGCCCTGCCCAGACCCCTGCTGCACAGCGGCGATCTCGACTTCTCCTTCGCGGGCCTGAAGACAGCGGTACTCACGCAGGTGCGCCGCCTGGGTGATGCACCCAACGAGACGCAGCGGGCCAACCTGGCGGCCAGCACGCAGGCGGCCATCGTCGAAGTGCTGGTGAAGAAGTCGCTGGCGGCGCTGAAGGCCACCGGCCTGGCACGGCTGGTGGTGTCGGGCGGAGTGGGGGCCAACCGTGAGCTGCGCCGGCAACTCGACGCTGCATGCACCCGCCGGCGCGTTCGGGTGCACTACCCGGAGTTGGCGCTGTGCACCGACAATGGCGCCATGATCGCGCTGGCTGCGGCCATGCGGTTGCAGGCCGGGCGCAGCCGGGCAGTGCCCGACTACGGCTTCGCGGTTCGGCCGCGCTGGCCGCTGCAAGACATCGGCTGATGTCAAGCCGTATCCGGGCCCGCAGCGCGGGCACCACCCGGTGCGGCCGGACGCGTGCAGGCATCCTAGAATGCGCGACTCCGCAACCGGCGTGGCACAGCCATCTGCCGCTGCAATAACGCACCACCGATGCCGCTGAACTGGCAGCGGCTTTATTCATGTTTTCAAGGTCCCGATTCCTGAGATGACGCAAGCAGTATTTCGTCGCATTGCCCGCGCGGGTGTCCTGGTCACCTGTCTTTCCGTTGCCTGGCTCAGTGCGCGGGCCCAGCAAGCCGAACCGGTTACCGAGCCGGTGCGGCTGGCCATGATCGAAGGGCTGTCCGGGCCGTTCGCGAACGCTGGCGAGGCGGTGTTCCGCAATCTGCACTGGGCGGTCGAGCGGGTCAACCAGCGCGGTGGTGTCAGGATGCCCGGCGGGGCCAGGAAGCTCGAACTGATCCGCATGGACAGCAAGGGCAACGCCGACGAAGCCTTGTCGCTGTTGCGCAGCGCCATCGACCAGCGCATCGGCTTCGTGCTCCAGGGCAACAGCTCTGCGGTCGCATCGGCGATCATCGACGCACTGAACAAGCACAACGAGCGCGACCCGGCGCGCCGGGCGTTGTTCCTCAACTATTCGGCGGTCGAGCCGGCGCTGACCAATGAACGGTGCAGCTTCTGGCACTTCCGATTCGACGCGCACGCCGACATGCGGCTGGCGGCGCTGATGGATGTGCTGAAAGACGACGCCGCGCTGCGCAAGGTCTACCTGATCGGGCAGGACTACAGCTTCGGCCAGTATGTGGTCAAGCAGGCGCGTTCATTGATCCAGGCGCGCAGGCCCGATGTCGAGATCGTGGGTGAGGAGTTGCACCCCATGGCCAGGGTCAAGGACTTCCTGCCCTATGCCAGCAAGATCCGCGCGAGCGGGGCCCAGGCAGTGGTCACGGGCAACTGGGGCAATGACCTGACGCTGCTGGTCAAGGCTGTGCGCGACCTGGGGGTGCCCGTCAAGTTCTACACGTTCTACGGCAACGCGCTGGGGGTGCCGGCGGCGTTGGGCGATGCCGGCGTGGGGTCGGTTCTGGCGGTAGCCGAGTGGCATGCCAACGTGACTGGCGAGCCCTCGCGCTTGCTGGTTTCGGCCTTTCGCAAGCGCTACCCGGATCCGCGTGACGACTACCTGCATGCCCGGATGCAGTCCATGATCGAAATGCTGGTTCAGGCGATGGAACGCGCGCGCAGCGTCGATCCCGTCGCGGTGGCGCATGCGCTCGAGGGCGCGCGACTGGACGCCGCGGCTCTGGGCGGCGTTCATGAGGGGCGGATGCGGGCTGACGACCACCAGTTCCAACAACCGATGGTGGTGATGCAGATGGATCGGGTTGGGTCGGCGGGCGTGGTCTTCGACGTCGAAGGGTCGGGATACGGGTTCCGTACCCTGCGCCGCTACGACCAGGATCAGATGACGATGGCGCACACCTGCCGGATGGCGCGGCCCCAGTAGCTGGCAGCGCCGGCCTGGGCGGCAGTGCGGCGGCGCTGCCTGGGACGACGGTTGCGGCTATAATCGACGGGCTTTGCCCTTGGCCACGCTGATTGTTCCGCGCGTTCAGGGCACAGCCGAGGCACGGCGCGGGTCGGTTTCACCCGCGTCCGCAAGTGGCAACCGAAACCGTTACGCCTGCGTGGGCAGCCTGCCCCGCAGCGTCGCGCGGTTTCTCCAATCAGGAAATCGACATGTCCAACGCTGACATCAACCGCGCCGAGATCGTCAAGACGCACGCCCGTGCGGCCAACGACACCGGCTCCCCCGAAGTGCAGGTCGCGCTGCTGACGGCGCGCATCAACGAGCTCACGCCGCACTTCAAGACGCATCTGAAGGATCATCACGGCCGCCGTGGCCTTCTGAAAATGGTGAGCCGCCGTCGCAAGCTGCTCGACTATCTGAAGGACCGCGACGCCGATCGCTATACGGCCCTGATCCAGAAGCTGGGTCTGCGCAAGTAAGCACCCCATGACCGAAGGAGCCTGTCTGGATCGACCAGCACAGGCTCTTTCGTCTTTGGAGCCTCCCGATCCAGTCGCTGCTGTGTCATTCCACCGGCGCCGGCCCAGCCGGTGCCGCTGGAATGGCATGCCGCCGGACGGGGCCTGCCGGCTCCCGGTGAAATCCCGTCAGGGCGCCACCGCAAGCGCGCCCTGCGCCAACCGGAGACATCATCCATGAGCATGTTCAAGAAGGTCACCAAGACGTTCCAGTGGGGTCCCCACCAGGTCACGCTCGAGACGGGCGAAATCGCACGCCAGTCCAGCGGGGCGGTGCTGGTCGACATCGAAGGCACAGTGGTGCTGGCCACCGCCGTGGCCCGGACCGAGGCCAAGGCCGGGCAGGACTTCTTCCCGCTGACGGTCGACTACATCGAGAAGACCTACGCAGCCGGCCGCATTCCCGGCAGCTTCTTCAAGCGCGAGGGCCGTCCCAGCGAGCTGGAGACCCTCACCAGCCGACTGATCGACCGCCCGATTCGTCCGCTGTTCCCCGATGGCTTCTTCAACGAAGTACAGGTGGTCATCCATGTGCTGAGCCTGAACCCCGAGGTGCAGGCAGACATCGCCGCCATGATCGGTACCAGCGCCGCGCTGGCCGTGTCCGGCCTGCCGTTCAACGGCCCGATCGGTGCCGCGCGCGTGGGCTACATCAATGGCGAGTACGTCCTCAACCCGGGCAAGATCCAGCTGGCCGACAGCAAGCTCGATCTCGTGGTGGCCGGCACCGAGACAGCCGTCCTGATGGTGGAATCCGAAGCCGACCAGCTCAGCGAAGAAGTGATGCTGGGCGCGGTGGTCTTTGGTCACGACATGGGCAAAGTGGCCATCGCGGCGATCAACGATCTGGTGCGCGAGGGTGGCAAGCCCGAGTGGAACTGGCAGCCGCCGGCAAAGGACGAGGCATTCATCGCCAAGGTCGGCGCGCTGGCCGAAGGCCCTCTGCGCGCGGCCTACCAGATCCGCAGCAAGCAGGCCCGCACACAGGCCTGCCGTGAGGCCTATGCAGCGGTCAAGACCGCCCTGGCCGGGGAAGGTGCGGCCTTCGACGAAGTCAAGCTCGAGGGCCTGCTGTTCGAGATCGAATCGCGCATCGTGCGCGGCCAGATCCTGGCCGGTGAGCCTCGCATCGACGGACGCGATACCCGCACCGTGCGCCCGATCGAGATCCGTACCGGCGTGCTGCCCCGCACCCATGGTTCGGCGCTGTTCACCCGTGGCGAAACGCAAGCACTGGTGATCTCCACGCTCGGCACCGAGCAGGACGCACAGAAGATCGATGCCCTGGCCGGTGAGTTCCAGGATCGCTTCCTGTTCCACTACAACATGCCCCCGTTCGCCACTGGCGAAACCGGCCGCGTGGGCAGCCCCAAGCGCCGCGAGATCGGCCACGGCCGCCTGGCCAAGCGTGCACTGGTTCCCCTGCTGCCCGCCCGTGACGAGTTCCCCTACACGCTGCGCGTGGTCAGCGAGATCACCGAGTCCAACGGCTCGTCCTCGATGGCTTCGGTGTGCGGCGGCTGCCTGGCCCTGATGGACGCGGGCGTGCCGATGAAGGCGCACGTGGCCGGCATCGCGATGGGCCTCATCAAGGAAGGCAACCGCTTCGCGGTCCTGACCGACATCCTCGGTGACGAGGATCACCTCGGCGACATGGACTTCAAGGTCGCCGGCACCACCAGCGGCGTGACGGCCCTGCAGATGGACATCAAGATCCAGGGCATTACCCAGGAAATCATGCAGGTGGCCCTGGCTCAGGCCAAGGAAGCGCGCATGCACATCCTGGGCAAGATGCAGGACGCGGTGGGCGGCGCGAAGACCGAGCTGTCGCAGTTCGCGCCACGCCTGTACACGATGAAGATCAACCCGGAAAAGATCCGCGACGTGATCGGCAAGGGCGGGGCGACCATTCGCGCGTTGACCGAGGAGACCGGCACGACGATCGACATCGCCGAGGACGGCACCATCACGATCGCGTCGACCGATGGCGACAAGGCTGCGCTGGCGCGCAAGCGCATCGAGGACATCACCGCCGAGGCCGAGGTGGGTGCCATCTACGAAGGCCCGATCACCAAGATCCTCGAGTTCGGTGCATTGGTCAACATCCTGCCGGGCAAGGACGGCTTGCTGCACATCAGCCAGATCGCGCATCAGCGCGTCGAGCGGGTCGAGGACTTCCTCAAGGAGGGCCAGGTCGTCAAGGTCAAGGTGCTCGAGACCGATGACAAGGGGCGCATCAAGCTCAGTCTGAAGGCGTTGCTCGATCGACCCGAGGGCATGGAAGAGGAGCGCTATGAGCGCGCGCCACGAGGCGATCGCGGTGACCGCGGTGACCGCGGCGAGCGTCGCGAGCGCGGAGAGCGCCCGCCGCGGCGCGAGCGCAGCGATCGCCCCGAGCGTGCCGAGCAGGGGCGCGAGGCGGCGCCGGCTGGCGATGCCTCCGACGCCGGCTCCCAGCAGCAGTAGGCACTCGACACCGAACGGCAGGCATGCAGGCCATCGCCATCACGGCCCCCGGCGGGCCCGAGGTGCTCGAGCGCGTGGTTCGCCCCGACCCGCAGCCCGGGCCCGGCGAGGTGCTGGTGCGGGTCGCGGCCAGTGGCGTGAACCGGCCCGACGTCCTGCAGCGCAAGGGCGCCTATCCGCCGCCACCCGGGGCCAGCGACCTGCCGGGGCTGGAGGTGGCCGGTCGCATCGTCGCAGGCGATGGTGCGGAGCTGGCTGCAGCGGGGTGGACTCTGGGTGACCGGGTCTGCGCACTGGTGGCCGGCGGTGGCTATGCCCAGTTGTGCGTCGCACCGATCGGGCAATGCCTGCCGGTGCCCGCAGGACTGGACGATGTGCAGGCGGCCAGCCTGCCGGAGACGTTCTTCACCGTCTGGTCCAATGTCTTCGATCGCGGCGCTTTGTTGCCCGGCCAGACCCTGCTGGTGCAGGGCGGCTCCAGCGGAATCGGTGTCACCGCCATCCAGTTGGCCAAGGCCTTCGGCGCTCAGGTGCTGGTGACCGTGGGGACGCCGCAGAAGGCCGCCGCCTGCCTCCAGCTCGGTGCAGACCGGGCCATCCTCTACCGCGAGCAGGATTTCGTGCAGGAAGTGCTGGCCGCTACCGGCGGCTTGGGCGCTGACGTCATTCTCGACATGGTGGCCGGCGACTACCTGGCGCGCGAGTTGCGTTGCCTGGCCGATGACGGCCGGCTGGTCATCATCGCGGTGCAGGGTGGCACGCGATGCGAACTCAATGCGGCCGATGTGCTGCGCCGCCGGCTCACGATCACCGGCTCGACCCTGCGACCTCGTCCCGTCGCCTTCAAGGCCGCGATTGCGCGGGCGTTGCGCGAACGGGTCTGGCCGCTGCTCGAGTCGGGTGCGGTGCGGCCAGTGGTGCACCGCGTGTTTCCGGCGCAGGATGCTGCGCAGGCGCACACGCTGATGGAGTCCGGCGACCACGTGGGCAAGATCGTGCTGGACTGGACCGTATCCACAGGAGACTGAACATGCGACGCAAGCTCGTGGCCGGCAACTGGAAGATGCACGGCAACCGCGCCTCCAGCGCGGAACTGCTGGCCGGCATCACCGCGGCGCGCCCATACGACTGCGATGTGGCCGTGTGCGTGCCGTTCCCGTACCTGTCTGAAGCCGCCGTGGCGCTGGCCCGCAGCGACGTGCGCTGGGGAGCGCAGGACTGCTCGGCTTTCGAGCAGGGCGCCTATACCGGCGAAGTGTCGGTGCTGATGCTGGCCGACTTCGGTTGTCGCTACGTCATCGTCGGCCACTCCGAGCGCAGGCAGTACCACGCGGAGAGCGACCAGCTCGTGGCGGACAAAGCCAAGGTCGCGCTGGCGCGGGGCATGACGCCAATTGTGTGCGTGGGTGAGACGCTGGCCCAGCGCGAGGCCGGGGAAACCGAGGCCGTGGTCAAGCGCCAGCTCTCGGCCGTGATCCACACGCTGGGGCACTGCGCCAGCGAGATGGTGGTGGCCTACGAGCCCGTGTGGGCCATCGGCACTGGCCGCACGGCAACCCCCGAGCAGGCTCAGGCAGTGCATGCGCTGCTGCGTGCCCAACTGCGCGCGGCCACAGCTCAGGCCGACCACATGCGTCTGCTGTACGGGGGCAGCGTCAAGGCCGACAACGCGGCGGCGCTCTTTGCGCAGCCCGACATCGATGGTGGCCTGATCGGCGGTGCGAGCCTGAAGGTGGGCGACTTCGTGGCCATCTGTCGCGCGGCACGTTAGCCGAACCGAGACCGTCATCGGGGCTGGGCGAACCGGCTTGTGCCCCGTTCTAGGAGAAATCGAAACATGCAGATCTGGATGAATCTCGTGCTGGTGGTCCAGCTCGTCGCCGCGTTGGCGATGATCGGCTTGGTACTGGTGCAGCACGGCAAGGGCGCCGATATGGGCGCCTCCTTCGGCAGCGGTGCCTCCGGCAGCCTGTTCGGTGCCACGGGCAGCGCCAACTTCCTCTCGCGATCGACGGCCGTGTGCGCGACGGTCTTCTTCGCATGCACGCTGCTGATGGCGATCCTCACCAACACCAGCGCCCGGGCGCCGATCGAATCCTCCGGCAGTGCGCTGGACAGGCCCGCGGCGGCGAGCGCGGCATCGGCGCCTGCGCCGGGGGCGGTGATACCGGGCGCAGCGCCGGCGCCGGCTGTCCCGGCCTCGGCTGCGGCAGCCAGTGCGGCGCCGGCCGGGACGATCCCGACGCGTTGACGGTCGGAGTTGATGCAACTGCGGGTGTAGGTGATTGAAGCGCGCCACACACCCGCACAAACCCGGGGATGAGCGATCTTTTCAGATTAGAATCTTTGGCTGTTCAGGGTGCGATCCTCATGCGACCTGATCATCCGGCGGACCCCGGTCCGACGCAGTGCCGACGTGGTGAAATTGGTAGACACGCTATCTTGAGGGGGTAGTGGCGAAAGCTGTGCGAGTTCGAGTCTCGCCGTCGGCACCAGGCTTGAAGCGGTCCAGGTCCTGATCCGGTGCCTGGGCCGTGCGCCCTGTAGGCAGGGAGCAGGCAGGGGCGCTCCGTGAGCCATCTTCTGATGGCGGGCGGCGCGCCAATTTTTTGGCCGGATCGGAACCGACACCCATCGCGAAGCCGACCATGGACCTTCAACAGTACCTGCCCGTCATCCTGTTCATTCTGGTGGGCGCGGCGGTCGGCGTGGCACCACAGGTCATCGGCTTCATCTTCGGGCCCAATCGACCCGATGCCCAGAAGAACAGCCCCTACGAGTGCGGCTTCGAGGCGTTCGAGGATGCGCGCATGAAGTTCGATGTGCGCTACTACCTCGTGGCCATCCTGTTCATCCTGTTCGACCTCGAGATCGCGTTCCTGTTCCCGTGGGCCGTCGCGCTGCGCGACATCGGCGCCGCCGGCTTCTGGGCCATGATGATCTTCCTCGCGATCCTCGTGGTGGGCTTCATCTACGAGTGGAAGAAGGGCGCCCTCGACTGGGAGTGAACGTCGTGACGCATCGACACCTCGCGCGCACCGTCCGCATCGACACACTGGATCCGCAAGATGGGCATTGAAGGCGTACTCAAGGAAGGCTTCGTCACCACCTCGGTCGACAAGCTGATCAACTGGTCGAAGACCGGTTCATTGTGGCCCATGACCTTCGGTCTGGCCTGCTGCGCCGTCGAGATGATGCACGCTGGCGCGTCGCGTTACGACATCGACCGCTTCGGCATGCTGTTTCGTCCGAGCCCGCGTCAGAGCGATCTGATGATCGTCGCCGGCACGCTGTGCAACAAGATGGGGCCCGCGCTGCGCAAGGTGTACGACCAGATGGCCGAGCCGCGCTGGGTGCTGTCGATGGGCTCCTGCGCGAACGGCGGCGGCTACTACCACTACAGCTATTCAGTGGTGCGCGGCTGCGATCGCATCGTGCCGGTCGACGTCTACGTGCCCGGCTGCCCGCCCACCGCGGAGGCGCTGCTGTACGGAATTCTCCAACTGCAGGCCAAGATCCGCCGCGAGAACACGATAGCCCGGGCCTGAACATGACGCAACGACTCGACAACCTGCAGGCTGCGCTCGAGACTGTGCTGGGCGGCCGCCTCCGGTCGCTGGTGCGCGCGCGCGGCGAAATCACCGTTACCGTGGCCGCCGGCGACTACTCCGACGTCGCCCGCACGCTGCGTGATGACCCGGCATTGAAGTTCGAGCAGTTGATCGACCTGTGCGGCATCGACTACAGCACCTGGCAGGACCGGCCCTGGGAGGGTCCGCGCTATTGCGTCGTGTCGCACCTGCTGTCGGTGAGCCTGAACTGGCGCGTGCGCCTCAAGGTGTTCGCACCTGACGACGACGTCCCGGTGGTGGCCTCGGTCACAGACCTGTGGACGGCGGCCAACTGGTTCGAGCGCGAGGCCTTCGACATGATCGGCGTGATCTTCGAGGGGCATACCGACTTGCGCCGGCTGCTGACCGACTACGGTTTCATCGGTCATCCGCTGCGCAAGGACTTCCCGGTATCGGGCCACGTGGAAATGCGCTACGACCCGGAGCAAAAGCGGGTGATCTACCAGCCGGTCACGATCGAGCCACGCGAGATCACGCCACGCGTCATCCGTGAAGAGAACTACGGGGGCCTGCACTGATGAGCCGCCACTACGCTTGTATTCGTTCGCTGCCCCCCGTGGGGGCGCAGGGCGCCCTGGCGGCGGCCCGGCGGGAGCCCTGAAATGGCCGAGATCAAGAACTACACGCTCAACTTCGGGCCTCAGCACCCGGCCGCGCACGGCGTGCTGCGGTTGGTGCTCGAACTCGACGGAGAGGTGATCCAGCGCGCCGACCCGCACATCGGATTGCTGCATCGAGCCACCGAGAAACTGGCCGAGAGCAAGACCTTCATTCAGTCGCTGCCCTACATGGACCGTCTGGACTACGTGTCCATGATGTGCAACGAGCACGCATATTGCCTGGCCATCGAGAAGTTGCTGGGCATCGACGTGCCGATACGCGCGCAGTACATCCGCGTGATGTTCAGCGAAGTCACGCGCCTGCTGAACCATCTGCTGTGGCTGGGCTGCCACGGCATGGACTGCGGCGCGATGAACATGCTGATCTACTGCTTCCGCGAGCGCGAAGACCTGTTCGACATGTACGAGGCCGTTTCCGGCGCG
>JAKLLB010000039.1:0-2786 GCA_023150345.1 Aquabacterium sp.
ATGCGCGCGCCGTTCTCGTTGTCCTTGCCGTAGTGCGCCTGCGCACCCGACACCGGACCGACGTGGCCGATCTTGACGACTTCCTGGCCGTGGGCCAGCGGTGCCAGCACAGCGAGCGCGGCTGCGGCAATGCCATGAATGGCGAATGTGGATTTCATGAGTGTGTGTCTCCGGTTCACGCGGTCGATCAGAAGTTGTGGCGCACGCCCACGGCCACGGAGCTGAAGTCACCGTAGATGGCGCCCTTGTCGTCAACCTTGGTGTAGAAGCCGTAGACCTTGGTGCGCTTGCTGAGCTTGTAGTTCACGCCCAGCGTGAACTGGTTGGCCGAGCTGTCGCCGCTGACATCGCTGTAGTTGCCGGCGTGACCCCAGTTGGCGTGGAACTCGGTCAGCCCGCCCAGCGTGTACATGGCCGACAGGCGGGTGGTGGTGCGGTTGCCAGCGGCATAGGCGTTCTTGTCGCGTTGCACGTAGCCGCCGAGCGCGAAGTCGCCCAACTCGTAGAACGCCCGCACCGCGAACTGATTGGCGTTGCCGTTCTTTTCGTAGCCGGCGCCAAGGTGCAGCGGGCCGGCATCATAGTTGGCAGCCATGTCGTAGCTGTGCTTGCCGCCGTTGGTTTGCTCGTGCAGCGCCACGGCCCCCTCGAGGCTGAACCCGCCCATGGCCGGCAGGCGATAGGCCACCTTGTTGGTGTTGCGGCCCACGTAGGCGTAGAACGCGTCGGAGGAGGTGCCGGTGTCGTGGTTGTGGTTGCTCACGTAGTCGGCGGTTGCGTAGTAGGCTTCGCTCGTGAAGTTGCCCAGTCGCAACGTGCCGAAGTTGCCGCCGACGAAGAGCTCGCTCTGCCGGGCCCAGAAGGCGGTCTGGGTGGCCAGCCCGGTGTCTGCGGAGATGCCGTGCTCCAACTGGAACCCGGCCTTCAGGCCACCGCCCATGTCCTCGGTTCCCTTGAACCCGATGCGCGACGAATTGTTCTGCAACACCGTCTTGGTGTCGGAGCCGGCCTTCTGCCGTTCCATCGTGAGGTTCATCCGGCCGTAGATGGTGACGCTGGACTGGGCCTGCGCGCTGGCCGCTGCGGCCAGGGCCAGGGTGACGAACAGGGGAATCTGTTGCAAACGCATGGGTGTGTGTCTCCGGAGGGTGTGGATGTGGTCGCCGTGCCGGTGGCGCATGCCAGCGCGAATCCGGGGGCGACGCAGGGTAGTTTTGGGCATTTGGCGCAGCGCGGTTGCATGTGCTGCGCGAGCGAGAACGCGGTTTGTTCGGTTCTGCTGGCGGCTCACGATGGATTTTTCGGCGGCACGGGATAACCCGTATCGAAGATGGCTGTGGTTCGCGGCGCCGCGCTCGACGCCTCATAACGGGAGACCGGCGTCGGGCTTGACCTCGTCGATGGCGGTGTAGCTGCGCACATCGCGCACGCCGGGGATGACCCACAGCACGTCGCCGAAAAGGCGGCGGTGCGCAGCCATGTCGGGCACGCGGGCCTTGACCAGGTAGGTTCCCTGGTCACCCAGGCGATGGCACTCGATGATCTCGTCGCAGCGCTGCACGGCTGCGGCCAGCGCCTGCTCGTACGCCGGGCCTTGGCCGCTGAGCCGCACTTCGGCAAAGACGAGCATGGAGTCGGCGAAGTGGGCGGGGTCGAGCACCGCTTCGAAGCCGAGGATGAACTCCTCGCGGCGCAGGCGCGTCAGGCGTTCGTGAACAGTCGAGGGCGCGAGGCCGACCTGCTGGGCAAGTTGCGCGGCGCCGAGGCGACCATCGGCCTGGAGCAGTCGCAGCAGTTGGGCGTCGATCTCGTCCATGGCTCAAGCCAGCTGCGGGCGCGCCTGCTTGAGCTGGCGCGTGGAGGTATCGAGCTGGATGTCGCGCACGCCGGGCAACTCCTGCAACAGCGCCCGGGTGTCCGCATCGGCGTCGTCGGTGAATGGCAGTACGACTTTGACCAGGTAGTCGAATGCGCCGGCGATGAGGTGGCACTCGACGATGCAGGAGTGCGCCCGCACCGCCATGGCAAAGCGCTCCATGACGGCCAGGTCGGTGCGATCGAGCTGGACGCGCGCGAAGGCGGTGGCCGACAGGCCGAGCTTGTGGGGGTTCAACCGCGCCCGGAAGCCTCGGATGACGCCACGGTGCTGCAGGCGGTTGACCCGCGCGGCCACCGCGGTGGCCGACAGGTGTACCTGCTCGGCCAGCCGCATCATCGGTATGCGGCCGTCGTCGGCCAGCACGCGCAGGATGCGCAGATCGATGGGGTCGGTGCCGCCGGCCGCGGACAGGGTGAGGGGATGTGAACGCATGGTCTGCTCTTGGGCATGAGGGTTATCCAGACCTATTGAGCCGGCCACATGAAGTTTGAACTTCTTGGAGCCGATGGAGTCAGAGCGCCATGGACAAAGAAGACGCTCGATACCAGAAGCTTGAGCAACTTCATGAGCGCCGCAAGCAAGTGGTGCGATTGCATGTGCGGGGCAAGGCGGTGATGGAGATCGTGACCCTGACCGGGCTGAGTTACCCGACGGTGCGCAAGACCATCGATCTGTTCAGCGAGGGCGGCTGGCCGGCCATCAAGCCTGCCGCCCGGGGCCGCAGCGCCGGCGATGGGCGCAGGCTCAGCGCAGAGCAGGAGGCGTCGGTGCGCCGCACCATCTGCGACAAGCGCCCGGAGCAGTTGAAGATGGAGTTCGCGCTGTGGACGCGCGGCGCGGTCATGCAGTTCATCGAACGCGAGTTCGGCGTGCGGCTGTCCATTCGTGCCACCGGCGAGTACCTTCG
>JAKLLB010000039.1:2796-37193 GCA_023150345.1 Aquabacterium sp.
TTACGCCCCAGAAGCCGATCAAGCGCGCCTACGAACAGCGACCCGAGGCGGTCAAGCAGTGGCTCGAGCAGGAGTACCCGGCTATCGAGCGCCGTGCCAAGGCCGAGGGCGGCGAGATCCACTGGGGCGACGAGACGGCGCTGGTCAATACCGACGTGCGCGGCCGCAGCTATGCGCCTCGCGGCAAGACGCCGGTCACGATGGCCGTGGGCGGCACACGCGAGAAGCTGTCGATGATCTCCACCGTCACCAACCAGGGACGCGCCAACTGGATGATCATCGACGGGGCGTTCAATCACGAGCGGCTCATCGAGTTCCTGCAGGCCCTGGTGCGCGACGGCCGGCGCCGACACAAGAAGGTCTTCCTCGTTCTGGACAACCTGGGCGTGCATCACTGCAAGCCGGTCAAGGCCTGGCTGGCCGAGCACCAGCGCGACATCGAGGTCTTCTTCCTGCCCAGCTACAGCCCCGAGCTCAACCCCGACGAGCGGCTCAACGCCGATCTCAAGCACGCCATCGGCACCAAAGTGCCCGTGCGCACCAAAGCCAAGTTGCGCGCCGCCGCCGATGAGCACATGCAATTCGTCGCCACCAACCGCGAGCGCGTTCGGGCCTACTTCCAGGACCCGCTCGTCAAGTACGCGGCGTGAAGACTTCATCGTGCCGGATCAATAATAGCAGGGGTCATGCCAGGCCGTGGGTCTCCCCGTGCGGCCCGGGTCCTGCGCCTGGGAGAAAAGTGCAACAGGCCGTCGCGATGTCAGGGCAATCACTGAGGCGGGCGTCCCAGCGCCGGGCCGACGTGTGTGGAAGTCCGCCATCCTTCGGCCGCGCGCTGTGTCGATTCCCGCGCATTGACGGCGCGTGCGGCGGTGGACCAAGATTGCCCCTGGCTGCGTCGATCTGCGCGTGTCCTTTGGGGCATCGCACTGCGCAATGGCGCCGTGGCAGACGCCTGTGCCGTGCCGTGCCCGAGACTCGACCCGACCCGACCCGCCTTGCAGCTATCGAACTCCCTCTTCAGCAACCGCCGCCGTCAGTGGCTGCTGGCCGGTGCCCTGGTGCTGGCTGCGCTGGTGCCGGCAGCCGCGGCGCTGGCCTGGCACTTCAGCGTGCAGCGCGGGTTGCAGCGTCTGGGTGATGTGGCAGCGCATCAACTCGACCTCTATGCGGCAGTGCTGGAGTCCGAAATCGCCAAGCAGGCCGATCTGCCGGGGCTGGTCGATGCCGAGGGCGAGATCGAGACCCTGTTGCGCCTGGGGCCTGACGGTGGCCGCGCAGCCGCAGTCAACCGGCGGCTGGCGCGCTTCGCGGCGCGATCGGGCGCGCTGGACGTACTGGTCACCGACGCCCAGGGGCAGGCCATGGCGGCCAGCAACTGGTTCGCGGCCGATCAGCCGTTGGGCCGCAATCTGCACAGCGAACCCTGCGTCGCCGAAGCCCTGGGTGGCCACGATGTTCGTCGGTTCGCACCTGACGCCGATACCGGTTCGCCGCGGGTGTGCTTTGGCCGCGCCCTGATGAGCCAGGGCCGGCTCGTGGGTGCGCTGCGCGTGCGCACGAGCCTGGACCCGATCGAGGCCAGTTGGGTCGATGCGGCGTTTCGCGAAGAGGCCGAGAAACCTGTTGTCATCGATCGCAGTGGCGTGGTGGTGATCTCCTCGGTACCGGTGTGGAAGCGTCTCTCACTGCCCATGCTGGTCCAGCGCGAACGTGCTCTCGACGGTGGCGGCGAACTGGTGCGACTGCGGCTGGGTGGGCCCGATGCTCCGTTGCGCCTGATGACCGAGCGTCCCATACCCAGCCTGGACTGGCGGCTGGTCATGCTGTCGGACACGGCGGCGGCATGGCGCGATGCACGCTCGGCGGTCTGGGGTGCGGCGGCGCTCGCCGGTTGTGCCGGGCTGCTCGCCGTGGCCTGGTGGCTGCGCCAGCGCAACATCGCTCAGAAGCTGGCCTCGCGCGAGGCGCTGCGCCGTGCCAACGACGAGCTGGAGGCCAAGGTGCGCGAGCGCACCGAGGCCTTGCTCCAGGCGGGGAAGCTCGCGCTGCTGGGGCAGATGTCGGCCGGGATCTCGCATGAGTTGGGTCAGCCACTGACAGCGCTGCGGGCCCTGGCCGACAACGGCCGCGTGTTGCTCGAGCGCGGCCAGCCCGAGCGCGCGGCGCAGAACCTGCGTTCCATCGCGGAGCTCACCGAGCGCATGGGACGCATCACCTCGCAGTTGAAGTCGTTCGTGCGCAAGGCGCCATCGCCACAGCGCGATCAGCCATTGATCGATGCCGTGGCGAGCACCCAAGTCATCCTCGCACCGCGCCTGCGTGGCGAAGCCGTCGAGCTGCATGCCGACATCGACCGCGAGTTGCGCGTGCGCTGTGATGTCTACCGTCTGGAGCAGGTGCTGCTCAACCTGATGGCCAATGCCATCGACGCGATGCGCGGCCAGCCCTCGCGTGTGCTCACCGTGAGCGCGCAGGCCCGAGGTGATCGAGTGGTCGTGCGCGTGGCCGACACCGGTCCAGGGCTCACGCCCGAGCAGGCCAGCCACATGTTCGAACCGTTCTTCACGACCAAGCCGCCCGGCGAGGGGCTGGGGCTGGGCCTGGTGATCTCGGCCCAGATCGTGGGCGAGTTCGGTGGCGAGCTGCGCGCCGTTCCCGGAGCCAGCGGTGCCGTGTTCGAATTCGATCTCGCGAGGGCGAATTCCTCGAGCGATACCGTGCTGCCCATGCCCAACCCGCCATGACAACCGAATCCCACGCTGCTGTGCCTCACGTTGCCGCGCCGCCAGCGGCAGGTCTGCCCATGCCAGTGGTTGCTCTGGTCGACGACGAGCCGGTGGTTCGCGAGAGCCTGAAGCAAACGCTCGAGCTGCATGGCTTCGAGGTGCATGCGTTCGAGGCGGCGCAGGCATTGCTGGACCAGGTGCGCCGGGGGCTGCGCTGCGTCGTGGTCACCGATGTGCGGCTACCGGGCATGGATGGCCTGACACTGCTCGAACACGTGTTGCGCGTCGATCCAGCCCAGCCGGTCATCGTGATCACCGCCCACGGCGACGTGGGCATGGCCGTGCAGGCCATGCGTGCCGGCGCCTACGACTTCATCGAGAAGCCGTTCGCGCCGGAGCGTCTGCTGGAGGTCACCCGCCGCGCTGGGGAGCGGCTGGCACTGAGCCTGGAGGTGCAGGCGCTGCGCTCCCAACTGGCTGCGCAGCGAGGCATCGAGGCCACCCTGCTGGGTCGGTCGGCGGCAATGCAACAGCTGCGTCGCCAGGTGCAGCAGCTCGCGGCCACCTCGGCCGACGTGATGATCCTGGGCGAAACCGGCGCGGGCAAGGAGCTCGTGGCACGCTGCCTGCACGACTGCAGTGCCCGTCGCGAACATCACTTCGTGGCCATCAACTGCGGCGGCCTGCCCGAATCGCTGCTCGAGAGCGAGCTGTTCGGTCATGAGGCCGGGGCCTTCACCACGGCTTCGCGCCGGCGCATAGGCAAGATCGAGCATGCGCACGGTGGAACGTTGCTGCTCGACGAGATCGAAAGCATGCCGCTGGGCTTCCAGGTCAAGCTGCTGCGGGTGCTGCAGGAACGCCGGCTCGAGCGGTTGGGCTCCAACGACGAAGTTGCCGTCGATGTGCGCGTCGTGGCGGCAACCAAGGCCGATCTGCTGGCCCTGGCCGAGCAGGGCCGGTTTCGCGCCGACCTTTACTACCGCCTGCACGTGGCGGTACTGCGGGTGCCGGCGCTGCGCGAGCGCCGCGAGGACATCCCGCTGCTGTTCGAGCACTTTGTCCTGCAGGCGGCTGGTCGTCACGATCTGCCCGCGCGGCAGGCCGACGCCGGGTTGCTGCAGCAGCTCATGGCGCACGACTGGCCGGGCAACGTGCGCGAACTGCGCAACGTGGCCGAGCGCTTCGTTCTGGGCCTCGGGGCCGAACCGACGGCAGAAGCCACCGGCGCCGATCGCACGCTGCAGCAGCAGATGGACCGCGTGGAGAAGGTGCTCATCGAACAGGCGCTGCGCCTGCACCGCGGTCGCCTGAGCTCGGCATGCGAGGCGCTGGGCATCGGCCGCAAGACGCTCTACGACAAGATCGCGCGGCTGCAGATCGACGTCGAGCCGTTCCGCCTGGCCGAGTGACCCGCACGGGACGGCGCCACCCCGTCGTCATCGATAGTGGGCTGGATCGGGCGTATCGGTGGGCTGCTCGATCACGCGGCGCATGGCCGGCAGCATGGGCAGCGAGAGATTGACCCCGCCTGGAGGTATGGCGGACTCGAACCAGCGCCGGTACAGCGCATCGACCTCGCCACGGCGAAACATCGCGACGATGGCGCGATCAACCAGTTCCTTGAACGCAGGATCGCCCTTGGGCAGCATGATGGCGTAGGGCTCCACCGAAAGGGCGTCTTCCGACACGACGAAGTCCGCTGGGTTGCGCGCGAGCGCGATCATGCCCCGCAGCAGCACGTCATCCATCGCGAACGCATCGGCCCGGCCGTTTTCCACCCAGCGGAAGGCATCCGGGTCGTCGCGGGCCGCCACGATGGACATCGCCAGCCCCTGCTCGGTGCTCAGCCGCTGCAAGTGCGCCAGGCTCGTGGTACCGACGGTCGACGTGACCACCCGGCCCCTCAGGTCCTGCAGCCGCCGCACCGGGTCGGACCGCCGCGACACCAACCGGCTGGCTGCCACGTACGTGGTGACCGAGAAGGCGACATGGCGCTGCCGTTCGACCGTGTGCGTGGTGACGCCGCACTCGAGGTCGACCGTGCGGTTGGCCACCATGGGCACGCGGGTGGCGGAGTTCACCAGCACGAAGCGCCGCTCCAAGTCGGGCTGTCCAAGGTGCTCGCGCACGGCATCCACCACGCGTTGGCAGATGTCGATCGAGTAGCCCACTGGCCGGTGAGCCGAGTCGAGATAGGAGAACGGCACCGAGCCATCGCGGTAGCCCAGCGTGATGACGCCGGCCTCGCGGATCTTGCGCAACGTGGGTGAGTCCTGGGCATGCGCGCCCAGGGCGAAAACCAGTCCCGCGAAGATGAGTCCGACGGCACGACGCAGCATGGCTGTGGCAGGCACCTCTAGAGCACCCGATGCCGCGCCAGTGGCGGGTTGCGGGCAAAGTAGCGTCGGATGCCGGTGTGCAGCGCCTCGACGAGCTGGCCGTGAAAGCCCTCATCACGCAGCCGCGCTTCCTCGGTCGGGTTGGATATGAAGGCCGTCTCCACCAGGATGCTGGGGATGTCGGGCGCTTTGAGCACCGCAAATCCCGCCTGCTCGACCTGGCGCTTGTGCAGAGCGCCGACGCGGCCGATGCCGGTCAGCACTTCGCGGCCGACCTTGAGGCTGTCCTTGATTTGGGCGGTGGTACTCATGTCGAGCATGGCGCGCATCACCTGTGCATCGCGCGCCAGTCGCTGATTGACGCCACCGACGACGTCCGCTGCGTTCTCCTTGTTCGCCAGCCAGCGCGCTGCCGAGCTGGTCGCGCCGCTGTCGGACAACGCAAAGACCGACGCGCCACGCGCTTGTGGCGTGATGAACGCATCGGCGTGAATCGACACGAACAGGTCGGCCTGGACGCGCCGGGCCTTGCGCACGCGCTCGTGCAGCGGCACGAAGTAGTCTGCGTCGCGGGTGAGCATGGCCCGCATGCCGGGCACGCTGTTCAGGCTGTCGCGCAACTTCAGCGCGATGGCCAGCACCACGTCTTTCTCGCGCAGCCCGGTGGGGCCGATGGCGCCCGGGTCCTCGCCTCCATGACCGGGGTCCAGCGCGACCACGATCAAGCGGTCGATGCGCTGCTGTTCGTCGGGCCCGAGCTGGGGTGGCGCTGCGGTGCGCGGCTCGGTTTGCGCCACCGCCGCGCTGGCCGGCGCAACGGGCGCCGAGGCGGCTGCCACTGCCGGTGCTGGCGGCTGACGCTCGATACGCCCGATGAGCTCGCCCAGCGCATCGTTCATGCTGCGCTCGGCCCGCTGTTGTGCCCGTTCGCGCTCGGCGATCAGCTCGAGCAGCGGGTCGCGTTCCTGCGTCGGATACAGGTCGAACACCAGGCGGTGGCGGTAGGCCGCCACCGGCTCCAGGGTGAGTTGCTGCGGGTTCACCGGCTGCTTGAGGTCGAACACCAGCCGCACCACACGTGGCTGATACTGGCCCACCCGCACGCTGCCGATGTAGGGATCGTCTGGCCTGACCTTGCCCACCAGCTCGCGCAGTGCGGGTGCGAGCTCGAGTTGGTCGATGTCGACGACCAGTCGTGGTGGTTGATCCACCATCGTCTGACGGGCCTGCAGCGGCTGGTCCGATTCGATGGTGACGCGGCTGTAGTCGGCGGCGGGCCACACGCGCACGGCGATGATGGTTGCGCCATGAGCGAGATGGCGAGCGCCGAGCAGCAGCACCAGGGCGCCCAACCGACCCAACGCCTGCCGCCGGTCCGGCGCGGCGGCGCGAACGTGCCTCGTCATCGGTGTGTCCATCACGGCAGTAGCGTCAGACCGCGTTTGGTCAGGGCTTGCCACTGGACTTGCCGCGCTTCGTCGCCGTCCAGTTCGATGCGGATTGACAAATCCGCCATCGGCAACAGATCGCCGGCGCGCTCTGGCCACTCGGCGAGCTTCAAGCCGGGTTGCGCGTAGACGTCGCGCAGGCCGGCGTCAAGCCACTCCCGCGGGTCGGCGAAGCGATAGAAGTCAAAATGCGCGGCTGTCGAGCCGCCCGGCAGGGCATAGGGCTCCATCACCGTGTAGGTCGGGCTCTTGATGCGGCCGGTCACGCCCAGCGAGCGCAGCAGGTGCCGCACGAAGGTGGTCTTGCCGGCACCGAGCGGGCCATGCAACTCGATGGCCGCGTCGATGATGGCAGGACGGGCTGCCAGTGCGCGCGCGCTGGCCTGGCAGGCCGCTTCGTCGCGCCAGTCTTGCAGTCGCGTCTCTAAAATCGGCGGATGCGTCAGGGTCACGAGTCGGGTGGGGTGGAGCAACTGCGCCGGGCTGACCCCGCCGATGTCATGCAGCAGCTGCGGGCCTGGGCGCATGAGCTCGGATTCTCCCAGATTGGGGTGGCCGACGTGGACCTGCACAGTGCCGAGCCAGGCCTGCTGGCCTGGCTCGAGGCAGGGTTCCACGGCCACATGGACTACATGGCTGCTCACGGCCTGAAGCGCGCACGGCCAGCGGAGCTGGTGCCCGGCACGGTGCGCGTGGTCACGGCTCGAATGGACTACCTGCCCGCCACATTGCCGCCCGGCTGGCAGCACATCGGTTGGGAGAGACTGCAGCGGCCCGCGCAGGCGGTGGTGTCGCTCTATGCGCAGGGGCGCGACTATCACAAGGTGATGCGCCAGCGGCTGCAACGGCTGGCCGATCGGCTGGCAGCGGCGCTGGGGCCTTTCGGTCATCGTGTCTTCACCGACTCGGCGCCCGTGTTGGAGGTGGAGCTTGCCCAGCGCAGCGGCATCGGCTGGCGTGGCAAGCACACGCTGGTGCTGTCGCGCGAAGCGGGCTCCATGTTCTTCCTCGGCGAAATCTACGTCGACTGGCCGTTGCCGCTGACCGAGCCCGTGGGTGCACACTGCGGCAGCTGTGAAGCCTGCATAGCGGCCTGCCCGACCGGGGCCATCGTGGCGCCTTATCGGCTCGACGCGCGCCGCTGCATTTCTTACCTCACAATCGAGCTGGATGGGCCCATCCCGCAGGAGTTCCGTGCGGCCATCGGCAACCGCATCTATGGCTGCGACGATTGCCAGCTGGCCTGTCCCTGGAACAAGTACGCGCGGCGGGCTCGGGTCGCCGACTTCGATACCCGTCAGGCGCTGGCGGGTGGCGACCTGGTCGCGCTTTGGCGCTGGAGCGAGTCGCAGTTCCTGCACCACACCGAGGGCAGTGCGATCCGTCGCATCGGCCATGCACGCTGGCGGCGCAACCTCGCAGTGGCACTGGGCAATGCCTGGCGCGAGAGCGGCGACCCGGGGCTGGCCCTGGCGTTGCTCGATGCCCGCGACGGTGCTGACGACCTGTTGCGCGAGCACATCGATTGGGCACTGGCCCAGCGTCCGATTCCGGCAGCGGGCTGAGTGCGAGCTGCCGGCTGATTGCCGGTGCGTCGTGACCTACTGTTCGGCGAAGGCGCGCTCGATCACGAAGTCGCCCGGGGTGGAAGTGTTGCCTTCCTTGAAGCCTCGCGACTCGAGCATGTGCTTCAGGTCACGCAGCATCGAGGGGCTGCCGCAGATCATCACGCGATCGTCCTGCGGATTCATCGCCGGAACCTCGAGGTCCTCGAACATCTTGCCCGAGTCGACGAGCTCCGTGATGCGACCCATGTTGCGGTAGCTCTGCCGGGTGACCGTCGGGTAGTAGCGCAGCTGGCTGCTCACCATGTCGCCGAGGAACTCGTGTCGCGGCAGATGCTCGACCAGCACATCGTGGTATGCCAGCTCGTCGACCTGTCGCACGCCGTGCACGAGGATCACCTGCTCGAACTTCTCGTAGGTATCCGGGTCGCGCACGATGCTCATGAACGGCGCCAGACCCGTGCCTGTGGACATCAACCACAACCGCTTGCCGGGCAGCAGGTAGTCGATCACCAACGTGCCGGTGGGCTTGCGGCCGACGATGATGGTGTCGCCGGGCTGGATATGCTGGAGTCTCGAGGTCAACGGGCCATCGGGCACCTTGATGCTGAGGAACTCGAGGTGATCTTCGTAGTTGGCGCTGACGATGCTGTAGGCGCGCAGCAGCGGCTTGCCGTTCACCCGCAACCCGATCATCGTGAAGTGACCGTTCGAAAACCGCAGCGAAGTGTCGCGCGTTGTCGTGAACGTGAAGAGCCGATCGGTCCAGTGATGGACGCTCAACACGCGTTCTTCGTTGAAGGCACTCATGGCAAGGGCAGGGGGGAGCGACAGAACCGGTCCCGTGCGGGCCGGAATGGCAGCCCGCGGTCCGGCGCCGGCCGCGGGGGAAAACCCTGCATTTTGCCTGGATCTGCAATGCGTGCCCGGGAACCCCCGGTGCCGTCATGGGGCCGGCAGGCGCCGTGCGCGCTGGTGCAGCCGCTATCGCAGCCAAGCCAACGCCGCCAGCGCCAACGGCAGGCCGGGCATGGCCAGCAGGGTCGACAGCGTCACCAGCCCGGCCACGTAGCTGCCGTGGCCGCCCATGCGGGTGGCCAACACATAGGCACTGCTGGCCGTGGGCATGGCTGCGAACGCCACCATCACCGCCTGTTGCGCCACTGGCATGCCCTGGGCGATCACCAGTGCGATGGCCAGCGCCGGCAGCACCGCGTGGCGAATGGACAGGAAAGCAGCGGCCAGGCCTGGCCCGTCACGCAGCGCCCCGAAGCGCAGCCCGGCGCCTACCGCCATGAGGCCCAGTGGCAGCGCCGCAGCGCCGACGCGCGACAGGACCATGGATGCCGGTTCCGGCAATGCGACGCCCGCGAGGTTCACGGCCAGTCCGCCCACCGTGGCCAGGATCAGCGGGTTGCGGACGAGTTCCCGCAGGTAGCCATGCCCGCCCTGGCGTGCCAGCGGCCAGACAGCGGCCACATTGCACAGCGGCACGCACAGGGACACCAGGAGCGCCTGCCATGCCAAGCCCTGGGCTCCGGCCAGGCGTTCGGCCAACGCCAGGGCGACATAGGAATTGAAGCGAAACGCCGTCTGTGCGCCCGAGGCATGCAGGCGGCCGTCCACACCGGGCGCCAGCCGCACTGCATAGGCCGTTGCGATGCCCACGGCAACCACCGCGACCCCGGTGGCGCAGAACGCGGCCATGGCGCCGGGCTGCAGGCTGTTGCGGGCGATCGAGTGGAACAGCAAAGCTGGAAACAGCAGGTAGTACACCAGCCGCTCCGCGCCATCCCAGACGCTGCGGTCCAGCGGCGTGTGGCGGCACAGCAGGTAGCCCAACGCGATCAACGCGAAGTCGGGCAACAGCAGCAGCAGATCGGGCATGGCCGGCGCAGTGTGCCAGCCCCGTTGTGCGTAGTGCTACGTATGCGGGTGGCGTGCACAATCGTGCATAACACCGACGGCAGCCCGATGGCCGGCTGCTCCCAACGCGCGCAAACCCCAGGAGACGACAGGCATGACACGTTCGTTCACCCGCCGCCACGCCGTGGCAATGGTCACTTTGGCCGCCCTGTTGCCCGCCGGCGCCTGGGCCCAGGGTTACCCCACCAAGCCGGTGAAGCTGGTGGTGCCCTTCGCACCCGGCGGTACCACCGACATCATTGCCCGGGTGGTGGCTGAGCGCATCCAGCCGGCACTGGGCCAAACGCTGGTCATCGAGAACCGCGATGGCGGCGGGGGCATCGTTGGGGCAGGCGAGACGGCCCGGGCGGCACCCGATGGCTATGCGCTGGGCATGGCGACGGTCAGCACCACCGCCGCCAACCCTGCCATCAACCCCCGCGTGTCCTACAACCCGCTGACCGACTTCACGCCCATCATCAACATCGCGGCCACCCCCAACGTGATCGCGGTGCATCCCTCGTTTCCGGCCAAGGACTACGCCGGCTTCATCGCGGAGCTCAAGCGCAATCCGGGCAAGTACAGCTACGCCAGTTCGGGTACCGGGGGCATCGGACACCTGCAGACCGAGCTCTTCAAGAGCATGGCCGGTGTGTTCGTCACGCACATCCCCTACCGAGGTGCCGGCCCCGCGCTGCGCGACACGGTCGCGGGACAGGTGTCGATCATCTTCGACAACCTGCCCTCGGCGCTGCCCTTCATCAAGGACGGTCGCTTGATTCCGCTCGTGGTGGCCGCGCCGCAGCGCCTGGCCGTCTTGCCCAACGTGCCCACGTTTGCCGAGCTCAAGCTCCAGCCGGTCAATCGCATGGCCTACTACGGCGTCTACGGACCCAAGGGCCTGCCCAAGGAGGTCGTCGACAAAGTGCATGCGGCGGTGAAGAAGACGCTCCAGGTTCCCGAGGTGAAGAAGCGCATCGAGGACACCGGCGCCATCATCGTGGCCAATGCGCCGGCGGAGTTCGCAGCCCAGATCAAGGCCGAACTCGAGGTCTACAAGGACGTTGTGCAACGGCAGAAGCTCAAGCTGGATTGACCGTGCGGTGTGGCCGGCGTGCATGTGCGACAGCTGGCCCTGACGTCGGAGCTCGACGATGACCGCGGATGGCGATTCAGGCGCCAGTCGGGACTTGATCGATCGCTTCATCGACGCGCTGTGGATCGAGGACGGGCTGTCGCGGCTCACGTTGGCGGCTTATCGACGTGATCTGGCCTTGCTGGCAGGCTGGATGGCCGCCGACAGCGGCCGAGCGCTGGACGCGGCGCGCGAGTCGGACCTGCTGGCCTATGCGGCCGCGCGCCATGCCGAAAGCCGCGCCACCACGTCCAACCGTCGCCTGACGGTGTTCAAGCGGTTCTTCCGCTGGGCCGTGCGCGAGCGGCTCGTGAACGCCGATCCCACGCTGCGCATGGGCTCCGCACGGCGGCCACTGCGGGTGCCGCGCAGCCTCAGCGAAGGCCAGGTCGAGGCGCTGCTGGTGGCGCCCGACTTGGACGATCCGCTCGGGCTGCGCGATCGCGCGATGCTGGAGCTCATGTACGCCTCGGGTCTGCGCGTGAGCGAACTCGTGGGGTTGACGTTGGGCCGCGTGGGCCTGCGCGAAGGCGTGGTCAGCGTGATGGGCAAGGGTTCGCGCGAGCGCATGGTGCCCTTCGGGGCCGAAGCCCAGGCCTGGATCGAGCGCTACATCGCGCAGGCACGTCCGGCCATCCTCCAGCAGCGAACGAGCGATGCGCTGTTCGTCACCCGCCTGGGCGGGCCCATGACCCGGCAGATGGCCTGGAAGCTGGTCAAGAAGCACGCGCTGGACGCGGGCATTCGGGTGCCGCTTTCACCCCATACGCTGCGCCACGCCTTCGCCACGCACCTGCTCAACCACGGTGCCGACCTGCGCGCCGTGCAGATGCTGCTGGGGCACGCCGACATTTCCACGACCACGATCTACACCCACGTGGCCCGCGAGCGGCTGCGCCAGCTGCATGCCGCGCACCATCCACGAGGCGGCTGATGCCTGCCGTTCGATTGAACGGGGCGGCTGCCGACGAACCCGTTGCCGCGGGGGCGCAATTCCGCCAGTTGTTCGGCTCTTGGGCGACGGCCGGAACCTAGAATTCCGCCCCACCCGGGCTGTCGCGCGCCACGCAGCATTCGCCAGCCTGCCTCCTATCGACGTCATTCCAGAAGGATTCATTGCCATGAAGCTGCTGAAATCCGTGACCCGATGCGCCGCCGTGGCTATCGCCATGCTGGGCGTAACGCTGCATGCCGACGCGCGTCCGCTGGCCGCCATCCAGAAGGCCGGCAAGATCGTGATCGCCACCGAAGGCCAGTACGCGCCGTTCAACTTCTTCCAGGGCTCCAAGCTTGCCGGGTTCGAGGTCGATGTCGCCGAGGCCATGGCTGCCAAGATGGGCCTGAAGGTCGAGTGGAAGGCCCTGTCGTTCGATGCCCTGCTCACCGGCCTGAAGCAAGATCGCTGGGACATGGTGATTGCCTCGCACGGCATCACCGATGAACGATCGAAGGCCGTCACCTTCACCGAACCGCACTACTGCTCGGGCGGGGTGATCGTGGCCAAGGACGCTGCCATACGCACGGCCAAGGACCTTGCCGGCAAGGTGGTTTCGGTTCAAACCGGCACCACCTACCTCGAGAACGTGAAGAAGGTCGGCGCCATCAAGGAGGTCAAGAACTTCCCGCAGGACACCGACGCCCGCGCGGCGCTTGCCAGCGGCCGCGTCGACGCCTGGGTGACGGATCGCTTCGTGGCGATGAATTCACTGAAAGCGGAGCCGGCCGCCGGCTTGAAGATGGGCGATTTCCTGTTCATCGAGCGCATCGCATCGGCGGTGGCCAAGGGCAACACCGGCTTGGCCAGCGAACTCAGCAAGGCGCTGGCGGCGATCCAGGCCGACGGCACCTACGCCGCCATTTCAAAGAAGTACTTCAACGAGGACGTCCGCTGCAAGTGAGCGGCATGAGTCGGCATCCGGTGCATCGCGCGCCGGTTGCCGCCCTGGCGCCGCTGCCGCGGTGCTGATTGTTCCCCTCCGCAGGAGTCCCCGGGCATGGACCGACTGCTACGCGTGTGGCCTGCCGCATGGTCGCGACAGCAGCGCAGCAGCGCCACGATGCTGGCCGCGTCGGTGCTGCTGGTGCTCATCCTCTGGTTGATCGCCATACCGCTGTCATGGGCACCGGAGCCCATCGGCAACAACGCGCAGCTGTTCGCGCAGGGCACGCGGGTGACGGTGGAACTCACCGTGGTGTCAGGGCTGGCCGGTGTGCTGCTGGGCATGCTGGCGGCGCTGGGCAAGGTCTCGCGGCTGCCGCCACTGCGATGGCTGGCCGGTTTCTACATCTGGGTGATGCGCGGCACCCCGCTGCTGGTGCAGGTGCTGTTCGTGTACTTCGCGCTGCCCGAGGTGGTGCCGGTGCTGCGCATGGATGAGTTCACAGCGGCTTGCGTGGCCCTGGCGCTCAACGTGGGCGCCTACAACGCCGAAGCCATACGCTCGGGCCTGCTGGCCGTGCCACGCGGCCAGGTGGAGGCAGCCCATTCACTGGGCCTGGGCCGGTGGCACACCTTTGCCGATGTGGTGTTCCCGCAGGCATTCAAGATTGCGCTTCCGCCGCTGGTCAACAACATCGTCGCGCTGCTCAAGGACTCGTCGCTGGCGTTCACCATCGGGGTGGTCGAGCTCACCAACGCCGGTTCGCAGGTCAAGAGCACCTCGTTCCAGGCGGTGCCGGTGTTCATCGCCACGGCCATCATCTACCTCGTGCTCACGACGGTGATGACGCAGATCTCGAACGCGGTCGAGCGCCGCTTCGACATCGAAGGCAAGCTGGCATGATCGAACCGGCGCTCATCACCGTCGAGGGCGTGAACAAGCACTTCGGGGCGCATCACGTCCTGCGCGATGTCACCACGCACTTCAACGCCGGCGAAGTGACCGCCATCCTGGGTGCCTCGGGCTCGGGCAAGAGCACGCTGCTGCGCATGCTCAACCGGCTCGAGACCCATGACAGCGGCCGCATCGTGGTCGACGGCATCGAGGTGCGCGACGACGCGCGTGCGCTCGAGAAGCTGCGCACCGAAGTGGGCATGGTGTTCCAGCAGTTCAACCTGTTCCCGCACCTCACGGTGCTGGACAACATCACGCTGGCGCCGCGCCGCGTGCGGCGCATCGACGGTGCCGCTGCCGCAGCGCGCGCCTTCGAGCTGCTCGAGCGGGTGGGCCTGCGCGCGCATGCGCACAAACATCCATTCCAGCTCTCGGGCGGCCAGCAGCAGCGGGTGGCCATTGCCCGCAGCCTGGCCATGCAGCCCAAGGTCCTGCTGTTCGACGAGCCCACCTCGGCGCTCGACCCCGAAATGGTCAAGGAAGTGCTCGACGTGATGAAGCAGCTGGCGCGCAGCGGCATGACCATGCTGGTTGTCACGCACGAAATGGGATTCGCGCGCGAGGTGGCCGACCGGGTGCTCTTCCTGGACCAAGGGCGCATCGCCGCCGATGCGCCGCCCGCCGACTTCTTCGGGGCGCAGGGCAACGAGCGCATCCGGGCGTTCCTGGGCCAGATCGGCCACTGACGCCGGCCGCGGGGTCGCGACGCGGCTTCCCTGCCGCCTAGGAGCCTGTCGGGCGTGAGCCCGACAGGCTCCTAGAATGTCGGGCTCCATGCCCACCTACCTCTTTGGCGAACACGCGCCCCAGATCCATCCCTCGGCCTGGGTGGCCGATACCGCGCAACTGCTGGGCCGCGTGGTGCTCGAAGCCGACGCCAGCGTCTGGTATGGCGCGGTGCTGCGCGGCGACAACGATCTCATCCATGTCGGCGCGCGCACCAACGTGCAGGATGGCTGCGTGCTGCACACCGACACCGGTCTCGAGCTGCGCCTGGGCACAGGTGTCACGGTGGGGCACCAGGCCATGCTGCACGGCTGCCAGGTGGGCGACCACACATTGATCGGCCTGCAAAGCATCGTGCTCAATGGGGCGCGGATCGGCCGCCACTGCCTGGTGGGTGCAGGCGCGCTCGTGGGCGAGGGCAAGGTCTTCCCGGATGGGGTCCTCATCCTCGGCGCGCCCGCCCGTGTGGTGCGCGAGCTGGAACCTCACGAGGTGGCGCGCCTGCAGTCGTCCGCCGAGCAATACGTGCAGCAGCAGCGCCGCCACCGGGCACTCGCACGCCGCATTGACTGAGCACCGTCGCCATGGATCGCCTGCACAAGTTCCTCTTCGAGGGCATGCCCGTGCGCGGCATGATCGTGCGGCTCGAAGGCGGCTGGCGCGACCTGCTCGCGCGGCGCACCAGCCGTGACGACGGCGGCCATGCATTCACGCAGCCGGTGCGCTCGCTGCTGGGCGAGATGGCCGCTGCGGCCTGCCTGATGCAGGCCAATCTCAAGTTCAATGGCGCGCTGGTGCTGCAGGTGTTCGGTGACGGACCGGTCAAGCTGGCAGTAGCCGAGGCGCAACATGATTTGAGCTTCCGCGCCACGGCCAAGGTCAGCGGCCCCGTGCCTGCCGGCGCTGGGCTCAAGGCGATGCTCAACGTGCACGGCAAGGGTCGATGCGCCATCACCCTCGATCCGAAGGATCGCCTGCCCGGACAGCAGCCTTACCAAGGCGTGGTGCCCCTGCACGGCGACCGGCGCGAGCCGCTGGACGAAGACGCGATCGGTCGCAGCGAAGACTACAACCGCATCGCGATGCTGGCCGGCACGCTCACTGCCGAGGAACTCCTGGCGCTCGACCCCGATGACCTGATGCGGCGGCTGTTCTGGCAGGAGCGCGTGCTGCGCTTCGAGCCGCAGACGCCGCACTTCGCCTGTACCTGCTCTCGCGAGCGGGTGGCCCGGATGCTGTTCGGGCTGGGCCGCGAAGAGGTCCAGGGCATCGTCGACGAGCAGGGCCAGGTGGAGATCGGTTGCGACTTCTGTGGCGCCCAATACCGATTCGATCCGGTGGACGCGCTGGCGTTGTTCACTCCGGATGCCGAGCGGGCGCCCGGGAGCCCGTCGGTTCAGTAGCGCGCGCCCCGATCCACGGCGCGATGGCTTCGAGCACCGATTCGAGCCGCCGGTCACCCTGGCCGTGCACGCGGCGCCAGGGCAGGGCGTGGCTGTCGAGGAGCTGCCGCAGCAAAGCGTCGATGGGTTCGCGCACGTGGGGTCCGTCGCGCTGCAGGCCATCGGCCTGCCAGGGCAGATCGAGTGCCGTGAGCAGCGTGAGCGTGCAACTGCGTTGCCAGCGCAGGGCAAGGTCGTGCAGCGACCGATCGCCGAATACATGCTCACTGTAGACCGCCGTCATCAGCGGCGTGGTGTCGCACAGCACCAGTTCGAACCGGGCGGCGGCCTCGGCAATGCGCCGCGCCTGCTCGGCCGCGATGGCGGCCTGCTCGTCGATGCGCGGCGTTCGGCCGTGCTCATCGCACCACTGACGCAGGACTTCCGGCACCCAGGTGCTGCGCACGCCATGGTGCGATGCCAGGTGCTCGCTGGCGTGGCGGGCGAGCCAAGTCTTGCCCGTGCTCTCGGCGCCGACGATGGCGATGCACAGGCCGCCTGAGGCCTCGGGCGCGGGCAGCACTGTGCGTGGGTGCGGGGTCATCATCCGGCCTGGCCTACCCATGCGCGCAGGCCTTCGAGGTTGAGTACGGTCATGCCCCGAGGTTCCAGTTCGAGCAGGCCGTCTTCGCGCAGGCGCCGCAGGGCACGGTTCACGCGCTGGCGCGACAGGCCGCACAGCAGCGCCACCTCGGCCTGCCGCACATCGAGCGCCAGCCGTTGAGCCGGCTCCTGCTCGGGGTCGAACAGCGATGCCAGGCAGCGCGCCACCCGGGCGTCCGGCCCCAGCAGCCGGCCGTGTTCGAGCATGCCGATGAACTGCGCCAGGCGTGCGTTCATCAGGTGCTGCAGCGCATGGTTGAACGGCAGACTGTTCTGGCGCAACCACTCGAAGGTGGCCGCAGGCACCAGGGCGATGCGGCACTCGCGCAGGGCCACGATGTCGTAGCGCCGCGATTCGCGCTTGATCAGCGATCCCTCGCCGAACCAGCCCGGCGTGGCCAGGCCGCTGAGCGTGGACACCCGACCATCCGCCGAGGTGACCGACATCTTCAGCACGCCGTTCATCAGCCCGAGCCAGTGCGTGGGTGCCTCGCCCATGTGGGCCACATAGCCGCCTGCCGGCACGGTGCGTGCGGTGGCCGACTCGAGCACGCGACGCAGTTCAGCGGGCTCGAGCACCCGGCCCCAGCGCGACTCGCCGACGAAGGCTGCCAGCGGGTCGGGGTCGCGCTCGGGGGGCCGCGTGTCGGCGCTCGGGTGCATCATGATGAGCGTGCCAGGCGTGCCCAGGCGCGCCAGCCCCACAGTGCCATCACCGTGAACAGCGCGTACAGCAGGACGGTCAGCCACAGCCCCTTCACACTGAACAGCACCACGCTGACCAGGTTCACCGCCACCCAGACCGGCCAGTTCTCGACCAGCTTGCGGCCGAGCAGGAACTGACCGGTGACGCTGCCCACCGTGGGCAGGGCGTCGAGATAGGGGACGTCGGTGTCGGTGGTGTGCGCCAGCAGCAGGCCCAGCAGCGGCCAGGCAGCCAGCGTCGCCAGTGCGGTCCAGACGCGTGAGCGCGGGGACAAGCGGTGCACCTGCAGTGGCGCACCGGTGCTGTCGGTGCCGCGCAGCCACTGCCACCAACCCCAGCCCGCCACCACGACGAACAGCACCTGCAGCCCGGCTTCGCCGTACAAGCGGCTGTGCAGGAACAGCAGGCCATACAACGCGGAGGCTGCGATGGCCAGCGGCCATGCCAGCACGTGCACGCGGATGTTGCATACCACCATCCAGACCGACAGCACGAACGCCACCACCTCGATCCAAGTGACCGGGCTGCCCCACAGCGCGAATGCCGCGGCGTAGATGTCGATCGTCGCGAGCGTCACCGGCGGGTGATCTGCACGAAGACCTCATCCGGGCGGACCATGCCCAGCTCCAGCCGGGCGCGCTCTTCCACCATCTCCAGGCCCTGTCGCAGGTCCTCGACCTCAGCCACCATGCGCGCATTGCGCAGGCGCTGGGCATCGTTGGACTGGCGCAGCCCGTCGAGCTGCGTCTGCAGCTTCATCACCTGTGGCGCACCGCCATCGCCCAGCCACAGCTTGGCGTGCACGAGCCCCAGCAGTGCCAGCAGCAACAGCGTGGTGGGGCGCATGGCAGGGCAGGGGTGGCAGGCAACGGGTGTGGCGAAACCCTCGTTCAGCGCAGGTTGTAGAACGCACCGCGGCCCGGGTAGGCCGCCACGTCGCCGAGGTCTTCTTCGATGCGCAGCAGTTGGTTGTACTTGGCGATGCGGTCGCTGCGGCTCATCGAGCCGGTCTTGATCTGTCCGGCGTTGGTGCCCACCGCGATGTCGGCGATGGTGCTGTCCTCGGTCTCGCCCGAGCGGTGGCTGATGACGGCGGTGTAGCCCGCGCGCTTGGCCATCTCGATGGCAGCGAAGGTCTCGCTGAGCGTGCCGATCTGGTTGATCTTGATGAGGATCGAGTTGGCGATGCGACGGTCGATGCCTTCCTTCAGGATCTTGGTGTTGGTCACGAACAGGTCGTCGCCCACCAGTTGCACCTTCTGGCCCAGGCGCTCGGTGAGGTGCTTCCATCCCTCCCAGTCGCCCTCGCCCATGCCGTCTTCGATGCTGATGATCGGGTACTTGTCGACCCAGGTCGCGAGCATGTCGGTCCACGCCGGTGCGCTGAGCTTGAGCCCGCCTTCGCCTTCAAGGACGTACTGGCCGTCCTTGCAGAACTCGCTGGCAGCGCAATCCAGGCCGATCGCGATCTGGGTGCCCGGGGTGTAGCCGGCGCGGTCGATGGCTTCCAGGATGAGCTGGATGGCCGCCTCGTGGTTGGCCACGTTCGGGGCGAAACCGCCTTCGTCGCCCACTGCGGTGCTCATGCCGCGACCATCGATGATCTTCTTGAGTGCGTGGAACACCTCGGCGCCGTAGCGCACCGCTTCGCGGAAGCTGGGCGCGCCCACCGGAATGATCATCAGCTCCTGCAGGTCGAGGTTGTTGTTGGCGTGGGCGCCGCCGTTGATGACGTTCATCATCGGCACGGGCATCTGCATGCCGCCCGAGCCGCCGAAATAGCGGTAGAGCGGCAGGCCGGATTCCTCGGCTGCGGCGCGCGCCACGGCCATGCTCACGGCCAGGGTGGCATTCGCGCCCAGGCGGCTCTTGTTGTCGGTGCCATCCAGGTCGACCAGGGTCTTGTCCAGGAACGCCTGCTCGGAGGCGTCCAGGCCCAGCACCGCCTCGCTGATCTCGGTGTTGATGTGCTCCACCGCCTTGAGCACGCCCTTGCCCAGGTAGCGCGACTTGTCGCCGTCGCGCAGTTCGATCGCCTCGCGGCTGCCGGTGGAGGCCCCCGAAGGCACGGCCGCACGACCCATGGTGCCGCTTTCCAGCAGCACGTCGCATTCGACGGTGGGGTTGCCGCGGCTGTCGAGGATCTCTCGGCCGACGATATCGACGATGGCGCTCATCTCAAATTTCCCTGCCAATTGGTGAACCGTGCAATTATCGGCCATGCGCGGCTGCGACAGGGCACAGCTTGGGTACGAGCTACTGCGCCCGGCCCTGGCGCCCCGGGCGCGGTGCAGACCGGATCGGCACCCGGGTGGCGAACGCGCAAGCGCTTCAGCGACCGACGCCGCGCCGCGACCTCACGCCACGCCGTCGACCACCACCATGCGCATGATGCCCGCACCTTCGCGCAGGCTGCGCGCGTGGGTGTAGGTCTGGCTGGCGTAGAAGGCCTTGGCGGTGGCGCGGTCCTTGAACCGCAGCAGCACCAGCCGGCTCGGAGTCCAGGGCCCCTCGAGCACCTCGAACTCGCCACCGCGCACCAGCACCTCGGCGCCATGCTCCTGCATGGCTTTGGTGCTCCACTCGCGATAGCGGGCCATGGCGTCGGGGTCGGTGACGGTGACGTCGGCGATGATGTAGGCGGCCATGGGAGGATTCTGGCCGAGATTGCGGCGTCAGCGGACCTTGCGACGCAGGTAGACCACGAGGGCGCCGCCAATGGCGCCGGCAACCGCAAGAATCTCCACCAGCAGCAGGGTGGTCTCCCAATGCAGATGCAAGACCAGAACCCCGACGATCCAGGCAACAACGGCGCCCGTCAGAAAGCCCAGTGTCGCAGCCAGGGCTGGCATGAACCTGGTACCCGATCGCCGGCGTCTCGATCGGTCACGGCGCGAAGTCGTTCTCCAGCAGTGCCTGGCTCTTCACCACCCGGTCGAGTGCGACGAGCTGTTCGAGCAGGGCTCGCATGTGCTTGAGGGGAACGGCGTTGGGGCCGTCGGACAGGGCGTGGGCGGGGTCGGGATGGGTCTCCATGAACAGGCCGGAGACGCCCACCGCCACCGCGGCGCGCGCCAGCACGGGCACGAACTCGCGCTGGCCGCCGGAGCTGGTGCCTTGGCCGCCGGGCAACTGCACCGAATGCGTGGCATCGAACACCACCGGAGCACCGGTCTCGCGCATGATCGCCAGGCTGCGCATGTCGGAGACCAGGTTGTTGTAGCCGAAGCTCACGCCGCGCTCGCAGGCCATGAAGCGGTCTTGCGACAGGCCCGCGTCGCGCGCGGCGGCGCGGGCCTTGTCGACCACGTTCTTCATGTCGTGGGGTGCCAGGAACTGGCCCTTCTTGATGTTCACCGGCTTGCCGCTGCGTGCCACCGCTTGAATGAAGTCGGTCTGCCGGCACAGGAAGGCCGGTGTCTGCAGGACATCGACCACCGAGGCCACGGCCGGGATCTCGTCTTGGGTGTGCACATCCGTGAGCACCGGCACGCCGATCTGGCGCTTGACTTCGGCCAGGATCTGCAGGCCGCGCTCCATGCCGGGGCCGCGAAACGATGTGCCGCTGGAGCGGTTGGCCTTGTCGTAGCTCGACTTGAAGATGAAGGGGATGCCCAGCGCAGCGGTGACCTCGCGCAACTCGCCGGCCACGTCGAGCTGCAGTTGCTCGGACTCGACGACGCAAGGGCCGGCGATCAGGAAGAAAGGCTGGTCGAGGCCGGCCTGGAAGTGGCAGAGCTGCATGGTGGGGCGGGTTCCGTTCGTTAGGCCGCGCGGGCCGGGATGGCCGGGCCGCGCGGCCAGCGCGCGCGATGGGGCCGTTCGGCGCGGTCGGTCCGGTCAGGCGGCCTGGCGTCGCTCGGTGGTGGTGCCGGCCTTGCGCAGCGCCTGGTGCTCGAGCGCGGCGTGGATGTAGCTGTTGAACAGCGGGTGCGCGTCCCAGGGGGTGCTCTTGAACTCGGGGTGGAACTGAACGCCCACGAACCACGGATGCTGGGTCTGCGGCAGCTCCACGATTTCGGTGAGCTTCTCGCGCTGGGTGATGGCGGAGATCACCAGGCCGGCACCCTGCAGGCGCTCGAGGTAGTGCTCGTTGGCTTCGTAGCGGTGGCGGTGGCGCTCGGTGACGACCGGGCCGTAGATGCGGTGCGCCAGGGTGCCGGGCTTGACATCGGAGCTTTGCGCGCCCAGGCGCATGGTGCCGCCCATGTCGGACTGCGCGCTGCGCTTCTGGATGGTGCCGTCGCGGTCCTGCCACTCGTCGATGAGGGCGATCACCGGGTGCGGTGTTTCGGGTTCGAACTCGGTGGAATTGGCGTGATCGAGGCCGGCCACATGGCGGGCAAATTCGATGGTGGCCACCTGCATGCCCAGGCAGATGCCCAGGTAGGGCACGCGGTGCTCGCGCGCAAAGCGAGCGGCCGCGATCTTGCCTTCGATGCCGCGCTTGCCGAAGCCGCCAGGCACCAGGATGGCGTCGTAGCGGGCGAGCTGCGCGGCGCTCTGGCCGTCCAGGGTTTCCGAATCGACGTACTCGATGTGCACGCGGGCGTGGTGGTGGATGCCGGCGTGGCGCAGCGCTTCGTTGAGCGACTTGTACGAATCCGACAGATCGGTGTACTTGCCGCACATCGCGATGGTGACCTCGCGCTGCGGGTGCAGCACCTCGTGCACCAGGTGATCCCAGCGCCTGAGATCGGCCGGACGGGTGAGCAGCTGCAGCTTCATGCAGATCAGTTCGTCCAGTCCCTGCTCGTGCAGCACGCGGGGCACCTTGTAGATGGTGTCGACGTCCCACATGCTGATCACGCCGTGGGCGGCCACGTTGGTGAACAGCGAAATCTTCTCGCGTTCGTCCGACGGCACCTCGCGGTCGGCGCGGCACAGCAGCACATCGGGCTGAATGCCGATCTCGCGCAGCTTCTGCACCGTGTGCTGCGTGGGCTTGGTCTTGAGTTCGCCCGCCGCGGCGATGAATGGCACGTAGGTCAGGTGCACGAAGGCGGTGTTCTG
The DNA here is from genome assembly GCA_023150345.1 of Aquabacterium sp. Lineage (GTDB taxonomy): Bacteria > Pseudomonadota > Gammaproteobacteria > Burkholderiales > Burkholderiaceae_C > Pseudaquabacterium. The sequence continues at coordinate 25,245 of JAKLLB010000039.1, forward strand.
CGGCCCCAGCTTCAGGCTCATCTGGCGCACGGCCTCGAGGAAGGGCAGGCTCTCGATGTCGCCCACGGTGCCGCCGATCTCGACGATGGCCACGTCGACATCGGCCGCGCCGCGGCGCACGAAGTCCTGGATCTCGTTGGTCACATGCGGGATCACCTGCACCGTCTTGCCCAGGTAGTCGCCGCGCCGCTCTTTCTCGAGCACGCTCTTGTAGACCTGGCCCGCGGTGAAGTTGTTGCTGCGCTTCATGCGGGTGGTGATGAAGCGCTCGTAGTGGCCGAGGTCGAGGTCGGTCTCGGCGCCATCGTCGGTGACGAACACCTCGCCGTGCTGGAACGGGCTCATGGTGCCCGGATCCACGTTGAGGTACGGGTCCAGCTTGATGAGGGTGACCCTGAGGCCGCGCGACTCGAGGATCGCTGCCAGGGATGCCGAAGCGATGCCCTTGCCGAGCGAGGACACCACACCGCCGGTGACGAAGACGAACTTGGTCATGTCATGTCGCATCCGCGGGTGTTGCGCCGGCGCCCTCGTGGGGCGGCCGACGCCTGCAGCGGCGGCCCGGACGCCCGGGTCGGACGAATGCTCTGGTGGTAAAGCGCGATTATACGGGCCGGGTCTGGGCCGGCGTCGCGCCGGATCGCACCTGCGATGTGCGCCGGTCAGCGCCAGCCGGCAGGCCCATGCCGTCGAGCAGCTCGAGCACCAGGGCTGCGGTCTGGTCGGGCTTCTCCATCGGGTAAAGGTGGGTACCGTCGATCCACCGGAATCGCTCGCCGGCCAGTCGGCGCGAACCGTCCATGCCGCCCAGGCGCATCTCCTGCGAGCGCGTGCCGGCGATGAAGCCGACCGGGCAGCGTGGCGGGTGGCGGCCCAGCAGCCGCGGGAAGTGGTGCGGCACGGTGTCGTAGATGCGGGTTTCGATCATGCGGTCGAATGCCAATACGGTGCGCCCGTCGGCGCGGCGGGTGCCGGCCGCGATGTAGTCGTGCAGCACACCCGGCGCCCAGCGGGCGAACGTGGGCTTGGCTGCGAAGTGTGCGAGTGCCGCCTGCCGCGTGGGCCACTCGTAGCGGCGAGCGCGCGACACCCTGCCCGGCGAGAACCGCTGCATCAATCCGCTGGCCTTGAGCATGCGCACGCTGTGAGCCCGCCATCCGATGACCACGGGCGAGTCGAGCATGACCAGGCCGCCCACCAGCTCGGGCCGCCGGCAGGCCACCAGCAGGCTGAGCAGACCACCCAGGGAGTGGCCCACCAGTGCGACCGGATGCGGGGCGTGAGTGGCAACGTAGTCGGCCAGCTGGTCGCGCAATCGGGACCAGTTGCCGGAAACGGGATACGTTGGGTCGTGTCCGAGCATCTCCGGAGCCATCACCGTCCAGCCGGCTTGGCGCCAGGCATCGAAGAGCTGGCGGTAAGTGCCGGCCGGAAAGCCGTTGGCATGGGCAAACACGATCGTGCGGGGCATGGGGCGAAGCCAGATCTCGAGGTGGATGGCTCGGAGTGTGCCTCGTCGGGCGTGGCGCCCCTGCCGCAGGCATGCCGGGCCGGCGTGTGGCGGACATGCTGCACGTGGCGATTGCGCGGGCGCCGGCTGCGCGAGAGTTCGATGACCGCGGGTCCACGCGGCTACACTTTTCGTCACCTGGGTCGCGTGGCCCGGGGGGCGTGTGACGGGGTCATGGGACTCCATCAGGGGGCACGGTGGCAATGCGTCTGAGCGGGCGGTGGGCGATGCGTGCGGCGTGCGTGGTGCTGGCGGGCTCGGGCCTGGCCGCGGCGCGGGCCCAGACCAGCGATTGCGCGGTGGCTTCCGATCAGGCGCTCGCGGCCGACCTGGAGGCGGCCACCACGCCCCACATGGCCGGGCAGACCGCCGAGGCGGTGAAGCGCTGGGACCAGGCGGTGGCTTGGTGGGAGCAGGCCGCGCAGGTGTGCCAGGGCGCCTTCAAGCAGCGCGCCGAGCGCAATCTGGCGGACAGCCAGCAGGCGCGGGCCCGGTTGCTCACTGGCAGCAGCGGCGGCCAGGTCTGCAGTTCCAGCCACAAGGATGCCGCCGGCCTGGATCTGCTGGCCGAGGTGGCGGCTGTCGAGCGACGCGAGGCCGATGCCGCGCTGTTGTTCCGCAAGGCGGCGGTGGCGTGGGAACTGGCCGCCGAGCGGTGCCGGGGCAGCTCTCAGCGCGTGGCGCAACTGCGGCGCGATCGATCGGTCGAGGCGTCAGCCAACCCGGTGTCGGGTAGCGGCCGGGCGGCATCGACGCCGTTGCCCGCATCCGGGGGCGTTGCCGTGGCCTCGGCGCCAACGCCTGCCGCGCCGCCCGCGGCCTCGGTCCAGGCGACGGCGGTGCCGTCGGTTGCCGCCGCCCCGCCGCCGGTTGCCGCACCCCCACGCGCTGCCAGCCCCGTCGAGGTCGCCCTGGGCGGAGGCACGCGCATGGTGGGCTTGTTCGCGGCCGATGCCGGCGGGCGCACCTACAGTGGCAGCGGCCGCATCATCTGGCCCAACGGCGAAGTCTACGAAGGCCAGGTGGTGGCCAGCCAGCGCCAGGGGCAGGGCGAGTTCACCTGGGTGAGCGGGCAGCGCTACAAGGGCCAGTGGGTGGCCGACCGCCCCGAAGGCGTGGGAACGCTGCGCTTTGCCAACGGCAATGTCTACGAAGGTCCTGTGAACGGTGGCGACCCCCAGGGCACCGGTCGCATGGTGTATGCGTCGGGCGATGTGTACGTGGGGCAGTTCACCCGTGGCGAACCCGACGGCCAAGGCCAGTACACCTGGCTCAACGGTCAGCGCTACGACGGTACATGGGTCACCGGACGTGCGCGCGGCCGCGGTGCGATGTCCTTTCCCAACGGCAACACCTACCAGGGCGAGGTGAACGACGGTGTGCCCAACGGGGAAGGGCGGATGGACTTCTCCTCAGGTGACAGCTATCGCGGCCAGTTCGCAGCCGGCCTGCCCGAGGGCCAGGGCACCTACGCCTGGGCCAACGGTGACCAGTACACCGGTGGCTGGCGCGCCGGGCGCCGCCACGGGCAAGGCGTGATGCGCTGGCGCAATGGCGACCGCTGGGAGGGCGAGTTCGAAGCCGATGCGCAGACCCCCCGCGGCTCGCTGATCCGCGCCAACCGGTGAATCCGGCGCGCGGCGCTTACGGCGGGCTCAGACGATGTGCTCGCCCGCGTGGGTAACCTTGCGCATCGGCTCGTAGCGCCCGCCGGCGGTGATCAGCGGGTGTTCGGCATCGCCGCCGTCCCAGCGCGGGTCGTCGATGCCCTCGAACACCTCGCGCAGGCGCTGGCCCCAGGTCTCGCGGATCATGCGGAAGTAGGGGTTGGACTCATCGATGCACACATGCTCGTCGCTGCGCATCGCGCCCTCGCGGTAGACCAGCAGGTCCAGCGGCAGGCCCACCGACAGGTTGGACTTCAGCGTCGAGTCCATCGACACCAGCGCGCACTTGGCGGCCTCGTCCAGCGGCGTCTGGGGCGTGAGCACGCGGTCGAGGATGGGCTTGCCGTACTTGCTCTCGCCCACCTGAAAGAAGCAGGTCTCGCGCGTGGCCTCGATGAAGTTGCCCGCCGAGTAGACGAGGAACATGCGCATCGCTTCGCCGTTGATCTGGCCGCCTAGGATCATCGAGGCATTGAAGTCCACCCCCGTGGCCTTGAGCGAGGGGCCGTCCTGCTCGTAGACGCGGCGCACCGTGGCGCCCAGCACCCGTGCGGCATCGAACATGCTCTGCGCACTCCAGATCGTCAGCGGCGGCTGATCGGGGCCGCCGTCGATCCTTTCGACCTGCAGCAGTTCGCGCACCGACTGGCTGATGCTCAAGTTGCCGGCCGACAGCAGCACCATGAAGCGGTCGCCTGGCTTTTCATAGATCATCATCTTTCGGAAGGTGCTGATCTGGTCCATGCCCGCGTTGGTTCGCGAGTCGGACAGAAACACCAGGCCGGCGTTCAGGCGGATGCCGATGCAGTAGGTCATGGCTGGGAGTCCCGGGCGAGGGTCTTGAGTCGATACAGGGCCTCGAGCGCCTGGCGTGGGCTCAGGGTGTCGGGGTCGATGTCGTGCAGTTCACGCTCGAGCAGCGAGGGCGTCGCCGGCACATCGGCGGCAGGCGGCGGCGCGGCGAACAGGTCCACCTGAGCCTGCTGGGCACGCTGCTGCGCTTCCAGCGCCTCCAGTGTGGCGCGCGCCTGGCGCACCAATGGCGCGGGCATCCCGGCCAGGCGCGCCACCTGCACACCGTAGCTGCGGCTGGCGGGGCCGGGCTCCACCGCATGCAGGAACACGATGTCGTGCCCGCTCTCGGCAGCCGAGACATGCATGTTCACCGCCCGCTCGTGGCGCGCGGGAAACTCGGTGAGCTCGAAATAGTGTGTGGCGAACAGCGTGAAGGCGCGGCTGCGGTCGTGCAGGTGACTGGCGATGGCACCGGCCAGCGCCAGGCCGTCGAAGGTGCTGGTGCCGCGCCCGATCTCGTCCATCAGCACCAGGCTGTGCTCGGTGGCGCCGTGCATGATGGCCGCGGCTTCGGTCATTTCGACCATGAAGGTCGATTGCGCATTCGCCAGGTCGTCGGCCGCGCCGATGCGGGTGTGGATGGCATCGATCGGCCCCAGCCGGCAGGCACGCGCGGGCACGTACGAGCCCATCGACGCCAGCAGCACGATCAGCGCCACCTGCCGCATGTAGGTGCTCTTGCCGCCCATGTTGGGCCCGGTGATGACCATCATGCGCGTGCGCGCGTCGAGCCGGCAATCGTTGGCGATGAACGGCCCGCCGCCGACTTCCTGCAGCCGCGCCTGCACCACGGGATGGCGGCCCTGCTCGATCTCGATGCACGGCTGCGGCACGAACTGCGGGCACACCCAGCCGAGCGTGGTGGCGCGTTCGGCCAACGCTGCCAGCGCGTCCAGGGTGGCCAGCGCGCGGGCCAGCGCCGCCAGCGTGGCCAGGTGCGCCTGCAGGTCGTCGAGCAGTTGCTCGTAGAGCCAGCGCTCGCGAGCCAGCGCACGTTCTTGGGCGGACAGCGCCTTGTCCTCGAAGGCCTTGAGCTCGGGCGTGATGAACCGCTCCGCGTTCTTCAGCGTCTGGCGGCGCTGGTAGTCGGCCGGCACGCGGTCCAGACCCGACGTGGTGACCTCGATGTAGAACCCATGCACGCGGTTGTACTGCACGCGCAGATTGCCGATGCCGGTGCGCTGGCGCTCGCGTGCCTCGAGTTCGAGCAGGAAGGCATCGCAGTTCTGGCCGATGGCGCGCAGCTCGTCGAGCTCGGCGTCGAAGCCCGTGGCGATGACGCCGCCATCGCGCAGCAGCGCCGCGGGTTCGTCTGCGATGGCACCGGCCAGGCGCTCGGCCAGTGCGGGCGGCACGTCGAGCGCCCGGTGTGCGCGTGACAGCACGGGTGCTGTGCCAGGCACGGCCTGCCGCAACGCGGGCAGGGCCTGCAGCGTGTGGCGCAGGCCGGCCAGCTCGCGCGGGCGAACCTGGCGCAGGGCCACGCGCGCGGCGATGCGCTCGACGTCACTCACCCCGCGCAGGAGATCGCGCAGCGGCTCGAAGCCGCCTGCAATGAGTTCGCCCAGCGCCTGGTGCCGCTCCAGCGGGCGGGCGCGCTCGCGCGGCGGGTGCGCCAGCCAATGCCGCAGCGCGCGGCTGCCCATGCCGGTGCGGCAGGTGTCCAGCAGCGACAGCAGCGTGGGCGACTCCTCGCCGCGCAGCGTGCGCGTGAGCTCGAGGTTGCGGTGCGTGGCCGGCGACAGGTCGATCAGGTCTTGCGCACGCAGCACCTGCAGCGCATCCACATGGGCCAGCGCCTGGCCCTGGGTGTGCTCGGCATAGGCCAGCAGCGCCGCCGTCGCGGCCAGCGCCGGACCCAGGTGCTCACCCTGGTAGGCCTGCAGCGAGTTCACCCGCAGCAGCGCACACAGCTTGCGCTCGCCCAAGGCGGCATCGAACTGCCAGGCCGGGCGCTGCGTGCGCGCGGCACCATGCGCAGCCAGCGCGGGCGGCACCTCGGCATCGGCCAGCAGCACCTCGGCAGGCTCCAGCCGGGCGAGCCAGGCCGCCAGCTCGGCCTCGGTGCACTCGGTAGCGCCGAGCTGGCCGCCGGCCAGGGCCAGCCAGGCCAGACCCCAGCGCGCGTTGCCCGCACTGGCAGCCGCGCGCGTGCCGGCATCGCGCGCCAGTGCCAGCAGCACCGTGTCGGCGCGCTCGGCCAGCAGTTCGCTGTCGGTCACGGTGCCAGGGGTCACCACCCGCACCACCTTGCGCTCCACCGGCCCTTTGGCGCTGGCCACATCCCCCACCTGCTCGGCGATGGCCACCGCCTCGCCCAGCTTGATCAGGCGCGCGAGGTAGGTTTCCACCGAGTGCACCGGCACCCCGGCCATCACCACCGGCTCGCCCGCGCTTTGGCCGCGCGTGGTCAGCGTGATGTCGAGCAGCCGGTTGGCCTTGCGCGCATCGTCGTAGAACAGCTCGTAGAAGTCGCCCATGCGATAGAACACGAGCGTGTCGGGGAACTCGGCCTTGATGCGCAGGTACTGCGCCATCATGGGGGTGTGGGCGGCGAGCATGTGCTCGTCGACGGGTGACGACAGCGCCTGGGTATTCATCGAGGACGCGATGTTAGGGGACGCCAGGGCGGGCGGACCGCTCGATGGCCCGGCCCGACACCGTGGTCTGCATCAGCGACGGCCGGATGGACATCGGCGCGGCCCCGAGCACGGCGACCCTGGGCGATCACCCCGGGGCCGGGGCCGCTGCGCTCAGCCGCGGTCGTTGTTGCGTCGCCGCGGCGGGGCTGATCGGTCGGTGCCGCCCGCACGGTGGCCACCGGCGCCCGCGCGCGAAGTGCCTTTGGGTCCGGCCTTGCCTGTGTTGGGTCGATCGGCGTTGCTGCGCGCGGCCGCCTTCGATGCCCGCGCGTCGGCCGGGGCCGGCTCGGCGACGCCGCGGCGGCGCTGGGGCGGCGGCGCTGCAGGCAGTGTGCCAGCCGCGGCTGGATCGATCTCGGCTGCGCGGCGGATGCGGATCGGCTGCCGTTGGCGTGGCGGCGCGGTGGTCGACGGCGATGGGTCGGCGTCGGAGATCGGCTTCGGGGCTTGCGCGTGCAGGTCCGCGTGGCCGTCGGCCAGCACGGTGGCCGCCAGTGCCTGGGCCGGCGTGACGACCGGGTGCGCGGTCGCAGCGTCGGCGGGGTTGTCCACCCCGGCGTCATCGGCCTTGACAACCCGGCTGTACGGTGCCAGCAGCGTCACCAGCTGGCCGTAGACCTTTGGATTGCCCGCCACGAGCTCGCGCTGGTACAGGAAGTCGGCTTCGCCGGTGAAGTTGCCCACCAGGCCACCGGCCTCGGTGATCATCAGCGAGCCCGCGGCCATGTCCCACGGATTCAGTCCGGTCTCGAAGAACCCGTCGTACCAGCCGGCGGCCACATAACACAAGTCGAGTGCGGCCGCGCCGGGCCGGCGTACGCCGGCGCACGACTGCATCACGGACTCGAACATCTTCACGTAGCGCTGGAAGCTGTCGCCCTTGCGGAAGGGGAACCCGGTACCGATCAGCGAGTCGGCCAGCCGCGTGCGCTTGCTCACGCGCAGGCGACGGTCGTTGAGGAAGGCGCCGCGGCCGCGCGAGGCGAAGAACAGGTCGTTGCGGGTCGGGTCGTAGACCACGGCCTGCTGCACGACGCCGCGGTGCGCCAGCGCGATGGAAACCGCGTAGACCGGGAAACCGTGCAGGAAGTTGGTGGTGCCGTCCAGCGGATCGATGATCCAGACGAATTCGCTGTGCCGGGCGCCGTGCGTGCGACCGGACTCCTCGGCCAGGATGCCGTGGGCCGGGTAAGCGGTGAGCAGCGTGTCGATGATGGCGGCTTCGGCGGCCTGGTCAACCTCGCTGACGAAATCGTTCGGACCCTTGTGGGTGACCTTCAGCAGGTCGAGGTCCTGCGAGCCACGGTTGATGATCGCCCCAGCGGCGCGAGCCGCCTTGATGGCGATGTTGAGCATGGGATGGAGCGATTGCGACATGGGATCGGAGAGCGCGCGGTCGCGCCGGGGCAGGCTGGCGTGGGGGACAGGGCGCCCCCGGGCGGCGGCAAGCGTGCGCTGACGCCCCCTTCGATGGGGTTGAGTCAACCTGGGCAGCCCGGTGATGACTCCATGGCGTCGGCGCGACAATGGCCGCAAAACACCCGATTTTACCGGCCGCCCCATGCCACTGCCCGGCAATCACGCACGTTTCGTCCTCATGCACACCAGCCACCCGGGCAATGTGGGCGCCGCGGCGCGCGCCATGAAGGTGATGGGTTTCTCCGATCTGGTGCTGGTGAGTCCGCGGCAGGCCGGCGTGACCTGCCATGAAGACACCGTGGCCATGGCCAGCGGCGCTGCCGACATCCTGGTGCGGGCCCGGGTGGTCGACAGCCTGGACGAAGCGCTCGAGGGCATCACCCACGCCTGTGCCACGGCCATGACACCCCGTGACTTCGGCCCACCGACCTACGCGCCGCGCGCGCACTTCCAGGCGCTCGCGCCACAGGGGCAGGCCGTGGCATTCGTCTTCGGTGGCGAGAGGTACGGTCTGGCCAACGACGATGTCTGGCGCTGCCATGCCTGCCTGAGCATTCCCACGCATCCGGACTACGGCTCGCTCAACCTGGCCCAGGCGGTGCAGGTGATCGCCTACGAGTGGCGACAGGCGCTGGGCGGGTTCGACGTCGTTGAACGCACGCAACCGGTGGAACTGGCCACCGCCCCCGAAGTGGCGGGTGCGCTGGCGCACTGGCAGCAGGCGCTCCAGGACATCGGGTTCCTGGACCCCGCCGCGCCCAAGCGCCTGATGCCTCGCCTGCAGCAACTGCTCAACCGTGCGCAACTCACGCAACAGGAACTTCACATCCTGCGTGGCATCGCGCGGGCACTGCAGCGACCGAGGCCGCCACGCGGGTAGCCTGGGCAGCCTGTGTCCGCACAGGCTCCGAGTGATGCTCCCCTGCTGCGGCGTGGGGCATGAACCCCGCGCGGTCAATTCGGTACTGCAATGCCGCATACTTGGGGCTCGAACTGCCCGCATTCACCATGTTCAGCCGCCTTCGTGAAGACATCGCCTGCATCCGTGAGCGCGACCCCGCCGCGCGCTCGACGTGGGAGGTGCTCACGTGTTACCCGGGCCTGCATGCGCTGATCTGGCACCGCATGGCGCATGCGGCGTGGGGCGCGGGGTTCAAGTGGACCGGGCGGTTCCTGTCCCACCTGGGCCGCTTCTTCAGCGGCATCGAGATCCATCCGGGCGCCACCATCGGCCGGCGGGTGTTCATCGACCACGGCATGGGCGTGGTGATCGGCGAAACCGCCGAGGTGGGTGACGAGTGCACCATCTACCAGGGTGTGACCCTGGGCGGCACGACGCTCACCCGCGGCGCGAAGCGCCACCCCACGTTGGGGCGCGGTGTGATCGTCGGTGCCAATGCCCAGGTGCTGGGTGGCTTCACCGTGGGCGATGGGGCCCGGGTGGGGTCAGGCGCCGTGGTGGTCAAGCCGGTGCCGCCAGGGGCCACCGCGGTGGGCAATCCGGCGCGCATTCTGCAGGCCGAGGCCGAGTCCGCTCGTGAGGCCGCGGCCGCACGCATGGGCTTCTCGGCCTACGGCGTGACGCAGGGCGATGACCCCGTGGCGCAGGCCATGAAAGGCCTGATCGACAACGCGGCGGGTCATGAGCACCAGATCGCGTTGCTGTGGCAGGCCATCGAAAAGCTCTCGGCGCGATCGCGCGAACTGCCTGCGTCCGACTGCGTGCCGCAGGATGCGCACACCACCGAGACCTTCGACGCCGCCGGGCTGAACCGCCTGGTCAAGTAGCGCTGCGCGGCGGCCGCACGGCGCTCTTGGGCCGGAACGCCTTGCACACCGCTTCGTCGGTCTCGAGATACGGCCCGCCGATGAGATCGATGCAGTAGGGCACAGCGGCAAAGATGCCCGTGGCGCCCTGCTCGGGCAGCCCCTGCAGCGTTTCGGCGATCGACTTCGGCTGTCCGGGCAGGTTGATGATGAGCGCGCGCCCACGGATTACGGCCACCTGGCGCGACAGGATGGCCGTGGGCACGAAGCGCAGGCTGATCTGGCGCATTTGCTCGCCGAAGCCGGGCATCTCGCGGACGGCCACATCCAGCGTGGCCTCGGGCGTGACATCGCGCGGTGCCGGGCCGGTGCCGCCGGTGGTGAGCACCAAGTCGCAGTGCTCGTCATCGACCAGAGCCCGCAGTGACTGCGCGATGGTCTCGCGCTCGTCAGGAATCAGCCGCGTATGCCACTCGATGGGGTTGCGCAGCGCACGGCCCAGCCAGTCCTGCAGCGCCGGTATGCCCTGGTCGGCGTAGGTACCGCTGGAGGCGCGGTCGCTGACCGAAACCACGCCGATGCGCACAGGGTCGAAGTCACTCATGGTGTCGCAGTGGGATTGGGATGTGAGGGGTTCGGTGACTCAGGTCGCGGCGTCGTCTTGCGCATCGTCGGCGCCATCCGGCGCGCCTGGCGGTTGGGCCTGCAGCGAGGCCAGCACGGGCTTGATGAACTGGAACAGCTCGCGGTACGCGCGGGCCTGGCGCTGTTGCGGCGCGGCCTGGGCATCGCGTCGGGCGGCCCGCACGAGGCTGCGCAGGCGCTGCAGGTCGGTGTCGGGGTGGGCCTGCACCCAGCGGTCGAGCGCGCCGTCGTCGGCGATCAACTCGTCGCGCCAGCGCTCCACCTCGTGCAGCGCCAGCGTCTCGCGGGCCGATCCGAGTTGGTAGGCCGCCACCGCCTCGCGCAGCGGCGCCGGGTCGACCAGGCGCATGCACTTGCCCACGTATTGCATCTGGCGCCGGCGGCCTTCGTACGAGCGGGTGCGGCGGTACTCGGCGATGGCTTCGCGCAGGCGTTCGGGCATGGCGATCGCCGCGAACCGGTCTTCTGGCAGGGCAGCCAGCGCCAATCCCAGGGTTTGCAACTCGTGGGCCTGTTGCTTGAGCTGGGTCTTGCTGGGGCGTTCGCCGCCGTCTTCGTCGGTGTCCGCAGCGGCGGATGCGGGTCGCGTGCGCATGGCTATGATTGTCGCCCACCCTGAGCCGGCTCTCGATCCATGACCCCATCGACCACACCGCAAGGCTTCGCCTACGCGCCCGAACAGTTCCAGCAGATCATCGAGGACACGCTGGCCATTGCGCGCGGGCTGGGCGCCAGCGACGCCGCGGCCGAGGTCTCGGAAGGTGCCGGTCTGTCGGTATCGGTGCGCAAGGGCGAACTCGAGAACGTGGAACGCAACCGCGACAAGTCGGTCGGCGTCACGGTCTACCTGGGGCAGCGCCGCGGCAATGCCAGCACCTCCGACTTCTCGCGCCAGGCGCTGGAGCAGACGGTGCGGGCGGCCTATGACATCGCCCGCTTCACCGCCGAAGACCCGGCTGCCGGCCTTCCCGACGAGGCGGATCTCGCCGGCCCCGACGAAGCCGCGCTCGACCTCGACCTCTTTCACCCCTGGGCGGTCGATGCGGCCCAGGCCGCTGAACTGGCGCAACGCTGCGAGGACGCGGCCTTCGCAACGGACCGGCGCATCACCAACAGCGAGGGCGCAGCGGTTTCGGCCCAGCAGTCGCACTTCTGGGCCGGCAACACGCGGGGCTTTCGCGGCGGCTATGCCAGCTCGCGCCACTCGATCTCGGTGGCCCCCATCGCCGGGCGCGGTGCGCACATGGAGCGCGATGCCTGGTACACCTCGATGCGCGACCCGATGGCACTGGCCTCGCCCGAGTCGGTGGGTCGCTATGCCGCCGAGAGGGCACTGGCGCGCCTGCACGGGCGCAAGGTCGCCACCTGCGAGGTTCCCATCCTCTTCGAGGCGCCGCTGGCTGCCGGGCTGCTGGGCGCCTACGTCCAGGCCACCAGCGGCGGC